>NZ_JBSLYH010000002.1:0-353796 GCF_055793305.1 Calyptranema fuscum S582
ACATGATCCAAAATGGCTGGGAGAATGAATTAGCCGGTGAACCCGAAGGGTTCACCGGCTAATTCATTCTCAGATTCAGCACTACGGATTGTCGTTAGCTAACGCCTGAGGTTACGGGCTTAACGGACTGTACTGAAAATCCATTTTTAGACAGCTCGTCATTCAGCATTAACGAATTGTCAACCCGATCGACAAACATGACACCATTCAAGTGGTCGATTTCATGCTGAATAACGCGTGCCAATAGCCCGGTTGCCGTCAGCTTTTGAGGACGCCCATATTCATCTTTATAAGAAACTTCGATGACTTCGGGGCGAACGACATCGAGAAAAACACCGGGAATACTGAGGCATCCCTCCTGAATCACACAGACATCGGCGCTGTTTTTGGTGATCACAGGATTAACCAGAATGAAGGGAGGAGTCGTCGGTTTATCTAACTCGCAATCGACGACGAGCAGTTGTTTATTCACACCCACCTGAGGTGCTGCTAGCCCGATGCCATCTTCGGTGTACATGGTTTGAAGCATCTGCTTAATCAGTAGCCTGATTTCATCATCTACTTTGGCAATGCGCTTAGCAGGCTGACGCAATACGCGATCGCCCAGATAATGCAGCTCTAACGGAGCCTTTTTTAACTTCTTTTTTTCAACCAGGATTTGGGCAGTCATGGACATTTCGCTCGCTAGCGTCAGTGAATAAACACTAAATTTTACAATCTCTCTTCTATCTTAATGAATCATGTTCTCATCTGACGAATGGATAACCGCACATTTCCTGACAAAAAAGGCAAAAACTGCTATGGACGCAGGAAAAGCGCGGCTGAGCCGCGCTTTTTTCCGCGATATCTTAGGGATATATAACAACCGTCGAGACCGTTAAATCAGGAGATTGTGTGAGAACCCGCGCGGAGCGCGGGTTCTCACACAACCCTTGTCCTAATAACTGCTATAGGTTCAATATCCTGACAAAATTAAAACCCAAAACTTTTTTGGGAGAGTGCGGCTCGCCACACTCTCCCAAAAAAATTATTCAAGTTATTTTACAAGGAGTTTTAGGCGATCGCTTTATTGTTGCGACGACGCAGGCGACTGGCTCCAGCCACCAGACCCATGAAAGTCAGACCGGCCAGGGCTGAAGGCTCAGGCACATCTTTCACTTCACCATTGAGAGCAACTCCGTCATTGCCACATTCTGCAAATAGGTCTGCAATAAAATTGCCTGTGGGCAATAACGAGCGATCGACACTAAAGCCAAACGTATTGCGACCTGTGGCACCAAAATGTTGAAAGTCAAGTCCCATACCGCTCGTATCGCTCAGCAATGTGACATCACCCAACCGAACCGGCCCATTTTTGCTGGGTGATGAAATGGTCGTGTAAGCCGCCTGGTTGCGATTAAAGTAGGAAGAGTTCGCTGTCAAATCTCCATAGGAAGCAGTGCCACCCATCGATGTGACCTTGTTGTCATGGCTGAGTAAGGTCGTGTAACCGCTGTTTTTAGTCGTTAAGCTGGTTGCGCTAACGTCACCGTAAAGCCCTAAGCCAACGGTTGTATCGTTGGTTTTATCAAACCGAATAGCAAATAAGTCGCGGTTAGCATTGGCAGTATTGAAATCGAGTCCTGTGAAGTTCAGGAACAGGTCACCGTAGCTGATCTTGCCGTTTTTAGCGCTGCCATCAGCATATCCGTTCAACGATAAGTTTGAGTTGAATGCAAAGAAAACGCGATCGCTCGTTTGCTTAAACGCCATTCCATAGAATTCAAAATCGCTATTTTGTCCCACGATTAAATTCCGTCGAGATGCATCTAACCCGGTGCCATCCTTAAAAGAGTCGATGGAATAGTTCCAGCCATCATGGAAGGTTCCTGCCTGTGCCGCTTGTCCAGTAACTGCCAACAAGCAAAGGGTCGCTGCCGTACCGAGCAAATTTTTGGTGAATTTGGTGTTCATAGTGCGTGATAAGTGTCAGTGACGAGTGTTTTTCAGTAATTCTTAAAACTGCTTGGGGCAAGGTGGGGCGGGGCTGCTGAGGTGTTTATTTAGACTGGATGCAACCCATCTACAAAGAAAATACCCAGGTGCGTCAGAGAAAATTGACAGGAATACGGTGGGCTTACCAAACCCTCATAGAAACACTACTGAGCTTAAAGGCTGGGAAAACTACGGAAACTCAAACGCCGTACTGATAGGGGTAACGCGGCATGAACGATGCCGTTGACAGGATAAACTCCGTGAAAGGGCTGACTCCATGGGCAATACTTAAGAGCAGCATGAATGTGAACGTGAACCCAGGAGGTTCATGTTCACATTCATCCCCCAAATCAGTAGCGCGATTCTACGCGGATTGGTTGACCTGTGCTGATGCAGATGGGTGTTGCGAAAAATCATTATTGTTTTAGGACAACCGAAAAATCATCTGTCCATGGACAATCCACTCGGAGATTTGAAGAAGCAGTGTTACAAAGCATTTACAAAATTGGTTAGATGCCTGCAAATTCTCAGAATGTCAGTAATATGAACAACTTGTAGGATCGTGAGTTGAATCTTCTATGGATTGTGAATGAGATCTGATACTGACGGATTTTGTGTCGGAGCCATGCAACTCTGTGAGGGCGTAGCATTTGGACAAGGATTTTTGAAGTGAATCAAGGATGTTTTGCCACATGCTGCGCCCCTGCCCTGGGTCTACGCAAACTGAGGGCGATCGCAAATCACTCATACGATTAGATCACTTATCGGTACAGGCAAGAGATTCTACGAGGGCGATCGCGGGGTGATCCCGTATGAATACAGAGATCTACGACCCTCGCTCTGCGTATGACCCCGATCCATCGACAACATGACTGATAGCATTGCTGAAAATGAGGTGTGAGACGTGCTGCGACTGTTGACAAAATCAGACTATCTGATGCGAGAGACCTTGTTGGGGTTGCAACGAGGCGGCTGGATGAATTGGGCAGCGATCAGCACCGTAACGGTCTTGTTATTTCTGTTTGGCATCAGCTTGCAAGCCTCCTGGCAGTTCGAAAATTTGCTGAATCAATTTGGTAGCCAGTTAGAAGTTTCGGTGTATCTCGAAACAGGAGTGCAAGCGACTACCCTAAAACCGTTGGTCGAAGATATTCCCGAAGTCACCGCCGTCACAATGGTTTCTAAAGAGCAAGCCTGGAATGACCTGGTAAAAGATATGGGAATCTCGGATATCACGGGGGCAACGCAACAACTGAATGGCAACCCCCTGGTAGACGAAATTAAGGTGAGGGCGCGATCGTCAGATGAGGTACCGCTGCTGGCACAAAAGTTAAACCTGATTCAAGGGGTGGATGAGGTGCAATATGTCGATGAAGCCGTCAAGCGGATTGCCCAGTTAAATCAGGGGTTAAATTGGGTGAGTTTTGGCATTACTACCGTGCTGACGTTAACCGCGATCGCCGTGATTACGACCACCATCCGGTTGATCGTTTTAGCCAGACGCCGCGAGATCGAAGTCATGCAATTGGTCGGTGCAACCAATACCTGGATTTACCTGCCGTTTATCCTACAAGGTATTACCTTTGGGGTGGTGGGCGCGTTAATTGCCTGGGGGCTGATTTACGGAACGCATCAATTTATCAGTAGCCTATTGGTGCAACAGCCCGACTTCATTCAATTTTTGGCAAATGGTCTGCAACTTAGCCCGCAAAAAATGATTTTGCTGCCGTTGAGTTTGCTGAGCTTGGGGAGTTCGGTGGGCTTAATGGGCAGCTTGTTTGCAGTGCGCCGATTTGCCTTGCGTTAAGGCTAATTTAGCTTGAGTGGATGAATGTTAGCCGCGCTGCGCGCGGCTAACATTCATCCACTCAAGCTGATGGTGTTCACAAGCCCAGATCGACGGCAATACGGTGGGCACAGGCAAAGCCTGAAAAAGCAACAGCATTCAAGCCCTGTCCGGGGAACGTGCTATCGCCTACACAATATAATCCGGCGATCGCGGTTCGATTAAACGGCATCCCCAACAACCCCATCAGTTTGCGCCGAGGAATCGGTCCATAAGTGCCGTCGTCTCGTCCCAAAAATCGGCGATGGGTGCGGGGGGTACCGGCTTCTTGATAGTCCAAACCCGCAGCAAGACCCGGAAAAATTGTTTCTAGGCGATGAATCAATTGAGCGGCGATCGCTTCTTTGCGTTCAGCATACTGACTGGGCGATAGCCCCTGCCACTCTTCTACCCAACTGGGGGTGAAGGTGTGGATAATGTGGTGATTGGGGGGTGCCAGATCCGGATCTAGCAATGTGGGAATTGAGACAAAAATCGTGCCCAGAGAGTCTTCCATCCGCTGCCAATCGTCTAGCAAAATGTGATGGCATTCGGTTCCTGGTGGTAATGTATCGGCTTTGACGCCTAAATGTAAGCTAAAAAAGCTGGGAGATTTTTGGTATCGCTGTTGCCATTTGCGTTCGGCGGTCGGCATTTCCTGGGCAGGGATGAGCTTTTCAAAGGTGTCCCAACGGGTCGCATTCGAGACAATGCGCTTTGCCCGATAGATTTGACCGGAGGCAAGCTGCACCCCTACCGCTCGCCCCTGCTCTCGCACAATCTCTGTGACTCTGGCTTTGTAGAAAATCTTGCCGCCTGCTTGCTCTAAGCCCTTGACCAGCGCATGGGCAATCTGCCCGACCCCACCCTTGGGATAGTTGATGCCGCCATAGTGGCGATCGCTAAACACCATCCCGGCGTTGATCATCGGCGTCCGATCTGCCGGAACAACTGACCAGCAATAACACTCCATGTCAATAAACTTTAACAAAGCGGGGTCTTGAATATAGCGACGGGCAATATCACCCACATTTTGCGGTAAATATTTCACCAACCCCAGACAGGCAAACGGATGTTGGAAAAAGACTCGCATGAGGTAACGAGGTTCTTCCAACGACAGCAAATCCATGGCGTTGAGGCAATTAAACACCTGCCAGCATTCATCATAGAATTTGCGGATGCCTGCCTGTTCATGGGGAAAGTGAGCGATCAGTTCTTGCAAAAAATTCTCATAATGGCGATGAACTTTTAAGTCCAATCCCTCCGGTAGATGATAGTGAATTTGTACCGGATCGGGCAGCGTTTCCAGGCTGACATCGACGGCTGCCAGTGCCCGTGTTAACAAATTCGTTGTTCCCTGCTTGCCAAAGCCAAAAATCATCGATGCCCCGACATCAAAGCGATAGCCCTCTCGCTCAAAATATCCCGCACTGCCACCGGGAATTAAATAGCGTTCCAGGACTAAAACTTTTGCCCCTTTAGCGGCTAGCTGAGTCGCCGTGACCAACCCGCCAATGCCAGACCCAATCACAATCACATCGAGATCGGGCAGATCGGCAACGTCGTCGGTATGGGATTGCCCAGGTTGAGTCGTTGAACTGACACCAGACGAGGAAGCCGCACTTAAAAAGTCGGAAGCAGATGACATAGAGGCAGAAAGTATAAGAATAACAAGGGGTTTTTAAGACTTTTAAGATCATATAGCAGCCGAAGGGCTGGTTAGGACAGGGGCACGGGAGCTGTGCCTCTGGACAGGAGTTCCACCCCTGCACCCCGTCCTAATGAACTTTTCCATTGCTATAGATAAGGATCGTGGATTTAAAAAACCGAAGATTTATTTTGGGAAGCGCGGCTCCGCCGCGCTTCCCAAAACAAATCTAAACCTTTATGGCTTCACCGTCGCGCCCTCAAACAGAATGGTTTTTTCAATCTACGATCCTTAGTCACTTTACCTTAACGTGAATTCGAGCGGTGATTTTAATCCCCGATCCGATGGCTGAAATCCTGGTAAATCATCTTGTCTAAGGATGCTCCAGGTGCAAAAGACAAAAAAAGTGGGATCGATCTGCTGACCAACCCCACCTGCCGATCCTTTGAGAGGAGAACACTGAATTCAATATAAGCTTGTTGAGAATATCTGTCAATAAATTAGAGGTAAGTTATCCCATTTGAGTGCGATCGCCATGACTACACCGTTGTTGCGGATTGCGTGGGGTCGGTTTATCTGGGAAAAACCGGAACAGAGTATGATAATTCAGATCAACCCCAGTATTTTCCAGCTCTTCTAAACCATGGCTCCCCAGTTACGTATCTACGTTCCTCCCCATCCTCTGATCAAGCATTGGTTAGCGGTTGCTCGTGATGAATCAACCCCATCCGTGCTGTTTCGCAGCGCCATGACAGAGTTGGGGCGTTGGCTGACCTATGAAGCCGTTCGAGATTGGTTGCCTACAACCGAGACTCAAATTCAAACGCCTCTGGCTCCCTGCCCTGCTACCTTCATCAATCCTGAGATTCCGGTTGCCGTTGTACCGATTTTGCGAGCCGGTCTGTCGCTATTAGAAGGGGCACAAGCCTTATTGCCCCTGGCATCGATTTACCATATCGGCTTAGTCCGCAATGAAGAAACCCTGGAAGCTACGTGCTATCTCAATCGTTTGCCCGAACAGTTTATGCCCGAGACGCGGGTGTTGATTAGTGAACCGATGCTGGCAACTGGCGGTACAATCATGTCAGTAATGGGCGAACTTACTCAGCGAGGCGTTAACCCAGCTTTAGTTCGGATTATCTCAGTCGTCACTGCTCCTCCAGCGCTACAACGACTTAGTGGCGCTTTCCCTGAGTTAAATATTTATGCGGCAGCGATCGATGAAGGATTGAATGAGCGGGGTTATATTGTGCCCGGTCTGGGAGATGCAGGCGATCGCACGTATGGGACTTAGTTGTGAGCTATGAGTCAGCAAGATAATTTTATTGGCGGTTTTTTTACTGGAGCACTTCTCGGCGGGGTTGTCGGCGGAATTTTAGGAGCCGTAATTGCTTCGCGCCTGACCAATCAGGATGGGTTGCCTGCCGATGAGCCGTTTGCCAAGCTCGATAATAAACAGCGAAAAGGCAAAAAAAAGTCGCTGAAGGCACCGACCGATCAGAGCATTGAGGTTGCCCGTAGAGGCTTGGAAGATAAGATTGCCCAGTTGAATGACGCCATCGACGATGTGCGCCAGCAGCTCAGCAATGTCAATGGCAACCCCGACGAAAATGGAGAAGAGGCGATCGCCAGAGATTACTAGTAGACCCAATTAAAATCCGGATGTTTATTTTTGTCAGCGCGGCGGAGCCGCGCTGACAAAAACAAATCTTTGGTAAGCCACAGATTTTTGTGTTGTGTGCCGCGCGGAGCGCGGCACACAACACAAAATCTAACCCTATTCAAGCGCGTAGCGCTTTACTATCTTCTTAAAGCTGCACTATAAAGTTTGTCGCTGATATCAGTGGCGCATTCAGCAGTGCTGCAAACTGTGCCCCTGTGCCTAATCCGGTGGCACTGCCGTTTTGGTTATAAAACAACCCACCCGTGCTGGTGTTATAAACAATGCGGGCTGTGCTAGTTTCAACTGCCGTAGTGGTGCTGACCGTGGCAAAATCGGATGTGACATTAAACCCTGTGCCTGCGGTACTGGCAAGAGCTGTAAAGGTGGTTTTGTCTAGAATAATTTGATCGGTAGAAGTGAAGTCTAGAATTGAGTCTATTCCTATTGCTGAAGCTGTAAAGGCTGCGTTGGTGTTGTAAAGAAAAGCATCATTGCTATTGCCTCCAATCAAACGATCATTGCCACTGCCTCCCGCCAGCCGATCGCTGCCATCGCCACCTATGAGGGTGTCATTGCCCTGACCGTCGTTGAGGCTATCGTTTCCGGCAAGACCATTGAGCACATCATCGATTGACGTACCATTCAAGCTGTCGGCATTGGCAGTACCCACGCTAGCTGTATTAACAACTAAGTTTGCGATATCGCTATTGGATGCTGCATTACTGGTGTTATCTCCGACAAAGAAGAAGTTTGGAGTGGTATAGGGGTTGTAAGGCAAACCGGCGCTGGTACTGTTAAACGCTGTGTAGTTCTGTAAAGCACCCTGGAGAATAACGGTGTTATTGGCAGAGAGATAGTAATTGCTGCCCAACACGAGTAGGTCATATTTCGCCAGGGCAGTAGTCGTGAAAAACGCTCGGGCTGCGGGGCTGTGGGTAAATAATGTGCTGCCCGTACCCCCCCGCTGTGCCCAGATCTCGTTTGTCCAGAAACCAAGTTCAATGCCCTGGCGATCGCTGCTGAGGGCAATCAGAGAAAACCCGGCTCGATCAATCAAACCATCTCCATTCGTATCGCTACTGTGACTCTCACTATTGATCCGAACCTCAACGCTCAGGCTATAACCGTTCGTCCGGTTAAGTACGGGAAAGGCTGAATTAACCAGAGTCGCCTGTGTTTGACGGTAGTTGCTATACCCTCCTTTGCCTGATGTCGGTGAACTCAGTGTCGTAAAACCAGAGTTAGCCAGTTGGGTGGCGACGTCAAAGGGCGTTGTGCCATATTCTAGCCAGCCTTGGCTACCGGGAGTATTACCCAATGCGCCGTTGTAGAGAACTGTTTGTACCATGGGTTCGTTCGCCTCTGTTTTACAAAGAAGGGTATCTTTGGATACGCTGGTATCCTTGTATCTTACTCAATTCGCTTCGGTCAATCCGCTGTACCAGACTTTATGGGGACGTATCACTGGCTTCGACGCACCGATCGCTTTGTCGCGATGCTTCAATGGCTGATTGTGGCGATCGCCACTCTCCTTTGCTTGACAGGCTGTCAACCTGCCATTAACCCACCCGACGGGGTTACCCATCTGACTCTGTGGCATGGGGTCAATCCGCCACCTAATCGGGATGTCCTTCAGACCTTAGTGGATCGGTTTAATCAAACCCATCCCACCATTCAAGTGGAACCGTTGTATATCGGGCAGGGCGATCAACAACCTCCCAAAATTTTGGCATCTGTTGTCGGCAATGCGTCTCCCGATCTGCTCTGGTATGCCCCTACGTTAACCGGACAATTGGTGGAATTGGATGCGATTCGTCCGCTAGAGGATTGGTTCGATCGCAATCCAATCAAAGACCAACTTGATCCAGCGTTACTATTATCGATGACCTGGGAAGACCATCTCTGGTCAGTCCCCTTTGGCACGAATAATGTCGGGATTTTTTATCGTCCCAGTCTGTTTGCACAAGCGGGCATTCAAACGTTACCGCAAACATGGGACGAACTGCGATCGCTGGCAAACACTCTCACGATTCACAGCGACACCCAAGATCAACACGGCATTTTATTGCCCTTGGGCAAAGGTGAGTGGACAGTGTTTATGTGGCTACCATTTTTGTGGAGTGCGGGAGGTGAACTGATCAACGTGATCGGTAACGTTGATCTAACCAGTCCAGAAGTGATCGCCGCTCTCAAATTTTGGCAAGATTTAGTGGTTGACGGATCAGCTATATTATCGCAACCAGAGCGCGGCTATGAGTTGGATCAATTCCTTGCAGGTAACGTCGCCATGCAACTGACAGGCCCCTGGACACTGCGCCAACTGAATGGAACCGGGGTAGACTATGGCGTTATTCCTATTCCCAAAGATAAACAGTGGGCAACGAGTACAGGCGGTGAAAACTTATTCGTTTTTCGTTCCACATCAGAACATGAGCAAGCAGCGTTAATATTTGCAGAGTATGTCTTAAGTGAAGAGTTTCAAACGACCTGGGCGATCGGTACGGGATACTTACCCGTTAACGTGCGATCGCGCCAAAGTCAAGCCTATCAAACCTACGTTCAACAAAACCCAGTGTTGAACGTTTTTTTAGAGCAAACCCAACACGGGCGATCGCGTCCGATTGTACCGGGCTACAATCGTCTATCCGAGAGTTTAGGACGCGCGATCGAAGCGACATTGTTGGGCAAAATGACACCTGAAGCTGCCCTTAAACAAGCACAACATCGCCTCGAACTGGCACTACCCCCTATGGGGAAATAAGTCAGCTATATAGCGCTGCGCACTTGGATAGATTCCAAATGTTGAGTGAGAGCCGCGCGGAGCGCGGCTCTCACTCAACAGCTCATACTTCACGGCATTAAGAATTGCCATAAATCTTTTTTCAGAACAAAATTTCAAACATTCTGTGGTTTCGATTTAGTTTGAATGCATCAGGGCATTATTAAAGAGTAGTCACGTCATCGCAGGATTGGTCTTGCCCATGCTAAACCCTGCAATTGCCCCCACACAGACTGAGATCAAATTAGCAATTGTCCGCCATCCTCTGATCGTTTCTCCTGAAACAACGGTCATCGATGCGATCGCCCAAATGAGCATTATGCGTACCATTTGCTCGACGGCATCGGCAACCGATCATTCGATCGAGCACTTACATCTAGAAGCACGATCGAGTTGTGTACTGGTTGCTGAAGGGACGCAAATCGTCGGCATTATGACGGAGCGAGATGTTGTCCGCCTCAGTGCCCAACAACGCGAATTGGATCACTTAGCCATCCGCGAGGTGATGGTTTCTCCGGTAGTCACCTTGCAGGAAACCGATCTGACCGATCTGTTCTTTGCGGTCAACCTGCTTCAGCAACACCACATTCGCCATGTCCCAATTCTCGATCAAGCCGATCAAATTGTCGGCATCATCACCCACGAAAGCTTGATGCGACTCAGCTGCCCGACCAATTTATTGCGGTTGCGGCTCGTGTCTGAAGTGATGACAACCGATGTCGTGTGTGCGACTCCTGACACGTCCATGTTGGCGATCGCCCAGCTCATGGCAGATCGTGGGGTTAGTTCCGTCATCATGGTGGAAGCACAGGATCAGACCGCACAAGTCAGGGATCAGGAAGAATCGCAGTTGCCATCAGACACTCCTCAGAGGATACCACTGGGCATTATTACCGAACGGGATGTGGTGCAATTTCAGGCATTGGGGCTGGACTTAGAGACAGTTCAGGTGCAGTCGGTCATGAGTACGCCCATTTTTTCGGTCAGACCCGACGATTCACTGATACGGGTGCAGCAGATGATCGAGCAGCGATCGATTCATCGGGTGGTCGTGACCGATAGCCAAAATCACCTCGTTGGCATTGTTACCCAAAGCAACTTGTTGCAAGCCCTTAATCCCCTGGAACTCTATACTCTGGCAAAAATTTTAGAAGAAAGGGTGGCGCGATTAGAAGCCGAAAAAATTAGCATTCTAGAACATTACACCAGCGAATTAGAACGGCAAGTAGAGGCGCGCACAGCCGCCCTTCAGGTCAAAATAGAACGCGAAGAGTTAATTGCCACGATCGCATCTCAGATCCGTTCTTCCTTAAATTTGTCAGAAATTCTGGATACAGCCGTGCGTGAATTGCGATCGCTATTTAATTGCGATCAGGTTGTCATCTGGCAGTTTCAACCCGATTGGAATGCTGTCATTGTGGCTCAATCAGGCATGGGTGACAGTCATTTTCAAATCGGGCATCAGGTTTACGATCCGTGTTTTGTGAATTATGTAGATTTCTATCGCCAGGGCAATGTTCGTATGGTGCCCGATATTTACACCACCGAGATGAGCGCTTGTCATCGCGAATTTCTCAACCAGTTACACATCCGGTCAAAACTTTTAGTCCCCATCCTGCAAAACGAAACCCTGTGGGGCGTGATCAATGCCACGGAAAGCCAGATTCCCCGGCAGTGGCACACCGAAGAAATCATCCTGTTACAACGACTGGCAACCCAGATTGCGATCGCCATCCAACAATCGGTCGTTTATCAGCAATCTCAAGCAGAACTGGCAAAACGACAGCGAATCGAAGCAACCCTACGGGATAGCGAACAACGGTATGCCACTCTGGCAGAACTGGCTCCTGTCGGGATTTTTCAAACCGATTTGCAAGGCAATTGCATCTATGTGAACGATCGCTGGTGTCAAATTTCTGGACTGAGTGCTGCCGAAGCCGCAGGCTTTGGCTGGGTCAATGGCATTCATCCGGACGATCGCGAACTCGTTTCGACTGAATGGTATGCCTCTATTCGAGACAATCGCCCGTTTTCTTTAGAATATCGGTTTCAAAATACTGCCGGAAAAATAACGTGGGTATTAGGTCAAGCCGTTGCAGAACGAGGCATATCAGGCGACATTATGGGGTATGTCGGCACGATTACCGATATCAGCAAACAGCAAGCGGCATTGCAAGAGCGCCAACAGGCGGAGGAGGCATTGCGGGAAAGTGAAGAGCGCCTGCGTCTGGCATTAGAAGCTGCCAGCCAGGGATTGTATGACCTGAATCTGCAAACAGGAGAAGCCGTCGTTACTTCTGAATATGCCCGGATGTTGGGCTACGATCCAACCACATTCAAAGAAACGAATCTAACGTGGGTGGAACGATTACATCCCGACGATCGCCAACTGACGGCAAACACCTATCAAGACTATATTACCGGACACTTGCCCGAATATAAAGTCGAGTTTCGCCAACGCACCCAGGCAGGAGATTGGAAATGGATTCTCTCGCTCGGCAAAATCGTCAGTTGGGATGATCAGGGGCGACCCCTGCGAATGCTGGGAACCCATACCGATATTAGCGATCGCAAACAAGCTGAAGCCGAACGCTTGCAAGCCGAAAAATTGCAATTAGAACTGACGCTTCTGGAAAATATTCTCGACATTATCCTGGCAGGGTATTGGGATTGGGATCTGCAAACCAATCAGGAGTACCTCAGCCCTGGCTTCAAACGTATGTTTGGCTACACCGATGAGGAATTGCCCAACACACCCGAAAGCTGGCAAAAAATCATTTTTGCGGACGATTTACCCGGCGTGATGGAGACCTTCGAGCGCCATGTCCAAAGTCACGGAGCGATCCCCTTTAGCAACGAAGTTCGCTATCACCACAAAGACGGATCTACCGTTTGGATTATCTGTTCCGGGAAAGTGATTGACTGGGATGCGTCGGGCAAGCCGTTGAGGATGATTGGTTGCCATATTAATATTACCGATCGCAAGCAAGCTGAAGAGCAATTACAAAATCTCTCCGATCGCCTCGGTCTAGCCGTAAAATCTGCCGCGATCGCCATTTGGGATTGGGACATCGAGCAAAATATCCTCACCTGGGATGATCGCATGTATGAACTCTATGGCATCACCCCCGATGACTTTCCCAATGTCTATGATGGCTGGGCAAACAGCCTCCATCCGGATGATCGACCCGGTGCCGAAGCTGCGATTCAACAAGCCCTGCGCGGTAAAAAAGACTATGATATCGAATTTCGCGTCGTGCATCCCGATGGCACAATCCGTTTCATCAAAGCCTATGCCCTGGTGCAACGCAATGCCCAGGGTGACCCTCAGCGCATGGTCGGGATCAACTTTGATACCACCGAGCGCAAACAATCTGAACTCAAACTCCTGCAAACTACAGCCCAACTCGAAGCTTCTAACCGTGAGCTAGAAGCGTTTGCTTACTCTGTTTCCCATGATTTGCGATCGCCATTACGCACCATTGATGGCTTTAGCAAAGCTTTGATAGAAGACTACGGCGATCGATTTGACGAAGACGCAACCGATTACTTCAACTGCATTCGGGCAGGTGTCCAGCGGATGGGTATGTTAATTGATGATTTGTTACGGCTTTCACGCGTATCGCGTTCTGAAATGCATTATCGATCGGTCAATCTCAGCGAGTTGGTGCAACAGATTGGCAAAGACCTGCAAACTGCCAATCCGGAACGGCAGGTTGACCTGATCATTGCCCCCACTGCCATGATTGCAGCAGATGCTAATCTCATGCGAGTTGCGCTAGAAAACTTGCTGCAAAATGCCTGGAAATTTACCAGCCACCATCCTATCGCACGGATAGAATTTGGCATGATTCAAGCGCAAAATCAATTAACTTATTTTGTTCGGGATGACGGGGCAGGGTTTGATATGGCGTATGCCTCCATGCTATTTGGTGTGTTTCAACGATTGCATAATACGGATGAATTTCCCGGTACCGGCATCGGTTTAGCCACCGTTCAACGGGTGATTCATCGCCACGGTGGGCACATATGGGCAGAAGGAATGGTTGAGCAAGGTGCCACCTTCTATTTCACCCTCCCCGATACAGCTTGATTGAGTAAATTAATAACCTATCAACAATGAACTGTAATTCAGACGACTGAGGACTAAGCCGCAATAATTCCCCTTTTTTTAACCAACGACGAATTGAAACACACGTATCCTAATAACATAGTTTGACCCTCTGACTTGCTGACCTGGAGCATCCGTTATGACGTCCTCCCGCATTATTTTCCTGGTTGAAGATAACCCCTATGACGAAAAATTAACTATTCGGGCGTTACGGCGTGCCAACATCGCCAATGAGATTTTAGTTGCTCACAATGGAGAGGAAGCGTTAACTAAATTATTCAATCTAAATCCGTTACCGTCTGTTGTGCTTTTAGACTTAAAGTTACCTAAAATCGAGGGGTTAGAAGTATTGCGACGAATTCGAGCCAACGAGCGCACTCGACTATTGCCCGTTGTTATCTTGACATCGTCTAGTGAAGAACGCGATATGGTCGAAAGTTATAGCCTGGGTGCCAATAGCTATGTCCGCAAACCCGTTGATTTTGATCAGTTTTCCGAAGCCGTCCGCCAACTGGGGCTGTATTGGATAATAGTGAATGAGTCTCTACCAGAGATGCTATGACCTATGCGTGAACCTCTCAATATCCTACTGATTGAAGACCTGGAGGAAGATGCCAAGTTAATCTTGCGAGAACTTCGTCGCGATGGCTTTGAACTGACCTGGCAACGGGTACAAACAGCTGCAACCCTTCACGCAGCCCTGATGAACTATACCTGGGACGTGATCATTTCAGATTATCGCTTACCGGGTTTTGATGCCCCTGGGGCATTGGCGATTGTCAAACAACTTCAGCCCGACCTTCCTTTTATTGTAGTTTCAGGCACTATTGGTGAAACCTCTGCCGTTGAAATGATGAAAGCCGGTGCCCATGATTACTTGATGAAAGATAATCTGGTGCGATTGCCAGAAGCCGTACGGCGAGAGGTACGGGATGCAAAACTCCGAGCAGAGCACAAACAAGCCGCCTTAGAACTCGATCGCATCAAAGAGCGCTTACAACTAGCCATCGAAGGATCGGGCATTGGCTTATGGGACTGGTCAATTGAGTCGGGGTCGTTAACGCTGAATGAACGCTGGGCAAGTATTATTGGCTACACCCTGCTAGAGCTTGCCCCAATTACCGTCGAAACCTGGAGAAGCAATACTCATCCGCAAGATTTACAAAAAGCAACCCTGCTGTTAGAGCAACATTTTCGCCACGAAACCCAGATTTATGAATGCGAATTGCGCATGCGTCATAAGCTAGGAACCTGGATTTGGGTGTTAGCACGGGGCAAAGTTGTCGAGTGGGATGACGCAGGCAACCCTTTGAGGATGATTGGTACCCATCTGGATATTACCGATCGCAAACAATTTGAAGCCACCCTTCAACAACTCAATCATGTGCTCGAACATCGCGTGCAGCAGCGAACGGCTGCCTTGCAGCACAGCGAAGCACGTTTGCGTGAAGCGCAACAGGTGGCGCGTCTGGGGAGTTGGGAACTGGATGTTCTCACCCGAGACATCACCTGGTCTGCCGAAATCTTCAATATTTTTGGTCTAGATCCCACTAGCCCAGAACCGTCTTACGAACAACTGCTGCACTATTTTCCGCCATCTGAACAGGTGCGCTTTAAGCAGTTGATCGATCGGGCAATTCAATATGGAGAAACCTATACCACCGACCTCCAGATTATTCGAGCCGATGGGTCTTTGGGCTATATTTTTGCCAAAGCAGAAATCAGTCGCAATGAGCTTGGAGAGGTCACCCGCCTATTTGGTATTGCGATGGATATTAGCGATCGCAAAGCCATGCAAGAAGCTTTGCAACTGAGCGAAGAACGCGCCCGTGCCACTCTGTTGGCATTGCCGGATCTGGTATTTCGTGTCGATCGCAACGGTCACTATGTCGATTTTATGATTTCTCCTCAGGGTCAAAATCTCTTCGATCCACAGCTTGTGATTGGCAAAAGTATTTATGAAGCACTGCCATCGGATCTGGGGATCAGTCATGCAGAAACCAAATATGGTGCCCTACAACGTGCCCTTGCCACGCAAACGGTACAAAGTTATGAGCAGGAAGTTTGGATCGACGGTACGCTGCGTTATGAAGAAGTCCGGGTTGCCCCCTGCGGTCATGATGAAGCCGTCTTTTTTGTGCGCGATATTAGCGATCGCAAACAAGCCGAAGTGAAATTGCAACAACAAGCCGATCGCGAACATCTGGTCAGTGCCATCAGCCAACGCATTCGGGCATCGCTCAATCTAGACGATATTCTCAACACCACGGTTGAGGAAGTGCAGCAGGTGTTGCAGGTCGATCGAGTTTTAATCTATCGATTTTTTCCTGATTTGACGGGGGTGGTGACGGCTGAATCCGTTGCCGATGACTACCCTGCCATTATCAATAGCGCGTTTCCTAAAGACATCTTTCCACCTGAAGTTCATCAGCGCTATTTGCAAGGGCGGATTGTTGCCCTCAACGATCGCGAAACCGAGTCGATGGTCTTTTGCTTTGCTGACTTTCTCAAAAATATTCAGGTCAGAGCCAAGCTGGTCGCGCCGATTATCGAACAAAACAACCTTTGGGGGTTGCTGGTTGCCCATCAATGCGATGCGCCGCGCCAGTGGCAAACCTGGGAAATCGAACTGTTGCAACAACTCTCTAGCCAGTTGGCGATCGCCATTCAACAATCAGAACTGTATGCCCAATTGCAAGAAAGCCATCAGCAACTTACCTACGCCAACGCCGAACTCAGTCGTGCCACCCGCCTCAAAGATGAGTTTTTGGCAAACATGAGTCACGAACTGCGCACCCCCCTCAACGCCATCTTAGGCATGGCAGAAGGCTTACAAGACAGGGTATTTGGGGCAGTCAATGAGCGACAGATCCAAGCCATTGCGACGATCGAACGCAGCGGTCGGCACTTGCTAGAACTGATCAACGACATTTTGGAAGTCTCCAAAATAGCCGCCGGAAAACTGGAACTGTCCCTTAGTTCGGTGTCCATCTCCCACCTCTGCAATTCCAGTCTGGCAATGGTCAAACAGCAGGCGTTCCAGAAACAGATTCAACTCTATAGCAACCTGGAAGGGGATGTGGGCGAGATCTGTGTAGATGAACGCCGGATGCGGCAGGTTTTGATTAACTTGTTGAGTAATGCCGTCAAATTTACTCCCGTGGGGGGGCAGGTAACGCTGAACGTTAGTTGTCAAGTGCTGGGAAGCGAGAGCGGAACCGTGGATCGAGGGGATGAGGCAGCGGGGATCAACGACCAAGCCGCCGACTTCGGACATGCCGCGTCAGATGAGTGCCATGTTTCTGAAGAAACTTTGAACCAATCGGGATCGGCAATGGCAGCAGGTCAGCCACTAGAGCCGCATCCCGTTCATGCTTGGATTTTGTTTTCTGTGATAGACACAGGGATTGGCATTGCTGAAGCAGATCAAAGTAAACTCTTTCAACCGTTTGTTCAAATCGATAGTAGTCTCAGTCGCAAGTACGAAGGTACAGGACTGGGCTTGATGTTGGTCAGGCAAATTGTGGAGTTGCATGGTGGCTCTGTGAGTGTGATGAGCGAATTGGATAGAGGCAGTTGTTTTACGGTGCGTTTGCCTTATTCCTATGATCCATCGACCCAGTTACCTACCTCGCCGCTGATGCCAAACAGAACGACACTCTTTTCCAGGTTTGATCCCACCGTGGCGTTCCCTCAAACAGCTACGCCCCTGCCTACCGCGATCGCCCAACAACCTTTGATTTTGTTAGCCGAAGATAATGAAGCCAATATTAATACTATCTCTAGCTATCTCAGGGCCAAAGGATATCGCATCTTGATCGCCAAAGATGGACAAGAGGCAATTGAGTTGACGCAGACCCATCATCCCGATTTAATTTTGATGGATATCCAAATGCCAAAAGTAAATGGCATAGAAGCCATCGAACAAATCCGTCGCGATCGCCAATTTCTAAATACTCCTATTATTGCCGTGACAGCATTAGCGATGGCAGGTGATCACGAACAGTGTCTAAAAGCAGGGGCTAACGAATATGTCAGCAAACCTGTCAAACTTAAGCATCTGACAGAGATGATTCAGACTTTTATCAACAGTAAGGATTCGAGCGCATGAGTCAGCTTTCCACGTGGGCAATTGAGGATTCATATAATCTCGCTGAACCCGTCAATTTAACCAATTGCGATCGCGAACCCATCCACATTCCTGGTTCGATTCAGCCTCATGGGTTATTACTTGTGCTGTCGGAACCGGATTTTTGCATTACCCAGGTGAGCGAAAATGCCAGCGACATCTTGGGCATTACTC
The DNA here is from genome assembly GCF_055793305.1 of Calyptranema fuscum S582. Taxonomy (NCBI): domain Bacteria; kingdom Bacillati; phylum Cyanobacteriota; class Cyanophyceae; order Oculatellales; family Oculatellaceae; genus Calyptranema; species Calyptranema fuscum. The sequence goes on from NZ_JBSLYH010000002.1 coordinate 18,304, forward strand.
CGGAAAACTTACTCAATTATCCCTTTACAGAATTGTGCGATCGCTCGTGTTTAGACGCCATCATTGCCTGCCTCGATCGCTCTTTCGAACACGTCAATCCTTTACGCCTCTCCATCCCCACAGAAACGGGTGTTACCCAGTCGTTTAATGGCATTGTCCACCGGGCGATCAGCGGCGAAATCGTGCTGGAACTAGAACCGTTGGAACCGACTGCCGAAAGTGACTTTTTCCAGTTTTATCGCCAGATCAAAGGCACGCTGACCAAAATTCAGATGACCACAACGCTGACAGACTTGTGTAACCTGATCGTCAAAGATATCCGACGCATCACCGGATTTGATCGGGTCATGATCTACCGATTTGACGATCAGGGAAACGGTGCTGTGATCGCCGAAGATAAGCAACCCGAGCTCGAAACGTTTTTGGGAATGCACTATCCTGATTCTGATATTCCTAAACAAGCAAAGCATCTCTACAGTCTCAACTGGCTACGCCTGATTCCCGACGTCAATTACCAACCGCAGGGCTTACTGACTCGCCATCCCCTACCCACTGAATTGCCCACTGAGTTACCGACTGAATTACCTGCTGAATCCCCTATCGGATCCTCGGCTGAATCCTCTATTGAATCCCTGACTGAATCCCCTATTGAATCCTCGGCTGAATCCTCTATTGAATCCTCGGCTGAATCGCCCTTTGAGTCGGATTCTGGAGCACCGTCTGCACCCCCTGACCCAGATGTTGCCGAGTCTGAAGCAGGCAGTGTTGCCGAATCCGCACGTTGCCGCACTACTACCGGCGCATTCAATCATACTCCTCTAGATATGAGCTATTGCGGCTTACGCAGTGTGTCTCCGATTCACATCGAGTACCTGAAAAATATGGAGGTAGCTGCCTCTATGTCTGTCTCGCTGATGCAACAGCAACACCTATGGGGGTTAATTGCGTGCCATCACAACACACCCAAATTTGTGCCCTATGAAATCCGCACGATCTGCGAGTTTTTGGGGCAACTCATGTCTACCGAACTCGTCGCCAAAGAAGGTAATGAAAATCTAGATTACAAGCTGCATCTCAAATCGATTCAAGGGCACCTGATCGAGCATCTGGCAAAGACCAATCATTACTTAGACATCTTCAATGCCATGCCCGAGGTGCTAATGGAACTAACAGGTGCCACCGGGGTAGCCATCTATGAAGGTGATTCTTTAACAGAGGATAAGATCGGACGCCTGACGCTAATGGGTGAAACTCCGAGTCAAGAGGATGTTCTTAACCTGATAGGATGGTTGCCCAATCAATTTGAGCAAGATCTATTTGTCACCGATTCGCTCCCCCTGCGCTATCCACCCGCCCATGCCTACAAAGAGGTCGCCAGTGGCGTGTTGGCACTGGCAATTTCTAAAATTAACCAACGCTATATTCTCTGGTTTCGACCTGAGTTTTTGCAGACCGTGACGTGGGCAGGCAACCCGGTCAAACCAAGACGAGTAGAAGCTGACGGCAGTCTGACAATTTTTCCACGTCGGTCGTTTGAGGCTTGGCAAGAATTGGTGCGGTTTAAATCTGCTCCCTGGCTGTCCTGTGAAACGGAAGGGGCGATCGAGTTACGTCAGGCAATCATTGATATTGTGCTGCGGCAAGCCAGTGAACTCGCTACGATCAATCTGGAGCTAGAACGCAGTAATAGTGAACTCGATGCATTTGCTTATATTGCGTCCCACGATCTTAAAGAACCCCTGCGCGGCATCCACAACTACGCCACTTTCTTACTGGAAGATTATGGGGAGATTTTGCGGGAAGACGGAGCCGAAAAGTTAAATACGTTGGTGCGACTGTCGCAACGTATGGAGTCGTTGATTGAGTCGTTGCTCAAGTTTTCTCGGTTAGGTCGGCAGGAGTTGCAAATGCGCCCGATCGACCTTAATTCCCTATTACACGATGCCACGGAAGTATTTCGTATCAACCCTCAGTGGGTTGGCTGCGAGATCCGCATTCCCCAGCCGTTGCCTACAATTTTGGGCGATCGCGTTTTGGTCGAAGAAATTTTCATTAACCTGATCTCCAATGCCTTTAAGTACAATGATCACACTGAAAAGTGGGTAGAGATCGGGTGCTACAATTCCAGCGATCGCACAGATGAAAAAGTAACCATTTACATTAAAGATAATGGCATCGGCATCCGTGAAAAGCATCTAGAGTCAATTTTCCGTATTTTCAAACGGTTACATGCCGTCGGAAAGTATGGGGGTGGCAACGGAGCAGGCTTAACAATCACGAAAAAGATCATCGAGCGCCATGGCGGTACGATCAAAGTTGAGTCAGTTTACGGACAAGGATCTACATTTCTCTTGACGTTACCTGGTAGTTCATCAGAAACTGCTGTCAATCCCTCCTGATCAACAAGCCCTTAACCCCAGAATATTTTTTGCAGAGGCTTCGCCTCTGCAAAAAATATCATTCCATAGCTTTATGTCATTGAGTTAGGATCGTGGATTTAATAAAACCGAAGATTTATTTTTGGAAGCGCGGCGGAGCCGCGCTTCCAAAAATAAACGTCCGGGTTTTAATTAATTTGTGATCCTTAGGACAGGTGACTTATGAAATGCTTTGCGGAGTGTCTTCACCCATAGTCAAATGGCACTGACTTAACTATCCGAACTGCCCCCCAACCCCCAAATCTGGGGGAGCCGGATCGGAAGTCTCCCAGATTTGGGGGATTTAGGGGGCTAGTTTTGCTTATTTCAGTGACATTCACCCATAGTCCTTTTGATTGGGAGCGAGACTTTTTATCAGACTGGCGCACCAATACACCAAGCTAAAAGTTTTGAATGGGGTAGAGGAGGTAAAACCCATTCTTGGGAGCGCAGCCTCTAACCCCCACGTTACAAAATTTAGTATTTCCTCTGCTGGCACTAGGTTTTAAGGCAAGCTGAGGCACCCTCGTCCCTGTTGATCTACTGCTTAGTTTTTAGCAACCTCGTATGCATACCCTTCTGGAATCGCCCTGGGATGATTTGACCCATCCCGTTATTTTGATCGTGGAAGATAGTGATGAAGATTTTTATACCTTTTTACGTGCCTCTCGCAATCTTGAAGATCTCACACAAATTCCCTATCCCTTCTTACGCTTTCAAGATGGTGATGAAGCCCTAGATTATTTGCTGCGACAGGGGGAATATGAAGACCTGCAAGCCCCTTTACCCCGAGTTCTGTTGCTTGACCTCAATCTTCCTGGCACCGATGGGCGCGACATTATTTATCAAATAAAGCATAATCCCGGACTTGAGATTTTGCCTATTATTGTACTCACGACCTCCAATAGCCCCCGCGATATTGAAACTTGTTATCACTATGGTGCAAATAGTTATCTGCTCAAGCCTATGGGGGTTAAGGCAATGCAAGAAACGTTACAGACACTATTTCAATACTGGTTTCATGTGAACGTTTTACCCATTCATGACAAATTCAGCTTTTAGCTCTAATCTGCCTCAGCCGTTTGAATCTGCTCCCTGTGTGTTGATTGTGGATGATTCGGAGAGCGATCGCACGACCTATATTCGCTATCTGCAATCAGACGAAGACACTCCCTATCACATTCTCGAAGCAGAAACGCTGGAGCAAGGGTTAGACCTATGGCGATCGCAGCAGCCGGATATCGTGTTGATCGACTACCTGCTGCCCGATGGGGAGGGCCTGGAACTCCTGGCAGCCATGGGGCAAGATGGCACAGACGCGAAGCAACCCGCTATTGTATTAACTGGGCAGGGCGACGAACGGGTTGCTGTACAGGCGATGAAACTGGGCGCAATCGACTATCTGGTAAAGCGTGATATCACTGCCTTTTCGCTGCGGTGCTGTGTCACTGGGGCGCTCCGGTTCGTTGAATTAAATGACACGCTCCGGCGATCGCAACATGAACAAGCCGAACTTTACCAAACACTGCAATCGCTCAACGCGTCTCTGGAACGGCGGGTAGACCAACGAACCCGCGAATTAGCTACGGCTGAAGTTCTCTTTAGAACTGCCTTTGAAACCGCTGCCACTGGGATATCGATCACATCGCCCGACGGACATTTTTTAGAAGTCAACCCTGCCTTCTGTCAAATTCTGGGCTACTCTGTTCCTGAGTTGTTGTCTCTGACGTTTCACGACATTACCTATACCGACGATCTACCGGAAGATTTGGATCTCACCCAAAAACTATTACAGGGCGAGATTCACTCATTCAATATCGAAAAGCGCTATTGGCACAAAAATGGCGATCTCATCTGGGTGGATCTGACGGTTGCCCTGGTTCGAGATGATCAGCAGCAACCCCTTTATTTAATAGCGCAGTCGCAAAATATTAGCGATCGCAAGCGAGCCGAATTTGCCCTAGCCGAATTAAATCAAGCGTTAGAAGCCAAGGTCGAAGAACGTACAGCGGCTTTACAAGCCAGTGAAGCCCATAATCGCGCCATTATCGAAGCCATTCCCGACTTACTTCTGCGAGTCAAACGCGATGGCACCTGCATCGAATACATTCCACCCTCTTTGCAAACAGAACGGTTTATCCCGATCGAGCAGCATCTCTCAGAAATCCTGCCACCCGATTTATTGCACCGGCAATTAAACGTAATTGAACAAGCCCTCTCAACGGGCGAATTGCAAGTTTACGAACATCAACTGGTCAAACACAATCAGACGGTGGATGAAGAAATTCGTATCATTGCCATTAACTCCGATGAAGTATTAATGATCGTACAGGATATTAGTGAACGGGCACGGTTTGAAGCCGAACGCAAGCAAGCCGAAGCAAAGCTGCAAGCCAGTAACACCCAGCTCGCCCGGTCTAACCTGGAACTGGCGCGTGCCAATCGGCTGAAAGATGAGTTTGTTGCTACCATGAGCCACGAACTGCGCACCCCGCTCAACGCCATCTTAGGCATGACAGAAGGCTTACAGGATGAAGTGTTTGGCGCGATTAACGAGCAACAACAAGATGCATTACACATCATCCAGCAGAGAAGCACTCATCTACTCAATCTGATCAACGACATCCTTGATTTGAGTAGCATTGCTGCCGGACAGTTGACCCTCAACCGCACTCCGACGGATATCAACTCCCTGTGTCAACCTTGTGTTGCCTTATTCCAGCCGCAAGTCTTGCAAAAACAAATTCAGCTGGATAGCAAAATTTCACCCGATCTTCCCAGGGTATGGCTGGATGAACGGCGCATCCAACAGGTGTTGATCAATCTGCTCAACAATGCCATCAAATTTACGCCCAATGAGGGACAGATTACCCTCGACGTTAAACTAATTCAACCGACATCCGGCAAGTCTCAGGCGCAGCCAGAACAACTCCAGCCAGGACGTTGGGTTCGCATTTCGGTCAGCGATACGGGCATCGGCATTGCCCCAGAACATCTGACCCAGTTGTTTCAGCCATTCGTTCAAATCGATAGCGGCTTAAACCGCCAATATGAAGGCACTGGGTTGGGGCTGGCGATCGTTAAACAAATTGTCGAACTGCACGGCGGTAAGGTTGGGGTTAGCAGCATTGTCGGAGTGGGCAGTCGCTTTACGGTAGATTTACCCGTGGGCACTACCGCGCCATCTCCCGAATCAATCAGCCCAGCCCCTGCAACCGAGGCAGCCATCCGCTCCCCACTCTCCTCTCTATCCACACCCGTTTCCCGCCGCGACGCCGTATCGAACCCGCTGATTTTGTTAGTAGACGCTAATCCAGCCCATATTTTTACTCTGACCAATTACCTGAAGGCAAAGAGCTATCGCATCGTGGTAGCAGCGAATGGAGAAGAGGCGATCGCGTTCACTCGCACTCACCATCCAGACGTAATCTTGATGGCGATTCAACTCAGCGATATGGATGGACTGGAGGCAATTCGGCAAATCCGTCATCTCCCCAACCTAGATGGCGAAGGGTTTCCCACACTGCCCCCTATCCCCATCATTGCGCTCACGGAAGTGGTGATAGAAGGCGATCGCGAAAAATACTTAGCCGCAGGAGCCAGTCACTATTTCACCAAACCGTTTAAGCTCAAACACCTGGCAAACGTGATCCAACAGCTTTTAGGGCGTTGCTGAATACAGAGACGAACGGTGAGCAATGGCAACGTGAGTAGCCCCTCTAAATCTCACAATTCTGGAGGACGTTGAGCAATCCGGCTCCTCCAAAATTGGGGGTTGGGGAGGCAAATTTATACGTCTATTCAGCGACGCCGCTTTTAGCCATTTCGCCGTCAACCCGCACAGTGAATCAGGGGATGCAAAACGGCGCGACGCGCCGCTTTGCATCCCATTAGTTTAAGTTCTGCATACAGAGCGCTATCGTCGTGCGGAAAGGATAGAAATCCTGCTGAATCTGTAAATATTGTTACCTCTGAGTCTTAAACGGTTACGGAGGGAACTCTAAGTAATAGCATGATTTCCCTGATCCATTAGGAGTTCCGTATGAATATTCGTCAAGCGCTTCAGTCTGTAGTGTTAATCGCCAGTGTTGCATCTACGACCCTCATTGGAACCGCATCGATCGCCAATGCCCAAAGTCGTAACTTGTGGCTCGGCAACGGAGGTGATGAAACGGTCGAAGGTTATTTCTTTGCCGGGGAAGAGATTTATGGCTGGTGTGATGAAGATTGCTACGACCTTGACCTGATCCTCTACGATGTCAATGGTCAAGTTGTGGTACAAGACGTTGAACTCGACGCCAATCCTCACATCTATGCACCCTATGAAGGTACCTTTTATCTGCAAGTGACAATGCCCAACTGTTCTCACCCTGATGGCTGTGCCGTCTGGTTAGATTCTACCCAGGGGTTCTAAATTCAGTAGCCGCGCTTAGCGCGATCGCAATCCCACCTTCAAACCCTACGCTGCCCGGACATTGGGTGACGTAGGGTTTTTGATTGATGCCGATTGAATGTGACGCGGCGTCTGATTCAACCCCCGCCGATCGCCGTCCTCTGACCGAGGGGGACTATGGGGGATCATAGATTTGGCACGTCTTCATCAAAAATTGGTATATAGCGCTGTGCAGGTTAATTCAGTACGGTGTTGTGGGGCGCTCCGCGCCCCACAACACCGTTTCTGTACTTAACGAACTTGCACACTGCTATAGCCGTCGAGGGATTCATCAGGATGGGGTGCAGGGGTGGAACCCCTGTCCGGGGGCGCAGCCCCCGCGCCCCTGTCCTAGCCAGCCCTGTGGCTGTTATAGGTGGGGGTGAACCCCCGCGAAGTGGGCAATACCCCCTTCATCTCCTCGCTTAAACCCAAGAATCTTAGGTAGAATTCAATGGGTTCTCAGCAAAAACTCATCTGATACACGGCTAAACCCATTAACTTGAACGCATGATTCAGCCAGTCCGCAAAGCTCCCCAACCTATCCAGATTCGCTTTCCCCTTGACGCTGCATTAAGTCAATGGCAGGCGTATTTACTGCTATTACCTGCCCTGAGCGTTGTTGGAATTTTGTTTGGGGGTGGGTTGGCTCTGGCAGTGTTGCAAAGTCTAGGGGTGCTGACCTTAACAGGATCTGGAGACCTGACCTGGGTCGCGTATCAACGGGCATTGAGTGATCCAGAATTTTGGCAGTCATTGGGCTTAAGCCTCTATATTGCGATCGCTGCTACGGCTGTTTCAACTATTGCCAGCGTCGGGTTAGCGGTGCTGCTGCGATCGGTGAGCCGGTGGGCAAGTTTTGCCTGTCAGATTACCTTACCCATTCCCCACTTGGTCGGAGTTGTCGGCATTTTGGCATTGATGTCGCCCAGTGGTCTAATTTCTAGAGTGCTATTTAATTTGGGCTGGATTCAGTCCGATCAAGGGTTTCCACTATTGGTTAATGATGCTGCGAATGTGGGAGTACTGATTCATTTTTTATGGAAGGAAATTCCATTTATCACCCTGATTTTGCTGGCGGTTTTGCGGGGAATTGGACAAGACTATGAAACTCAAGCGCGGGTGCTGGGGGCAAATCCCTGGCAATGTTTTTACCATGTGACATTGCCACTGTTAAAACCCGGTATTTTATCCGCTAGCTTGATTGTTTTTGGGTTTATTTTTGGGTCATTTGAAGTACCGTTTCTCCTGGGGTCAACCTACCCCCGCACCCTGCCCGTATTGGTCTATCGTGCCTTTACTGATGTCGATTTGAATCAACGCACGGAGGCGATCGCACTGGGCTTACTTTTATCGTTGATCTCAACCCTATTAATTGCCGCCTATCTCTGGTTGGGCACGGGAACTCGTCAGCATCCTACGGCTGCGGCAAAACTGGCAGCAACAGCAGGAGACCCACCGTGATGCGTCATGCCTTGCTGATTTTGATCGGGGTGGTCTTATTTTTACCTTTTCTTCCCTTATTGATTTGGTCGGTGGCGACGGGTTGGTATTTTCCTCAGTTGCTACCGCACCAGTGGACGCTCGAAAACTGGGCGGCAGTGTTTTCGACCACGTCAAGAGTTGGGGAAGGATTTACGCAGAGTTTGGCGATCGCTCTAACGACAACCGGGTTAGCCTTGTTGGTCGGATTGCCGGCGGGACGAGCGATGGGGTTGATGGAGTTTCCTGGCAAAAGTTGTCTGAAGATGCTGATTTTAATGCCCATTATTGTCTCGCCGTTAGCAACGTTGATGGGCATCCAGTTTCTTTTGATTCGGCTGGGGTTGAATGGTACGCTGGCGGGAGTGATTTTAGTCCATCTCATGCCCACGATTCCCTACATGACCCTGGTTCTCAGTAGCGTCTTTGCGAATTTTGATGTGAACTACGAAACGCAAGCGCGATCGCTCGGGGCTTCACCGTTACAAGTTCTACACCAGGTCACGTTACCTCTCATCTTTCCAGGCGTCGTCGTCGGTGCATTGTTTGCTTTCTTAATCTCCTGGAATGAGTTTTTATTAACGTTTTTTGTCGGTTCGGGTCGCGTCTTTACCCTACCAATGGTATTGTTTACCTTACTCCAGGGCGGCAACAACGGCTTGACGGCAGCAGTGGCGATCGCCTCTGTTTTTCCAGCATTCATCTTCTTGCTGTTGGCAAGTCAAGCCTTACAACATGATGCGACATTGGGAGGGTTGGGAAAGGTGTGAAGAGGAGAGTCTAATCGGCGAATGAGTCAACTGGTATTGCAAAATTTAACAAAAACGTTTGGGAGAGTGCCAGCAGTTAACGATCTATGGCTTCAAGTTGAAGCTGGCGAAATTGTCTCGTTGTTGGGTCCATCAGGATGTGGTAAATCCACCACGCTACAGTTAATTGCTGGAGTGTTGCGCCCTGATCGAGGGAGCATTGACCTGCAAGGGCGATCGCTACATCGAGTGCCACCAGAAAAACGAGATATTGCCTTAGTCTTACAAAAAGGCTTGCTTTTTCCCCATCTAACGGTGGGCGAAAACGTTGCGTTTGGCTTAAAAATGCGTGGCGTTAATCGTGCCGTGCGAGATGAAAAAGCGATCGCCATGTTGAACCAGGTTCAGCTCCATGATTTTGCGCATCGTAAGCCGTCTGAATTGTCAGGCGGACAGGCGCAACGAGTTGCATTAGCCAGAGCGTTAGTAATTCAGCCCAAATTACTTTTATTAGACGAACCGTTATCTGCACTGGATGCCAATCTTAGAGAAGAAATGCAAGAGTTAATCTTAACCTTGCAAGCCCATACAGGTGTGACATTAATGATCGTGACCCACGACCAGGCAGAAGCCGTTGTGATGTCAAAACGTATTGCGCTAATGTTTGATGGACGATTACGCCAGGTGGATTCTCCTGAACAGCTATACCAACACCCCTGTGATGAAGCTACTGCTCGCTTTTTTGGTGGCATCAACTTCTTTGCTGCCCACGCCCATCACCAGCAACTCAAACTAGCCTCTGGCTTGAGCTTGACCAGTGAACAGTTTCATCAAGGTTCCGTGCAAGTCACCATTCGCCCCGAACACATTCAAGTCTTGACCGAATCAACCCCCTGGGTAAACGTCATTCCGGCGACCATCTGTAGCAACCGCTTTACCGGCACTCAACGCCGACTGACCTTAGCCACGGAATGCGGCTTGTCTCTGCACGCCTGGTTACCTCCCACCCAAGACTTTTCTATCGGTCAATCTGTCTGGGCATACCTGCCACCGAGTGCGCTCTGGTGTTTTCCCAACTCGACCCGGACATTAGCTATTAGCTGTTAGCTGTTAGCTGTTAGCTATTTCCCCGGTAGATGCACGATAAATTGCATCCCTATACCCCTCAAACTCAACCCGTAATCCCTAACCCTAACCTCTATCTACCATGACTCCTAATTTTTCTATCCAATTTCCTCGTCGCCGGTTCTTGATTCTGTCTGCCGGAGCCTGTCTGACCACGCTCGTCAGCAATTGTTCGCGGACGTCACCTGGCACATCTGAAACAGCGGCATTCGATCCCAAAACGGCGACCTGGGATGATGTTTTGTCAGCTAGCAAAGGCACGACGGTCAACTGGGCAATGTGGGGTGGTAGCGATAACATCAACAAGTTTGCTGATGGTTGGGTGGGCGATCGCCTCAAGCAAACCTATGACATCACCCTCAATCGCGTGCCGCTCAATGACACTGTTGAAGCAGTCAACAAGGTTTTAGGCGAAGTTCAAGCCGGACAAACCAAGGGTGGCAGCATTGATTTGATCTGGATTAATGGCGAAAACTTTCGCACCATGAAGCAAGGAAATTTACTGTTGGGTCCCTTTACCGACAAGCTACCCAGCCTGGAGTTTTATGACCTGAATAATCCAGCCGTGCTGGCTGATTTTGGGTTGCCGATTGATGGCTATGAATCGCCCTACACCGGCAGCTACTACGTCATGGCAATGGATACTGCCCGTGTCAGCCAACAACCCACCACGTATGCAGACCTATTGGCATGGGCAAAAGCTAACCCTGGACGGTTTGCCTATGTTGCACCGCCTGCGTTTGACGGCAGTCGCTTTTTGTTGACGACGCTGTATGCAACAACGGGTGGCGTGGAACAGTACATCGGCGCAGACTTCAAAGAAGACCTGTGGACGCAACATTCGCCGAAAGCCTTTGAGTACTTAAAGGAACTGGAACCCTATTTGTGGCGTCAGGGCAAGACCTATCCACCGACCCAAACCCGCTTGGCTGAACTGTTTGCCAATGGTGAAATTTGGATGATGCCTGCTTTTGTTAGCCAAATTGCCGAAGGATTAGCCACAGAGCGATTCCCAAAAACAACTCAAGCCTTCACCATTCCGGGAGCATCGTTGAATGACCCGTCTTTCACCGCTATCCCCATCAATGCCAGCAACCCCGCCGGGGCAATGGTGTTGGCAAATATTCTTTCCAGCCCTGAAGGTCAACTTGAGAAATTCAAGCCCGATGTTTGGGGCGATCCACCGCTGCTTGATGTCCAGAAACTTTCTCCAGAGCTACAACAACAGTTTTCTGAAGTAGAAACGCAGTATGGCATTCCCTTAAAAGAATTGACCCAAAACACCGTTCCGGTGGTCAACGCCCAATATACTACTCGGCTGGAGCAAGAATGGGAAAAACAAATTGCAATCTGAGGCGTGAGAATTAAATAAGGTTGATGATTTGTTGCAGGGGCGAACGGCCATTCGCCCGTACAAACGATTCAATAGTCGATCTGATTTAATCCACGATCCTAATGGATGAAGATGCAATGAATCATATTTTCACCGCTTTACTTGACTTTCCAAGTCTTTCTTTCATACCCCATCCTTTCGAGACGCGATTCATCGCGTCTCTACCCCTTATCGCTCCGCAATGGAATCGTGTTTTTATTCCCTACCCATTACCCATTACTCCTGAAATATGGTTTTTCAAGAACGTCCCTCTCGTCCCAAAGGTGTCGTCGAAACCGATCGCTTGCTGGAGCTACACCTTTACCCCGGCAATCAATGTAACCGTGACTGTTCCTTTTGCACCGTATTTGGCAGTCCCCAAGGGGCGTTTCATGACTACACAGCCGCTCATTTGGATGCCATCTTAACCACCGTGTTAATGGATGAGCGAGGAACCATCAAGTTCTATGGCGGAGAACCGACGCTGAATCATGAAAATGTCATGTGGGCGATCGCCTATTTGCGTGAGCATGACTTCCGAGGTGCGATCGTCATTTATTCCAATGGCATTCAAGCCGACCGATTGCTGCAAATAATGGCGTCCGATCCGCTACAGCAAACCACCGCATCATTAAACTATTCCATCACGACGGGCGATGGCGCACCGCAAATGCCACAAAAATCGCTGAAACTGTTGCAGCAATATGAACAAGACCATCCAAGGGCGATCGCCATCGGACATCCGGATATTGTGGATTCTGGGCGCGGCATCGATCCATTTACCGGCGAAGAAACCCGGCCCCAGGTCAATAGCCAGTGCCCCCACTGCTACCCAGTTTTAACCACCGAAGGAAAATTTCATGCCTGTCCCTTTGCCGTCGAAAACCCATCAGCACACTTTCAATTGGGAACAGTGGCAAATAACCCGGCTCAGATTGCTCAAAATTTTCAAATTTTCTTGCAGTGGCTAGACACAGTCCATGAACCCTTTGCTATCGAACACAACCTACCTGCCTGCACCGTTTGCTGGAAGCACTTGGAAGAATTAGACGTACCCAAGTTTCAAAAAAGTTGCGACCATCATTCTGATTGATAACAGCCCTAAACCCCTTCGTTGCTACTAACCAATGTGGCTCTCTTGCGAGCTTTTCTTAGGGTGGCTTGCGCCGCCTCGTTGGCTTCGGTCAGCAGGTGGTTGACTTGTCGTTCTGCCTCCAGTGCCGTTTCTACCATCCGCCGATCCAGGGCTTCACTGGCGCGCAAAAAGCGATAATCGGCGTCTCCCAGGCTTTTGCCTCTTGCCCAGGCTTTTGCCTCTTGCATGTTGCGCCTTGCAGCAAGCGTGATTCGTCGGTGTAGTTAGAGCGTTGCCATATTATCAACGGTTCGGCATAGGGGCGTAAGTCTGCCAGGGCAGCCTCCAGCCAGGTCAAACTAAACACGGCTCGATAGATCGGGTTATAGACCTGCAACTGGCTGTCTCGCTTGACTACAAGCCCGGTCAGCCTCAGTTCCATCTGTTCTGGACTGTTGTTTGCCTCGATCCCATTCTGTTGCAAAATCTGCTGATACAATCCCAGAAGTTGCCCGGTGCGGTGTTTGCTGCTGTTGAGCAGGCGATCGCGAATGGTTCGCAAATGCTCTGGGTCGTCCTGGGTTTCCCAATGGTCGATCACCTTTGCCTGCACCAATGCTGCCACCCATGCCGTTTCCTCCCCTACTGGAATCTCGCCCTCTGCTTGTTGAATCAAGCGGCACACCTTTTGGGTCAAAAAAGGTTGTCCGCCCGTCCATTCCAGCACCGCTTGTAAGACAGCTTGGGGCTGGGCAGTCTTGGGCAAGAGTCCTTGGGTGAGTGGTTCTGCCTCGGCTAATCGAAACCCACTGAGTTCGATCGCCCGACCAATATTAAACGGTGTTCGACGGGGATCTTGGATCAAGTCCGATGGGGTTGCCACCCCCAACAGCGCAAAGCTCAGGCGACGATAGTCGGGCTGGTCGGCGCGACGGTTATAGCAATCGCGGATCGCGGCAAAAAAGTCATCCTGGCTAAAGGGCAACGATGCCACACTATCGATCTCATCGACAAAGATAATCATCGGTTGGGCGATCGTTTTCAGTAAGACCTCTCCCAAAAACTTGCTAAAGCGCTGCACCGGAGACAGTAGCCCTTGCTGTTCCCACCAATCATTCAGGTCAAAGTTGCGATCATACAACCCCAACTTGTCGCAGAGGGTGTCAATCATTCCGGCATACCATTGCTCTGGGGTCGTATCCGCTGCCCCGATCGCCGTAATGTCGATATCCGCACAGGCAATCCCATCCTGCTGCAATCGCCGCATCGTCCGCACTCGCAGACTCGACTTACCCATCTGCCGCGAGTTCAGCACATAGCAAAACTCCCCTGCCGTTAGCCCTGCATACAACTCATCATCTGCTTGTCGTACCGCATACGACAGCGTCTCAATTGGTAAACTGCCCCCCACCCGATAGTCGTAGCTCATGGCTCCAATCCCCCGGAGGCAACATCACTGCGGGTGGGGGTAGTCGATGCAGATCCCCCTAAATCCCCCTTCATAAGGGGGACTTCCAAACCGCCAGTTCCCCCCTTTTTAAGGGGGGCTAGGGGGGATCGAACTTCAACTTCAGAAGCCCCACGTTTGACATCAGAAGTGCAATCTTTGACTTCAGAGGCGTAATCTTTGACTTCAGAAACCCAACGTTTGACTTCAGAAACCCAACATTTGACATCAGAGGTGCAATCTTTGACCTCAGAACAGCAATGTTTAGGTTTTGCAGGGAATCGTTCGAGCGTCAACATACAATCCTCGTCTGGGCAGGTCAATCCATTGGCTCCGATACTCAAGCACTGACTCATTCATCCAGGAGGAGCAAGGCGATCGCCAAAATAAATCTGGTAGAGGTTACACAACACCTTGACATCATTATCTTGTAGCTTTACCAACCCCATACTATAGAGCTTAAATGCCAGCGTCGAATCCAATCGCACCGCACCCTCCGCCTGGATTACCTGAAGCATGGCAGCCGTTAGCTGAGGGTCTTGTTGCAAATTTTCTAGATGTCGCCGTAGATGATCACCATACAGCCCCGCCTCGGTTGGAGCCATCTGCAAAAATCGCTCCAGCGTCAATGTCCCTCGGGCAATTTCATACAACGCTTTGCGTACCAGATAGGGATGCCCTGACACCATCTGCATCAACTGGGTAATGTCTACACCCGACCAATTCAACCCTTGATGACGATGCACCAACTCTGTCACCTGCACCAACGTCAGCTCTGGTAAATCGATCGGCAACCCCACATTAAACGGCGAATGGTTGACGTTCAGCGGAATATACACTTCTCTAGAATGGGCAATTACCAACCGTAGCTTTTGCCAAACCGCATCATTTTTACTTTTCTCATGCCAAGCCCGCAACAAGCCAAAAAAGTCCTGTGCTACATCATGGTGATGAAAAGCTTGATCCACTTCATCCAGTGCCAGCGTCAATGGTTGTTCAAGCGTTGTCAGCAAATAGCGCTGAAAATAATTGCCACACTTGTTTTTGCTGCCCAGTACTCCTTTCCAAAACTCACCCAGACGATCCTCTAGATTCAGCTCATTGGTGACACTAGCACAAAACCATTGCAAAAACCGATCGGTACTGCTCAAAAACTCGTCATCAATCGCCTGAAAGTTAAGATAAACCGTACGATGTCCTTGCTGGCTGGCATGATCTAAAATCCGCCAAATCAGCGAGGTCTTGCCCATCTGTCGGGGACCCTTGACTCGAATCAAAGCACAGGATTTGACAATTTCTTGATAGCAATTAGACTCAATCGGTGGGCGCTCGATATACAACGGTGACTCTAAACTAACCGACCCCTCCGGGTTTTCCAACGACTGAGGATCAACGGCGATGCGAGTCTCTGATAGCTCCGTTGTCTCAGGTTGTGGCAACTCGTCTGGTTCAACCGTGTTTTCAGCCGGTTGCTGTTTTTCCTGCAATTGGGCTGACATCTCCTCTGCCGCTTGCCGAATCCCCTGAGCAATGTTGAGAAATGCATCATCGCGATTTGTCCACTTGGTCACAGGCTTGGCATCCTTGGGAAACGCCTGGAGCTTACCAAACGGCGCACCACTCCAATCCACCGGCTTCAAAATAATCGGGATAACCAACGCCTCACCTGCATCATGACGGGCGATCGCCCGTTGCATCTCAATGTCGTAGCAGTAGTCGGATGCCAGAAAGTGATCGCTGATCAACAGTAAAATAATTTGGGCGGAATTGAGCCGATCGTCGATCGCCTTTGCCCATTCTGATCCAGCACTAATTTTGCGATCGTGCCAGGATTTGATGATGCCTTGCCGTTGCAACATCGACAAATGCAGCGCCAGCTTATCGCGCAATTTCTCATCCCGGTGAGAGTACGAGAAAAAAACTTCTATAACAGGTTCCATGGCGAAGGACAAAGCATTCTAGGGGGCAAAGATTCCAAGTTTGCCCTATTATCCTTCACAACCTCTAAAATCGCCTAGATAGAAATAAAATAAAATCTCTGTGATGGGCTTTGCTAGTTTTGGTAGATAAAAGCTTTGGTTCCATCTGCCAAAATAGATCGTTTTATATGAATCGCCTTTCAAGCCATATCACTCCCAAATTGGGATCGACTGGGCGAACATGGCTGTAACTTTAAGTTCACTGACTCATGGGAGCTAAGGTCAATAGTGTTGAAGATTGCTCCAGATTTTATCACTAAAAAAAATAGGCGACGTGTGAGTGCGATTGGGGCATCCTGAGAGCTGATAGGCATCCCCATTGAGTATCGGATTGCTGAAACGCCAAACTCAAGGTGTTTGCAATTTAGATCAGGACAATTATCAAACCGAATGCAATTAAGAATTGCGTATGTGATTAGCGTGAGTGTACGGGAATCATCCCCCCCCACGGAAATCAGGGGTAACTAAGCTAGAGATACCGACTGATTTCAGGTTGTGATGCTACCGCTAGAAGATCCGACATCGCCCAGCAATAGCTTGCTCTCAAAGACGAGAGAGCGGGCTATTGGGCGGGTAGTCGAGTTGGTGCGAGGCTGGCTGAGCGAGCAACCTGAGCAAGTCTTACAGGTAGTGGAACGACAAGCGCGACAACTGCTGGTGATGCAACAGGAGATCGCGCACTATCAGCAACACGTTAGTCAGTTACACCAAGAATTAGCGAGTGTTCAAGAGCAGCCCACTCACAGTGTCACTCTTCTTTGCTTAACAGGCTGTCAACCTGCCATTGCACCATCCGACGGGGTTACCCACCTGACCCTGTGGCATGGGGTCAATCCACCACCCAATCGGGATGTCCTTCAGACCTTAGTCGATCGGTTCAATCAAACTCATCCCACCATTCAAGTAGAATCGTTGTATATCGGGCAGGGCGATCAACACCCCCCAAATCTTGGCGTCTGTTGTCGGTAATGCTGCTCCCGATCTGCTCTGGTATACTCCTACTTTGACCAGACAGTTGGAGGAATGGCAATCTGGTCAAAACTTTCGGCAAAGGCAAAATAGCTAAAATGCTCTGTGTTATGTCCTGCGGCTTGCAATCGCCCTGAATCAAACCGCAAGCACTACAGTTAGCAGGGCTTGCCCCAAAAGAAGGCTGGATTTAGGAATATTGCCAACTTCACACCACGGGACAGTGAAATTGAGACTTAACTGGCGGATCTTGAGTGGTGGAATTTAAAGAAGTTTTGCAGACTGGTGTGTTGGACGTTTAAACTTCAGTCGTGAAGCTCGTTAGCGATGAATTTACTGCAATCATTACATTGGCATGGACAATCCATTTGGCTCGATGGGTATGAGCGAAGCTGGATAAGCAGCGATCAGTTGCAGCAATTCATTGAGGTGGATGGTTTAAGGGGGGTGCGATCGAATTTTCAACACCTGCAAGTTGCCATTGACGGGCAGGAGTACGATCGCGACTTCACAACACTGGCGCAGCATGGGACAAGCCGAACTGCACAATCTGATTATGACTATTTGATGGTGCGCGATCTGCAATTAGGGGCTGATTTGCTCAAGCAAGTGCATTCTCAGACTCAGGGACGCGATGGCTATGTGCAAGTTGATCTGCCGCCTGATACGTTGTTGCAGGCAGAAACTGCGATCGCCGCTGCCCACACCATCTGGCAGTCTGTTGGGTGGAGTAATTTGTTGCTGAGAATTCCAGCAACCCCCGTGTTGCTGCCGGTGATTGAACAACTCATTAGCGATCGCATTCATGTGAATGCAACATTTGTGTGTTCTGCAACGATGTACGAGCAAGTTTTTGATCGTTATCTGAGAGGACTGGAGCAACTGATTCAACGAGGAGAATCGGTCAGTGATAGTGTTTGTTTTGTGAATGTTTCTATGAGTGATTTGGATGCTGTAATTCATTCCCACATCATTAACGCCGAATCATCTTTCAGCGTCGTGCAAGCCAGACTTCTGTACCGGCACTATCAAAATTTTCATCAAAGCGATCGCTGGCGATCGCTTCCCGCAGGGGTCAAGCCATTGCGTCTGGTGTGGGATTGCAGCGAGACTCCGCCTGAATCTGCATGGCGTTGTCTTCAGCAGCTCGCGTTTCCCGAAACAGTCCGGATGCTCTCACCAGCCACACTGGAACTATATCGTGGAGTTTCTCTATTGCCCCATCATTGGACTGATAGTGAATCAGAAGAAAGACTGATCCATGAATTACACGACTTCCCTTGGGATGAACAGGTAGAGCAACGGGTGAATCAAGCCATGGTGCGATCGCTCAACAAGTTTCATCAGTTGCTAGCGACGATCGAGCGCAAGAGAATTCGCTGAATCATCCTAATGTTCAATAGCTCCCAACGTTTTCAGGGTGGCTTTTTGAGCGGCTGTCAACCCGGTTGCACCTCGAAGATTCATGCCTTCATAGAGGCGTTCGATCGTCTGCGTGCTGATGCAGTGGCCTGTCTGCACGTCCCATAATTTGATAGTGCGGTCGTAGCTGCCACTCAGCAGGATTTGACCGTCGGAGTTGAAGAGGACTGACGTGACCCAACTGGTATGTTCATCCAATGTCTGGAGGCAATGCCCCGTTTGCACATCCCACACGCGAATCGTTTGGTCATCGCTACCACTGGCTAAAATTTGACCATTCGAACTGTTGGCGGAGCCTGTGCTTGGCGCATAGGCAAGCGTCCACACTACTCCTGTATGTCCCTGCAAAACTTTCAGACAGTCTCCCGTTTGCACATCCCACACGCGAATCGTTTGATCGTGGCTACCGCTGACCAATCGTTGACTACTGCAATCAAATGCCAGCGTAAAAATCGCACCCGCATGTCCCTGCAAAACCTTCAGACAGTCTCCCGTTTGCACATCCCACACGCGAATGGTGTCATCAAAACTACCACTGGCTAACCATTGACCGCCAGGATCAAACGCGATCGCCAGAATCCCGCTCTCATGCCCGCGTAACACCTGCAAACACTGATGGGTTTCCACATCCCAGAGTCGCACCGTGCAATCATAACTACTGCTTGCCAAAACCGTTCCCCCCGGACTGAACAACACCGTCCAGATGGATGCGCTATGGGCTGACCAGCGATCGCAGTGCCCCGTTTGCAGATTCCACAAGGTAATTGAATCATCGTGTCGATTAATCGCCAGCGTTTGGCCATCCGGACTAAAGCTGACGTTGCTTAAGGATGCAATCTGACGAGTTGGGCTAGAAAAGGTTTTGTAGGGGTGAAGTTGGGGTGGATTGCTATCTAACTGCAACCGCCAGACCTGAATCGTTTCACTCTGACCACTACTTGCCAACCATTGGTCATCTAAACTGAGGCTGAGGGAGTGCAGTCCACCGATATATCCGCGTAATATTTTCAGGTTTCGCCCGCTCTGCAAATCCCACAACCGCACCGTCTGGTCTTTGCCAGCACTCACCAGCAATTGGCTGTCGGCACTGATGGCAAGTCCGTGAACATCATGCATATGGCTATCGAGCACATAGATGGGTTGCCCATCCTGGACACTCCAAAGGCGCAGCGTGCCGTCACGACTGGCACTGGCTAACCAGCGTCCATCTGGGCTAAAGGCGATGTCCCAAACCCAATCCGTATGGCCTTGCAGCACCTTGAAATTGGGCGTTGATGAGCGATCGCCAGTGAGATCACCACTCCACAACCGAATAGGGCCATCTCGACTGCCGCTCGCCAGCAGTTGTCCATCTGGGCTGTAGCACACACACTGCACTCCGCTGATATGCCCCTGCACAACATTCAGGCAGTTGCCGTTGCTGACATCCCAGATCCGAATCGTTGTATCATGACTGCTGCTGGCTAAGGTTTGTTGGTCAGGTGCAAAGTGGGCTGCATACACGCTCTGGGTATGCCCTTGCAAGACATGGAGGCACTGCCCGTGCAAATTCCACAACCGTATTGTTTTATCTGCACTACTACTCGCGAATTGCTCACCATCAGGACTAAAACTCACAGACCAGACACAGCTTGTATGCGCTGTGAGCACTTGCACGCATTGACCACTCTCAACATCCCACAGGCGCACTGCACTATCCGTACTGCCACTGGCTAACATTTTGCCATTTGGACTAAAGGCGACCGACCAAACCCAACCCGTGTGACCTGCAAAGGTGGCTAAAAGTTGAGTTGTGGTAATGTTCCAGAGATAGACGCTGCCATTAGAAGCCCCAACTGCAATGATCTGAGCGTCTGGACTCAGATCAATTGACATAGCATTACTGAGTGTTTCAGAAAAGATGGATTTGGCTAAGTTGGCATTCTGAAAATTGACTCTGGCTAACTTGATTTGTCGCAAATCGGCTTGCTGCACTACCAGATTAGAAAAGTCTGAGCCGCATAAATCAACTTGAAACTGCACCAGCAGGTTAATCAGATTGCCTGCTGTATACCCTGGCTTCTGTCCTTGTTGTCTCAATAAGTGCCTTGCTTGCGCTTCGATCGCCGCCACACTGCCAAAGTACGACAACAACCGTTCCATCACAGGTTGCATCATCAATCGCGTCTGAATCTCTCGAATGTAATCTTTGGCTTGGACGCGCAGTAAGGGATGCGTTTGCCAAACATTCAATTGCTGCGTTTCAAATTCAACACAAATTTGCTGCACAAAGCGTTCTGTGACATATTCCATCACCACAGGTTGCAAAAAGAATAACCCGTCTGCTTTTTCAATCAGCGATCGCCGCAACAGTGCGTTGATCAGACTGGGCACCCGTTGTTGATCCTGCTGCTCAACCACGTTTTCTCGAATATCTATGATTGAAATGGGTTCTCGATGAATGGCAAACCAGAACAGAATTTTCTGCTCTGATTCAGAGAGGCGATCGAACTGCCGAGTCAACACATCGCGAATATCTTCGAACACCGCCAATCCCTGGCTGAGATAAGGCATCACCTCACTAATGCTGCCATTGAACAAATCTTGAATAGCGGCGGCTACCAGTTTCAATGCCAGTGGATTGCCACCATAGTGATGAATCAACGTCTCCCATTCGGCTTCTGACCCGGTAAAGGCTCCTTTTTGGCGAAACAGGGCACGTCCATCATCCGGGGTGAGTCCGCTTAGGCTCAGCGATCGCACCAGTGCCTGTGCCCCCTCCATCAAGGCTATTTCACCTGGCTTTTCTCGACTGGTGATCAACAAACAACTTTGGTGGGATGCTTCACCCATAGCTCTGAGCAATTGCCCATATCCTTCATAGCCCGATCGCCAATGTCCCACTGGCTCCTGTTGCAAAAGGGTTTCCGCATTATCGAGGATCAATAAGCACCGACGCAATCGCAGATATTGCATCAGTTTAGACAGCTGCTGATCAAGCTTCGTGGGAATGCTCGGATCTTCCCCACAAAGCGGCATGAGAAACTTCAGCAGACTTGACAACAGTTCATCCAATGGAGGTGCATTTGCCAGCGATCGCCATACCACCATCTCAAATTCGGCTTGCATCTGAAGCGCTGCTTTGACGGCGATCGTACTTTTGCCAATACCGCCAATGCCTAACAACCCGATGATGCGGCAGCGATCAGACACCCCCCATTGCCACAGTTGCGCCAGATCTGCCTCACGCCCATAAAACACCGAAGCATCAACTGCCGTGTCCCAGTCTTGCTGGGGATTTGTCCAGTGGCTCTCGGTCTCGTCTGATGAAGCAGGGGAGGTCAAATCTGCCTGTGTTAATTCCAGCCCAAATGCTCGGAACAGGTATGCCAGTGACTGGCGATCGACTCCCAATTCACGCTTGAAAATGCGAACCAGAGTGTTGAGAGACAGCCCGGCGCGATCGCTCAGATCTTCTTGGGTAAAGTGCTTGCCCCAGGTTTCATCCGATTCCGCCTGCTGTTTTGCCGTCTGAAATCGTTGCCATCCCTGAGGTGACAGGATGACTCCGCGCACTCGCTTAGACGGGCTGGCCCCACGTCTAGATTTTGCTGGGTTGGAATCCATAGAACAGCCATTAGTAAAGGACTGAGCGAACCTTTCCTTAGACTATTGAGCGTTTCTTCAATGCAAGCCTGACGAAGATTTTCAGCAACCCAAAACGGCAGGTAAATGATTCCTTTGTTGCCGCAGTATATCAGCTGGAATTGTGCTTGGCTATTAAGTCGCATGTTAACTCCAATAACTTGAGTGGTGTGCAGGGGGCGATCGCAGAAGAATGAAGTTAATCGAGGTGGGCAGCAAGCCACCAATTCAAATCCAACACGCTAGACACGAGGACACCCAATGAAAAATCAGAGAGTATGGTTCATTACCGGAGCCTCCAGAGGCTTTGGGTTAGAAATTGCCAGAGCCGCTTTAACAGTGGGCGATCGCGTCATAGCAACCGTTCGCAGTCAGCCCACACAACTCGGTGCTACTCTGCACAACCACCCGGATCTGTATGTGGTGCAGATGGATGTCACCCAGGAAGATCAGGTACGAACGGCTGTCAAACAGAGTATTGATCGGTTTGATGGGATTGATATCTTAGTCAATAATGCTGGGTATGGCATGCTGACGGCGATCGAAGAAGCTACAGATGCTGAAGTCCGCAAACAGTTTGAGACTAACGTGTTTGGGTTACTGAACGTGACTCGTGCGGTGTTACCATACTTGCGTCAACAACGGTCTGGGCACATCATCAATCTCTCGTCGCTGTTTGGTTACGATGCAGTTCCAGGTTGGGGATTGTACGGCTCTACCAAATTTGCAGTCGAAGGACTCTCGAAAGGGTTAGCAGTCGAACTGGCACCGCTCGGCATCCACGTTACGACAGTGGCTCCCGGTCTTTTTACAACCGACTTTCTCAGCACTGACTCTTATGTTGCTGCGAAAACTATCATCGATGATTACCAGGAAACAGTAGGGCCGATGCGGAACGGAGCCGACGCGCTACACGGCAACCAGCCCGGTGATCCGAAAAAGTTGGCTCAGGTAATTCTCCAACTTGCCAATACCGATCGTCCGCCGCTGCATTTGCCCGTCGGCAAGGACGCGATCGCAATGTACCAGAACAACGCCACGAAAATGGCACAGGACATTGAAACATGGCTACCCGTCGCGACCAGCACCGACCATGACCACCGTGTTGCAGCTTCGACTATTGCCTGACCTGCACTATTCACTCAATATTTTTAAACCTGAAGATGAAAACTCAAGATTCTGTGGTCTTTATTTCTGGCGCTAGTCGCGGCTTGGGCTTGGCATTCGCTCATGAGGCACTGGAACGCGGGGCTAAAAAGGTCTACGCCGGGGTGCGTACTCCAACGGAAACCAAAGTCCCAGGTATTGTGCAAATCAAACTCGATGTAACCGATCCTGCCTCGATTGCGGCAGCCGTTACACAATGCGGCGACACCACGGTGCTGGTCAACAATGCGGGGATTGCTCAGATGAATAACAATACCCTAGATTCAACCCTGATCGACAGTTCCCGCAAAGTCTTTGAGACGAACTACTATGGCATGATTCTGGTCAGTCAGGCATTTGCTCCCATTCTTGCCAAAAATGGGGGTGGAGCCGTGATCAATGTCTTGTCAGACGCCACCTGGTACGCGCATCCGATGCTGGCAGCGTACTCCGCTTCGAAGTCAGCCGCGTGGAGCTTTACCAATGCCTTGCGCATCGATTTGCGAAACCAGAAGACATTAGTGCTCGGTCTGCATGTCGGCTTCATGGATACCGATATGACCAAAGGCTTCGAGATGAAGAAGAGCAGCCCACGGCAGGTTGCCGAAGCCGCTCTGGCTGGCATTGAGGACAACAAGGAAGAGGTACTGGCTGACGACTTCACCAGAGAACTCAAGCAAAGCCTTTGCCATGAGCAGCCGATGTATTTGAATCCGCCGGAAATCGGTTGAATACTGTTTGTTTGTAAGCGGAGGTGCGCAGTCCTTAACACACGCACAGATTATCAATGATGTTCAAACACCAGCGTTGGCGAAGCCTACTGTAGGTAATCGCAGCAACACTACTCTACAACCATGCCCACATGGATTGGCGTGATCAAATGGTTAGAATTCGCCAGCCAACGCTGATTGTTAGCGGCAGAACAAGTATTATTCCCTGGCGATCGCAAGTCTGGATTCATCAAAGTATTCCGAACTCTGAACTGGAAATCTTTGAAGCAGCAGACGGTGGTGGACATTTCATGTTCATCGAGAATCCAGAAAAGTTCAAGCAACGAGTTTTGCAGTTCTTATCGCTATCGCTTGAAGTGAACCAGGAAAACCGACAGCCGATCAAGAACAATTTACCCGTTATTCCTAAAGGAGTTTTACCATGAGCACCGAACCGAAAGTTGCTGTGATTACTGGCGCATCGCAGGGCATTGGCGCAGCCCTCGTCAAGGCATACCGCGATCGCCACTATCGAGTGATCGCCATTTCACGCTCAATTCAGCCCTCAGACGATGATGCAATCCTCACCATATCGGGCGACATCGCCGATCGCAAAACTGCTGAACGCGCCATCATCGAAGGCGTGACCCGATTTGGACGCATTGACACGCTGATCAACAACGCGGGTATCTTCATTGCCAAACCATTTACCGAGTACACGGAGGCCGACTACGCGGCGTACCTGGGTACTAATATCGCTGGATTCTTTCACATGACACAACTGGCGATCGCCGAGATGGAGAAGCAGGGCAGCGGCCATGTCGTGCAGATCTCAACGAGCCTAGTGGACAACCCGATCGCAGGAGTACCCTCTGTTCTCGCATCACTCACAAAAGGTGGACTGAATGCCGCAACCAGATCACTGGCGATCGAGTATGCCAGACGGGGAATTCGGGTGAATGCGATCGCGCTGGGTAACATCAAAACGCCAATGCATCCTATCGAGACCCATGCGCAGCTTGCTGCCATGCACCCGACTGGTCGTATGGGCGAAATCTCCGACATCATTGAGGCAATCCTCTACCTCGAATCCGCCCACTTTGTGACGGGTGAAATCCTGCATGTTGATGGTGGACAGAGTGCGGGGCATTGAAGGCATGATCTACGAACTACGCATTTATCACGCCATGCCTGGACGACTACCCAAGCTGATAGAACGATTCCAGAATCACACGTTGCAGATTTGGGAAAGATATGGCATCCACCAGGTAGGATTCTGGACAACGCTGATTGGCGAGAGTGAGAGTAATCAGCTCACCTACCTGCTTGCCTGGGAGAACATGGCTGAACGCGAGCAGCGATGGAACGCCTTCCTGGCTGACCCTGAATGGATCATGACCAAGGCTGAAACTGAGAAGGACGGTCCACTGGTGCAGAACATCCGCAACGAGTTGTTAGCACCTACTATTTTTTCCTCATTGAAGTGATGTTTAGGAGAACACACATTTAAGTTACGTGTTAACTCAACGAACTTGAGTGGTGTGAATGGGGCGATCGCTGAAGAATGAAATTAATCCCTTTGAACATAAAACTTACAACCAAGAGGAAAACAAAATGAGTAGCAATCACATAAACAGTCCAAACTTGAAACTCGAAGTCGTGGTCTTCAACGTTGCCGATGTGGAGCGCACGAAGGCATTCTATGAAAATCTTGGCTGGCGGTTCGACATTGACCTGGTGGAGGGCGAGTTTCGCGGCGTACACTTTACACCGCCCAACTCGGATGCTTCAATCCTCTTCGGCAAGGGGGTTACTCCGGCTAATTCTAACTCGGTGCAAACCCTGGTTCTCGCCGTGGACGACCTTGATATTGTCCGCAAAGACTTGAGCGATCGCGGTGTCAACGTCAGCGAGATCTTCCACTATGCGGGTGGCCCCTTTAATAACGCAGTGGAGAACCCGCGCGTCAGCGGACGTGACCCGGAAGGTCGTTCCTACTTCTCCTTTGCCTCCTTTGAAGATCCGGATGGGAACCTCTGGCTACTCCAGGAAATCATAACACGGTTTCCCGGTCGTCTATGGGAGGCTCCACAAACAGACGTGGCAACTCTGGCAGACCTGCTTCATGAAACGGCAGAGCACCACGACCCCTATGAGAAGACGCACGGTGAGCACCACTGGTGGGACTGGTATGCGCCCTATCTGAGTGCCCGTCAGCATGGCAGCAGCCCAGAAGAAGCTGCCGCCACCGCCGACCGTTACATGGAGAAGATTTTGCCTGTTCTTGCCAAATGATGGAGTCAAGATGTCTAGCCTGAGTCATGCAACGGATAATTGTCTTTCTCGGACAGGTGGTGACGCAGACATTCACCATCCCTGACTACGAGAGCGCCCACCTGCACTAAGGATCACAAATCAATTAAAACCCGGACGTTTATTTTTGGAAGCGCGGCTCCGCCGCGCTTCCAAAAATAAATCTTCG
Organism: Calyptranema fuscum S582; assembly: GCF_055793305.1. Taxonomy (NCBI): domain Bacteria; kingdom Bacillati; phylum Cyanobacteriota; class Cyanophyceae; order Oculatellales; family Oculatellaceae; genus Calyptranema; species Calyptranema fuscum. The sequence continues at coordinate 44,735 of NZ_JBSLYH010000002.1, forward strand.
GGTTTATTAAACCTACGATCCTAACGGAACCAGAGAAAGATCAATGTTTGAAAAAATCAACCATCAACGCCGTCGCTTTTTAGGCATTACGGCTATAACCATTGCGATGACACAGCTCGATCGATTGGGTTCTGCGATCGCCCAACCAAACCAAACACAGCCAGCAACTCGATCGATGATGAAGTCTGCAACCAGCACGTCTTTTGACTAGCTGAATCGTGAAACGAACCATTTGCAGTACCGAGAAAACCCATGACCGAATTGAAAAAAGTCCGCTACAAAACTAAAGTCCGCACTGCAAGGGTCTTCGTCCTGCTTTCGCGATTTCTGGTCGCGCTCTTGGCAGCAACGGTTCTGCTGGCACTGCCCGTTCACATGCTGGCGCAGCAATCCGCCCAAATCAGAACACAAACTCAGGTTGTCTCTGAGGCGATCGCAGACAACACCATCCACCCCTTTCAAAATCGGTGCGTTCACAATCTCAATTCCCGCAGCCGTAACCATTTTTCCCGGAGAGATCTACCAACCGCCAAAGAGTTGGGTAGAGCGAGCCCACCACAACCTGATCTACTATCATCGAGTGGCTACTATCATCGAGTGGATAAAGGCGGACACTTTGCAGCATGGGAAGAACCACAGCTTTTCTCTGAAGAGGTTCGTGCTGCGTTCAGGTCATTGCGTTAGTTCAAGCTATTAACAGAGGTAACGATGGAAACAGCAGATTTAATTGTCATTGGCAGTGGTCAGGGGGGAGTTCCACTCGCAGCTGACTTTGCCAAAGCCGGGAAGAACGTCGTTCTATTTGAGCGCGATGCCTTGGGCGGCAGTTGCATCAACTATGGTTGCACGCCGTCTAAAGCTTTTTTAGCCGCTGCCCATGCCGCCGGTCGTGCCCGACAAGCTGCAAAGCTCGGTATCCACGCGCAGGTCGAGGTCGATTTTCCTAAGGTGATGGAGCGGGTGCGGGGCATCCGCAGTCAGTTTAACCAGGGCACCCAACGGCGATTGGAGAGTGCCGGAGTTAAAGTCGTTTGCGCTGAAGCCACGTTTACCGGAGAACGGACGGTCAGTGGCGGCGGGGTAACGGTACAGGCTCCGATCGTCGTCATCAATACAGGCACATCCTCCACCATTCCTGACTTTCCCGGTCTAGCAGAAACGCCGTATCTCACCAACCGCAATTTCTTTGATGTGCAGCAGCTTCCGCCCCGATTGCTCGTAGTGGGTGGAGGCTATATTGCTCTGGAGTTAGGGCAGGGAATGGCGCGGTTAGGTAGCCAAACGGAATTGATTGTGCGGGGCGATCGCCTACTCGCTCAAGAAGAAGCCGATGTCAGTGCGGTGCTGTTGGATGCATTCGAGCAAGATGGAATTGGAGTGCATCTCAACACAACCGTGAAGCAAGTTAATTACACGAACGGTATCTTTACCCTGACACTGAGTAATGGTGAAGTCCTGAACGCAGAAGCGTTGCTGATTGCAACTGGGCGCAAACCGAATACGGGGGCGTTAAATTCTGCCGTGACAGGCGTTGAATTAGATGCCCAGGGATTTATCAAAATCGATGATCAGTTTCAAACTACGTGTTCTGGAATTTATGCGATCGGGGATGTGGCAAAACAGCCTGCGTTTACCCATGTGGCGTGGGAGGATTATCGCCGCTTAAACGCGATTTTGTGTGGAGAACAGCGAACCCGGAGCGATCGCGTCTTAGGCTATGCCGTCTATACTGAGCCGCAGGTGGGTCGGGTGGGGATGACATTAGAGCAAGCGCAGAACCAGGGTATTGCAGCCCGCGAAGTCACCCTGCCGATGGCTCACATTGCCCGTAGCATTGAATGGGGGCACGATTTAGGCTTTTACCGCATGGTCATCGATACCCAAACCAATCTGATTTTAGGTGCAACGCTGGTGGGGTACGAAACGGCTGAACTCGTACATGTCTTTTTGTCGTTGATGGAAGCGAGAGCAACATGGCAGCTTCTAGAACAATCCGTTCACATTCACCCCACCTATGGTGAAGCATTGCCCAGTCTGGCGAGGTTATTTGTTGGAGATGATATGCCAACCTGTCCCAATATGTAATCGGCAAACTCAATACATGCACCTGGGTGTGAGGCGCTCCGCGCCCCACAATACTGTACTGAATCAACCCGCACAGTGCTATATCCCTGATTCATTGTGCGATCGCAGCACCAATTCCTTTGGATGCCCCGTTACAACTGCAATTTTTCCGTCTAGTTTTTTCATGATTTAATCCATAGGTTTTGAGCTTGAAAAATTCATCTATAACGGGTGGCGATTACTCAGCGAACAAACGGCTATGGAGCATGTCGTTCCAATGGGGAGAAACACATCAATAAATGCAGGAGCTGATGAATTCTGGAGTTGTTGAGGGTGAACGCGTGATCCGTGTCGGAAGTCGGAAGCTTTTACCTGGCAAATAAGTCTTTACCCGCTAAGGCGGCAGCCACTACCTGCACCCATCACCACATAGTCATAGTGTTTGTGTTGGAATGAATTTAATATATGCAACCAATGCTCACTTGTCGTCCACTCAAAGTTAACGATTTTACCCATTAAAATGATTGATAAGTTCGTCCATCGTACGGAGGATGGCTGGCTCCAACTCAAGTTGGAGTCTAGACTCAAACTAAAGTACAACCTACTTAAGATCACAAATTAATTAACCTGTAATTGCTTTTTGAAAGAGCGGCGGCTCCGCCGCCGCTCTTTCAAAAAGCAATTACACGAGCTTTAAAACACACCCTAGAATGCAACCATTACCGGAAGAGCAACAGAGCTGTGTATAAGTTTGCTGCGGCTTGTCCCACTGAATCCATTGTTTTTGGAGCCTCCAGACCAGGCTACACAGATGAGCAAATCCTGTCCTGGATCTCGTTCATGAAAAGTCAAGAGATTCAGCGTGTTTGCTGTCTGCTAGAAAAAGATCAGCTTGCTCGCTATCCAGATTTATTGGGCTGCTACAAGCAAGCCTTTGGCATTGAACAGGTCTGCTGGGCAGCGATCGCAGATTTTGAGATTTGCGATCGCATCACCCTTCAGCAGACTATTTTGCCGTTTCTCGTCACATCAGACCAATGTCAGCAAAAAACAGTCGTCCACTGTTCAGGGGGGATTGGACGAACGGGACAAATTTTGGCTGCGTGGCTGGTATTTGGACGAGGTTTATCTCAGCAGGCAGCGATTCGAGCCGTGCAACAGATGGGCAGAAATCCTTATGAAGCGGTGATTGCGGCTCCTTTGCGAGGTAAAAATCCACTTCAAGTACGGGCAGCATTGAATGCTCTTTTGGGCACTTAAAAGTTGATTGATCAGTTGCATGAAGCAGGGGTTGCGGGCGGGAGAGACATGATAAGTTTTAATCACCACAACCAAAACATGCCATGAAGACTCAATATCGCATCCGCGACTGGTCTGAGTATAACGCTGGACTCAAGCAGAGAAGAAGCCTCACCTTCTGGGTCGAGGCATCTGACCTTAAGCAATGGGTGGTCGAGGAGTTAGGCGGTAAACCAGAGAGATCGCTGGCTCAGGTCTAAAGATGCCTAAATTTTCTACACACCATCTAGCTGCATTAGGACGTGCCGTAAAGCTAGCTGAAAGGCTTGTTTTTTCGCGCGCGCGGCACACCCAAAAACAACTTTCAAACCAGATCTTGGGGTTAACGTTAGGGACGGGTATTGGACTATCAATCGTGGCGGCTCTCTTCGTTGCTCAGTGGGAAGCGTCTAGTCAGCAAACTCGCTTTCAGCGGCAAATTGAAAATTTATCGACCGCACTTCAACGCAGCCTTAATCGATATACAGATGTACTGCAATTTTTAGGCGATTACTATGCAGTGACGCAGGGGCAAATTGATCGGCAAGAGTTTACTAATTATGTAGCGCGATCGCTCAAGACCTATCCCGGTGTTCAAGCACTAGAGTGGGCACCGTTAGTGTTACGCTCAGACCGTTTAGCCTTCGAACAACGGATACAAGCAAATGGTGAGCCAGAGTTTCAAATTACTGAACTGTCTGAGACTAATCAGTTGGTCAGAGCGGGCGATCGCTCTTACTACATTCCAGTAACTTATGTTGTCCCTTTTGTGGGTAATGAAGCGGCTTTAGGGTTTGACTTAACCTCTAATCCGGCTCGCGCCATTGCCATCGAATCGGCTCGCGACAGAGGCATGATCACCGCAACAGGGCGAATTCGGTTAGTGCAAGACCAACGCGATCAGTTTGGGTTTCTAGTCTTTTTACCGCTCTATCAGACTGCTACGATTCCTGATAGGTTAGTCGCTCGGCGTGAGCAGTTTGAAGGGTTTTTATTGGGTGTTTTTCAAGTCTCTGATGTAGTCGAAGAATCACTTCAAGATTTGGGATACGACATCGATTTTGCTATTGCTGACCAGAGCGCTAAACCCAACCAACAATTTTTAGGACGATATGATGCGGTTGCTCAACGAGTGCTGACCGATGAACGCGATCGCAGTCCTCATGCCTTATGTTCAACCTCAGATCGCTGCACTCGCACACTGACTGTCGGGCAACGTCAGTGGCAGATCACCTTTTCGCCCTCAACCAACTACTTCGTCGATCCATCCTATAGTGCAACCGCAACACTATGTATAGGTCTTTTGTTAACAACAGGATTGGTCTTTTTCTTAAACAATCTGCACCGAGAATTAGAACGCACCAGAACACTCAGCGATCTAAAACTGCGTTTTTTTTCAATGGCATCACACGAATTACGAACACCATTGAGCACCATTTTGCTATCAGCAGAGTCGTTACAAATTAACTTTAATGAATGGTCTGACACCCAAAAACAAACAACCCTTCATCGCATCCATACCACCGCAAAACGTATGACCCAGCAGATCACCGACTTGCTAACCCTGACGCGAGCAGAAGTCGGAAAACTGGAGTTTAACCCAGAGCTACTTGATATCGAACCCTTCTGTCAGCAACTGATTGACGAGATGGAAGACGGGGTGCGCCAGCGGATTACATTGATGAATCACTGCCACAACACCAAAGCATTTTGGGACAAAAAGCTAATGCGATCGCTCCTGACCAACCTGCTCTTGAATGCAGCCAAATATTCACCTGACAAAGACCCTGTGCAACTGATCTTACGTTGCAATGACCAGACTGCAACCTTGACTATTTGCGATCGCGGCATTGGCATTCCCGCTACAGATCTCCAGCATATTCAAGAGGCATTCTATCGCGGCAGCAATGTTGGAGATAGTTCTGGAACTGGGCTGGGGCTGGCTGTCGTGAAGACGTGTGTAGAGCTGCATCGAGGAGAATGGGCGATCGCCAGCGAAGAAGGACAAGGAACCACTGTAACGGTGATATTACCGTTAGAGTAAACGAACGATCAATCATCTGCACCACTTGCAAAAGCACCGCAGATCATTGCGCGACCTCTCAAAAACACGATGCAATCGACTGAATTAACAATTGCAGTAGCATTGCCCACCTACTTGCCGCTCCAGTGGATGACGCGTTTTTCGATGATTAAAAACAGCACATTCAAACAATATCCCAACAGTCCGGTGACCAAAATCGAAGCATACATATCCTGCACATTGAGTACTTGTTGTGCATCGATAATCCGCTTGCCCAACCCCTGCTCAGTGCCGATAAACATCTCGGCAACAATTACAATCACAAGAGCAATGCTAATGCCGCTGCGCAAACCAATAAAGGTCTGCGGCAAACTCTCCATCAGCAACACATCTTTAAATACGCGCCAGCGATTAGCACCCATCACTTTTGCCGCCAATATGCGAGATTGTTTCGCATGAATCACGCCATAGGCACTATTAAACACAATCAGCAAAAATGCACTGAATGCCGCAATTATAATTTTGGAAAAATCACTCACCCCAAAGAATAGGATAAACATTGGAATTAATGCACTGGCGGGCGTTGAACGGAAAAAATCAATTAAAAACTCCACACTGCGATAGAGCTTCTCAGAACTACCCAGCGCAACACCGATCGGAACACCCACTAATCCAGCCAGCAGAAACGCGCTAAAGGTTCTCAGCACAGTGGCACCAAAGTCGATCGCCATATTTCCTGCAAACATAGCCTGAAACAGGGTGGCGATGGTTGTCCAGGGGGTTGGCAGCAGCACCGGATTCACCCACCCCGAAATCGAGATCAGCCACCAAGCCATAAACAGCACCAGCACCCCGACCAGGGGAAGGAGTTGATTCAGGTAGCGAACGAGTGAGAAAAACTGGCGATGCTTTGAGGGATAAGTCACAGTCATTTCCGCATCTCCTGACGAAAGAGTTCTAAACAGTGACGGCTGGTCTCAACAAACTCAGCTGATGAAAGTGTTTCAAACGTGCGAGGACGAGGCGCATTAAACGACACCATTTCGACCAGACGAGTCGGGCGCTTACTCAACAGCAAGATAGTATCTGCCAGAAATACAGCTTCTTCCAGGTTGTGAACCACCATAAACATCGGAATTTTAGTGGTCATAAAAATTTCTTGAAGCTTATCACGCACAAACAGCGTGGTTTCAAAATCGAGGGCAGAGAAGGGTTCATCCAGAAATAACACTTCTGGATCCGCAACCAGTGCCCGCATGATAGAAATAAGCTGCTGTTGCCCACCAGAAAAGCTATAGGGATATCGTTTCAGGTCAAGCTGAATATTGAATGTGCCGATTAATTGCTCAACGCGATCGCGACATTCTTTCTCTGGCACACCCTTAACTCTCAGTGGATAAGCAATATTGTCGTAAGCACTGAGCCAGGGCAGCATAGCATCACGATAGTTTTGAAAGACATAACCGATGCGTGCCCGTCGAATCGGCTTACCATGAATGCGGATTTCACCGCCATTAAAGGGAATGAGTCCGCTGATCATATTGATAAGCGTTGACTTACCACAACCATTAGGGCCAAATACAGACACCAGTTGATTGTTTGCCAGATCTAAATTGAAGTTCTCATACAGTACAAAATCACCAAAATATTTACATAACCCTTGTACTGAAATAAAGTGCTCAGGTGGGGCAATCTGCTGCTGCTGGATAGAATCTACAACCATAACCGTCTCCCAGATTCTAGTATTACAAACACTAAATTTTGCAACATGGGGTCTGGGGGCTGCGCCCCCAAGAGGGGGTTTCACCCCCTCCACCCCCTCTAAAACTTTTAAGTTGGTGTACTAGTGTTGCAAACACGAAATTTTGCAACATGGGGGTTTGGGGGCGTAGCCCCCAAGAGGGGTTTCACCCCCTCCACCCCCTCTAAAACTTTTAAGTTGGTGTACTAGTACTTTTTAGCGTTCAGTTCGGTTATGCAATCAGGCAGGTTCATACAACAATGCTGCTACATCAACTGTTTTAGAAAAGACAGCCTTTTCCGTCATAAAATCAAAGAATTTTTGGAAATAGGCTATATCTTCAGGTGTAAATTCGTCGTATAAGGTGTAGCCCACCATCGGTACTTTTTGCACCAGTTCTCCTTCGATGGCAGTGTAGCCAACCATATATTGGCGGGCTTCGTCGGGGTTATCTCGAATATCTTGAATAGCACGACGGTAGGCTTCGGCGTAGATCTTAGTCGATTCTGGAAACTGTTCGATGAACTGGGTGCTGAGAACAGCCGAACCGCCAAACCATGGAGCCATCGAATCACCCAAAATATATTTGGAGACAACACCATTTTCAAGGATGCGCGTGATGCCCTTCATCTCACCAACGGTTCCGGTTGGCTCTAAGGTGTAAGCAGCATCAATTTGCCCTGACTCGATCGCGGCAACGTGCTGGCTAATTTCAATCTGCTGCACATTCGGTTCAGCGACACCTGCGGCAGTTAAGATAGCCTCTGCGATCGCCTTATTTTGTGCTCCTGGACCCGTCGCAAATTTCTTCCCATTCAAATCAGCAATAGATTGGATCGGGCTATCCTTTGCGACAATCACCTGATCCAACACATTTTCAACATTGCTGGGATTAGCAGCCAAAATTTTGAATAGACCGGGCGACGTGATTTCTGCCAATCCTAATGCGCCGCTGGCAACCCCGTTGCCAGTTCCCTGCAATCGTCCGGCAATCAGCGCTTCAGCCACCTGATTGGGCGACGCAAATTTCACTGCTTCTACGTTGAGTCCCGCTTCCTGAAAGTAGCCTTTTTTCACCGCAACAAACAACGGCAACCCAGACGCAACAGGCCAGAAACCGATCGAGATCTTGCCGGGGTTCTCAGCTCCATCACCAGGAACGGAGGCTTGAGGCTGACTGCAACCATGAGCTGCGATCGCCAGTGCTGCACCTGCACCGAGTTGAAGGAAATGCCGTCTGCGAATATTCATACCTGCTACTCCACAAATTCTCAAATCTGAGGTAAGATTGCATCAAGTGATACAGAATTGCGAAATCCCTTATGATTTGAAGCAACGGGCTGAGGGATTAGCTGTTCTGTAACTTGAGAATTAACGGTACAGATTGCAGGTGTAAATTTAAGGGATAAATTCGTGGAGAAATCGTGGAGAATGTTGACGATCGCTCACATTCTGCTGATCAGCATTACTTAAGAATTATCCAGCGATGTCAGGCGATATCCTAACCCATGAACGGTTTCAATAAAGTCTTTAGGTGCGCCAGCCGCCTTAAGCTTTGCCCGCAGGTTCTTAATATAGGTCTTAATCGTGTCTTCCTCGGGTGAGTCTTGCCAGTTCCAGACGTGCTCAATAATGGCTGTGCGGCTCAACACCCGTCGTCCGTAGCGCAGCATCGCTTCCATCAAGGCAAACTCCTTAGGAGTCAGTTGAATGGGCGCTCGGTTGTAAGTGACCTCATAGCTACTGGGATTGAGTTTCAACGCTCCCCATATTAAAACGGGAGCAACCCCCGACTGCCCTCGCCGCAGCAATGCCCGAATTTGCGCCAGCAATTCCTGCAAATTAAACGGCTTGACCATGTAAGCATCGGCACCCGCATCCAGACCAATAACTTTGTCTAAGCTGGTATCCCGTGCGGTAAGCATCAGAATGGGAGACGAATAGCCGCGATCGCGCAACCGTTGGCACAGACAAATCCCGTCCAATTTGGGTAACGTCACGTCCAGCAACACTAGATCATAAATTAAACCAGTTGCTTGTTCCCACGCCAATTCTCCATCTTTGACTAAATCAACTGCATACCGTTGCGCTGTCAGAGCTTCAGCCAAAGTGTCTGCTAATTGGGTATCGTCTTCCACCAGCAAAATTCTCATTGCTGATCAGTTACAGTAAATCGAAAATAGTTGATCATGGACAAAGCGACCAACTGAGGGACACTATATTACTGGGAAATATACTGACGCACCTGTAGCTTTTATATTGTCGCCTTCTATACAAAATACCAAATCGCAGCATTGCACTTTACTAAGCGATCGCAAACACCATTGCAATCACAAGCCAGCATTGACTCACGTTGAGACCCAGTGCGATCGCTTCCCTGAGCCTCGTTGACGTGCTGCCGTTTTTGGTGCAGCGTTTTAACTCAGACTTGATTCAAGGGTGAATGGATGACCTTGATTCAAAGGTGAATGGATGACAATACCAAAATCGAGTACTTGAAATTGACATCAGGATCGCGGATTTAATAAAACCCAATTCTTTATGAGAGAGCGACGGCGGAGCCGTCGCTCTCTCATAAAGAATTACAGCTTATTTAATGGGTGATCCTTAGCACGATGACATGTGGCGAACTGCTTGATGTAGCGATCCTAAATCCGGTATGAAAGCGCCCGCCCTTCGGGCGGGCGCTTTCATACCGGATCATTTTCACAGACCAAATAGGATTGCTATATAACCAACCCTTTTCCTCAACTATTTTTTACTGACCATACCAGTCGCTTCGCCACTGTTGCATCTGGTCAATTTCCTGTTGCTGGCTATCAACAATGTTTTGAGCCAGTTCTTTTATTTCAGGGCGATCGCTCTTCTCTAATGCCTGCTGTGCCATATCGATCGCGCCTTGATGGTGCGGAATCATCGCATTGATAAAGCGCAAGTCAAACTGCTCGTCGGCTGCACCCAAGTCCCCACCCATCATCATGCTAGAGCGCATTTCCTCGGTCATTGGCATCGTCTTCCCAAGCTCTGCACTGTACATCATTGGCTCATCCCCTGCATTGGGATACCAGGCTGTACGCCACTCTTCCAACTCGGAAATTTCCTTCTCCTGAGCATCAATAATGGCCTGGGCTAGCTGTTGAATTTCAGGACGGCTTGACTTCTGCAATGCTTCTTGTGCCATTGCAACAGCACCTTCATGGTGCGGAATCATGCCATCAATGAATCGTAAGTCGAAGCTTTCATCAACAGGGCCCAGATCCATGCTTGTCATTGAACTATGATCCATTGGCATAGGGCTGGCGTTATCCACTGAGCCACGATCTGCCTGCGCCGTAGTGGAACTGCTGGGACTGCTCTCATCAGACTGAAAGGTTGTGCCACTACAAGCCGCAAGGCTGAATGATGCTAGAGGCAGTACTCCAGCTAATAAAAATGAAGTGAGGGTCTTTCTTGCCAACGTATTTGCCAACATATTTTTTGCCAACATAGCAGTCTATAAAGCTTCTAGGCTTTAAGCTAAGGTTCTGTTGCTTACAGACTGTCATGGTGACAGACAAAAATAAAATCAGTATGAAATTCTGGCAAACCAAAAGTACGAAATTTCTGGAGTAATTTCTGCTTCAAAAGTCAGAGGCACTGTTGGACATAGTCCGTTAGTTTAAGTCTAAAGGCAGTAGACATTCAATTGCTGCGATCGCACGACAACACCTCGGTTGAGGTTCATATCGTGCTGAATTTTGCTGTCCTATTGACGGCACTGGAGTCAGTTATTCAGGAGAAAATCATCATGCCTCACCAACAATATCAATCAATCGCAGACGCAGCCGTTTACTGTGCCTATGAGTGCGAACACTGTGAAGACGCCTGTTTGGGCAGTATGCCAGAATGCGCCCGTCTTTGCCGCGACTGTGCAGAGATGTGCTGGACTTCCGCAGCCTTTATCAGCCGTGGCTCACGGTTTATTCCCCAAATTGTACGCTCTTGCATTGAGATTTGCGACGCGTGTGCGGCTGAGTGCGAAAAACATGACAACGAACACTGCCAAAGCTGCGCTCAAGCTTGTCGGCGCGCTGCTGAAGAGTATCGCAAGGTTGTCAGGGTTGCAGGAGTTGCATAGCTAGTGTTGCAAACACGAAATTTTGCAACATGGGGGTTTGGGAACTGCGCCCCCAAGAGGGGGTTTTACCCCCTCCACCCCCTCTAAAACTTTTAAGTTGGTGTACCATAGCAATCCTATTTGATTTGTGAAAATGATCGGTTGTGAAAGCGCCCGCCCTTCGGGCGGGCGCTTTCACAACTGACTCAGGATCGCTATAGAACGAGAAGCTAACAGAACAATCAGTAGAGTTAAGAGAAATAAAAGCATGGAATACGTGATTTTGTGAGGCTAAATATGTCTTACAGCGCCGTATTTCGTGCTTTTAAGATATTGATAGCTTTACGTAATCACGTTAGGACGTTGGGGGTGGGGCGGTGCCCCACGCAGGGGTAAAACCCCTGCACCCCGTCCCAAGCTAAGTGCATAGTACTATACCAAAACTCTTGAACTTTCCCCTTGACTCTCCAGTAAGCTAGACACTCCAATATAGTGTGTTATGGGGAATTCAAAAAGTCCAATCATGACTTCTCAACTTAGGAAGGGGAATTAAATAACTTCGATGATTTGTTGTACGGGCGAACGACCGTTCGCCCCTTCAAACGATTCAATACCCGATCTTATTAAATTCATGATCCTTACAGTTTCCCCTATGACTTGCTCGACCTGCCACACTGATTGACTGACAAATCTTTGTAAGGGCAGGTTTATCAAGCCTCTGATCGCTTTGCAGTCGGCATTTCGGCGAAACCTGCCCCTACGATAGAATGCGCTTTCTGGTACTTTTGCCAGTCAGTCAGCTGTGATCTTTATTAGCTGATTTTATTTAATTAATTTGTAATGATTTATGTTTTCCACCTGTTGATATAAATTATTGAATTTCTATTTAATTGAAGAGAATGACATCTTCTAAAAACAACTTTATTGAAGATTAATAATCTGAGGTTCGAGTATGTTGCTACTCTGCCTTCTATGGCTGGCGATCGCTATAATCACCGGCTTAATCAGCGTGAGTATCTGTGATGAAATCTCTATTTTACCGGGGTTACTTGCAATCATTAGCATATTACTAAGCTTGTTTTTCATGCCCTGGCAACTTCAGCTTTTGCTTTTATTACTACTAATCAAAATACATTAGAACAGTTTGCTTTTAGGTTAGATCAATTAATAGATTTTTGGATCAGATCTATTGACTCTCCAGTTGACTAGAGAATTTAATCTGATTTTCAGTGGAAGGATTTAAAGGATAGTTGAACTCTAATCCATGCCACAGAATTTCAATGTTTAAATACTGGAGACTCCAAATGCAAATTTTACCGAGACAGCTTTCTGATCCGTTTCAAACGCATCAAGAAAAAGAATGGATTCCTGCAAGCAATTCTGATGGTTTTAGACCCCAATTTGAGGGAGTTAGCCAATGGTTAAACCAGGCAACAAGAGCGATCGCCCACGCTCTAATCAGTAATTCAGATCCCTTCATTTGGCAGAAGCGCGATCGCGACGGCAACACCTGGTGGATCATAGATGATCCACTGACAGGAACTCGCTTTCATGCCCTGTCTGAAGAAGAAGTACGAGCGTGGATTGAACAGCACTACTATGCTCAACCCAAATTGTTAAGAAGTACTCCCAGTCATATCACTCCATCTGTAGTTGAGCGGTGGTGAAGCATGAAATCAACTGAACTTTCGATGTCTTCTCAGAATGCTTCTCAACCCTTACCCAAACCAGCAGGTTGGCGATCGCCTTTCTCGTTACTCCTCATGATGCTGTTGTTGAGTGGCGGTGGGTTCGCCTGGTGGCGCGGATTAACGCCAGTAGATCAATCCAACGCAACGGCTCAACAGCCTCCGATGCCTGTTCAAACTATTGCATTACGGGCAGAAACCATTGAGGAACGAGCAGAATTTATCGCCAATTTGCAATCTCGCCGTTCTGTCACATTGCGTCCCCGCACTCAAGGTCAAATTACCCAAATTCTCGTGACTCCCGGACAGCGGGTAGCAGCTGGAACCGTGTTGATTCAGGTTGACCCCTCTGAACAACAAGCGGTGGTTAACAGTGCCCATGCAGGGGTAGCTTCAGCCCAGGCCAATGTGGATAATGCCAATGCGGTGTTGCGATCGCTGCAAGCAGAACGGTTATCCAAAGTTGCAGAGATGGAACTGAGCCAGGTAGAACGCGATCGCTATGCATCACTTGCCAGCGAAGGAGCAGTTTCTGCCCAAACGCGAGATCAGTACGCCAGTCGATTGGAGGTTGCCAGAGCCAGTTTACAAGCCATTGATCAACAGATTCAGGCGCAACGGGCATCCGTTGTGCGGGCGGAGAAAGCCGTTCAAGAAGCACAGGCCCGCATTCAAGAACAGCAGGTGCAGCTTCAGTACTTCCAGATTACGGCTCCGTTTACGGGTGTGGTAGGCGATATTCCCATTAAAGTGGGCGATTTTGTGGATACCTCGACATCGCTGCTCACCGTTGCAGAAAATGATCAGCTTGAAGTCAATTTTTCAGTTCCGGCGGAACAGGCATCGCATCTGCAAATCGGTAGTTCAGTTGATGTGACAGACGGGCAGGGAAATCGTTTAGGGACGAGTCAGATTTTCTTCATTGCCCCTAACACAGCGGGTACAACCCAGTCTGTTCTGGTGAAAGCTCTGCTCAATAATGCCAATGGACAACTGCGAACCGATCAGTTTGTCAGAACCAGTGTTGTTCAAACTCAACGCACTGGAGTGCAAGTGCCCACGACTGCGATCGCCCGTTTGGGTGGAGAAGCCTTTGTGTTTGTGGCGGAACCCTCAGAAACCGGGTTCGTAGCGCGACAACGATTAGTAGAACTGGGCCGCATCGAAGGCAACGAATACCGAGTTCTGAACGGATTGCAACCAGGAGAGAAGGTGATTGTTTCTAATCTGTTTGCATTGAGAGACGGAATGGCGATCGCACCACTGTAGGGACATGGCAATGCCATGCCCCTACGGCAATGCCAAACCCCTACATCGAATTTATTTCATTCCCTGGGTATTGGATATGTTTGTCAATTTTTTCATCAAGAAACCCGTCTTTGCGATCGTGTGTGCCCTGGTCATTCTCATTGTTGGGCTGATCAGCATTCCAGCGTTGCCGATTGAGCAGTACCCCGACATTAGCCCACCCCAAATTGTCGTGAGTGCCAACTATGTCGGTGCCAGTGCTCAAGTTGTTGAAGATACTGTGACCACTGTCTTAGAGCGACAAATTAATGGCGTGGAAGGGATGCGCTACATCAGTTCCACCAGCAGCAACGATGGCACCAGTCGCATTGTGATCACGTTTCAGCAAGGGTATGACCTGAATGTGGCGGACTCGGATGTGCAAAATCGAGTACTGCAAGCGGAACCCCAGTTACCCGACGTTGTGAGACAAACGGGAGTGACGGTTTCCAAGCAATCGAGTGCGATCGTTCTAGCAATGGCGCTTTACAGCGAGGATGACCGCTACGATGACACTTTCATCAGCAACTATGCCGATCTGTATGTCTTAGATGACCTACGGCGTATTCCTGGGGTTGGTAGTGTGGTTGCCTTTGGCGATCGCCGTTATGCCATGCGAATCTGGCTCGATCCGCAACAGCTAGCCAGCCGTAGCCTGACTGCTCAGGATGTCATTACTGCCCTGAATCAACAAAACTTGCAGCTAGGGATTGGCAGTATTGGACAACCCCCTGCCCCCAATGGGCAACTGTATCAAATCGACTTACAAACCGATGGTCGCTTGAAAGAAGCCAGTGAGTTTGAAAATCTAATCCTCAAAGCCAACCCGGATGGAACCACCGTCAAGCTGAAAGATGTCGGACGGGCTGAACTCGGAGCCGAGAACTACAGTACATTTGCCAGCTACAAAGGGCATATTGCCGTTGGCTACCAGATTCTGCAAATTCCCGGTAGTAATGCGTTGGAAATTGCGAAAGCCGTTAAAGCCGAGATGCAGGAATTGGCACAAAACTTTCCGCCAAGTTTAACCTACGAAATTCCCTACGATTCTTCACGCTTCGTTGAAGCGTCCTTTCAAGAAGTCGTGATCACGCTTTTTCAATCCGTCGGCTTGGTGATTCTAGTCATCTTCATTTTTCTGCAAGACTGGCGCACAACTATTATTCCCGCTGTCACCATTCCTGTGTCGCTGATTGGTACGTTTGCCTTTGTTAAACTGTTTGATTTCTCTCTCAATAGCCTCACCTTATTTGGTCTAACGCTGGCAACAGGAATGGTAGTAGATGATGCGATCGTTGTTGCAGAAGATGTGACTCGATTGATCCAAGAGAAGGGATTAAGCCCGATTCGAGCTACCGCAGAAGCGATGCGTGAGTTATTTAGCTCGGTCATTGCCAGCGGAATTGTACTGATGGCCGTGTTCATTCCCGTGGGCTTTTTACCCGGAACAGCAGGACAACTGTACAAGCAGTTTGCTCTAACCATTACCTTCTCGATCGCCATCTCCACCTTCAATGCCTTAACCCTCACACCCGCCCTGTCTGCGCTCCTACTCCGAGAACAGGAAAAACCTCGTGGCATTCTCGGTTGGTTAGCCAGGCGAGTCAATGGGTTTCTCAACTGGTTGCGTCGAAGGTATCAGCGATCGCTCCAACTTCTCACCCGTTTCAAACAAGTGGTGATGCTCCTGTTCATTGCCTCACTGGTGTTGACAGTTGGACTCTATCTGAAAGTCCCCAAGGCATTTTTGCCCCAGGAAGACCAGGGATACTTCATCAACCTGATTCAGGCATCCGATGGTGCATCCCTCAACTACACGCGGCAGATTGTAGAGCAAGCAGAGCAAATCTTACTCCAGGAGCCAGAGATTCAAGGCACGTTTGCCATGGGTGGGGTTGGCTTTAGCGGCAATACGCCTAATCGAGGCTTGATGTTTGCCCCGCTCAAACCCTGGGATGAACGACAAGCACCAGAACAATCTGTTTCTGCAATCCTAGGTCGAGTGCAGGGACCGTTGATGGGCATTCCTGAGGCACCAGTATTAGCCGTCAATCCTCCCACGATTCCTAGTTTAGGCAGTACGGGAGGGTTTGTGTTTCAGTTGCAAGATCGAGGTGACCGGAGCAACAGCGACATCAGCACGCTCGATCACATCAAAATGGAACTGCTGACCCGTGCCAACCAAACCCCTGGCTTGCAGGGAGTCTTTAGTACTTACACGGCTAATGCCCCACAGTTGCAAATTGAAGTCGATCGCAATAAAGCAGAAGCCCTCCAGGTGCCCGTTGAAGCCATCTACAGTACCCTGCAAGCCTACATTGGCTCTCGGTACGTCAATGACTTCAATGCCTTTGGTCGCACCTATCGGGTTTATGTGCAGGCAGACCAGCAGTTTCGCTCCAATCCAGAAGATATCGGTCAGCTGTATGTGCGATCGCATCAGGGAGACATGATTCCCCTCAGCAATTTGGTGACCATTACTCCCACTACAGGACCACAAACCATTAACCACTACAATTTGCATCGGGCCATTGAAATCAATGGGGCTGCGGCTCCCGGCTATAGCTCTGGGCAAGCGATCAAACTGATGGAGCAACTGGCAGCCGAGGTCATTCCTGCCAATATGGGATTTGAGTGGTCTGGGATTTCGCTAGAAGAATTAGAATCTGGCGGAAAAGCACCGTTAATCTTTGGCTTAGGGGTATTCTTCGTCTTCCTCGTTCTCGCGGCTCAATACAACAACTTTGTTGATCCACTGATCATTATGCTGTCCGTGCCTCTCGCTGTATTAGGCGCATTATCCGTGCAGTGGATGCGGGGATTGTATAACGACATTTATTGCCAGGTCGGTTTACTGATGCTGGTTGGACTCGCCAGCAAAAACTCGATCCTGATGGTGGAATTTGCTAACCAGTTGCGATCGCAAGGACTCCCCATCACCAAAGCCATTATTGAAGCCTCGCAAGATCGTTTACGTCCCATTCTGATGACTGCGATCGCCGCACTATTGGGCGCATATCCGATGTTATTCCCCGCCGGGGCAGGGTCTGCCAGTCGTCTGTCTTTAGGAACTGCCGTCTTTGGCGGTACATTTGTCACCACATTTCTAAGTCTATTTGTTGTCCCTGTTCTCTACATTGTGATTGGCACAATTCAAGAGCGAGTTACACGACACAAACGTATTCACTCTGTCGATGAATGGGTGTAGCAACGTAGTAAAAACTTTCAAGTAAGGGCTTGACTCTCTAGCCAACTAGACACTTTAGGATGACTACAAGAGTTAAGACGTAGGCTGCGAAGAGAGCCCACGAACTCTAAAACTTTCCAACAAACAATCATTCAAGGAGGATATGACTGTGCAAACCGAAATACAGAGAGCACTTTATTGTGAATTAGAACTGATTCCTGATACCACTTTTAGGGCTAAAAATCATTCATCTCAAGGTTGGTGGACTGGTATTTGGAACTTCTTATCCAATGCTCTAACTACCTCAAATGAACCGCAGGTTTGGTCTTCAACCGATTGGTTTGGGCATATCTGGTGGAATATTTATTTTCCTAGAACAGGTCAAACTGCCCGGTTTTCCTCGCAGGAAGAAGCCCGAATTTGGCTAGAAAACAACCTTTACTCTGCATAGTTTCTCAATAATTGTTTTCGCTGAATTTAACCATTAGAGGTCAAATATGAATCGGTTTATCACGGCGATCGCCATCGTTACCACACTATCTATTGTTCAAGGCTGCACACAGCTTGCTCAAGTAAAGGAAGAATCTACTATGCAAACGACAACGCATTCTAATGAAGCTCATGCAGAAGAAGCCACTCACCATCATCCTACAACCCATGAAACCCATCATGGTGAACAAGGAGATGATCATGCCAACCCATCTACATCCACTCAAGCAAAGCTCACAACCACGAGTGTAATTACCCTGAATACTCCGACTACGCTTCAAATTGACGTACAGGATCAGGATGGAAATGCGATCGCCCAGTTCGATCAATTCCAAGAAAAAATCATGCACCTGATTGCAGTCAGCGATGATTTACAGGTCTTTCAGCATCTCCATCCAACCTACAAAGGCAATGGACGATTTGAGATAGAAACCCAGTTTCCTCAATCTGGCAATTACACACTCTTCAGTGACTATCAACCAACAGGAGAAGCAGAACAAGTCTCTGTTTTGAAAACCCAAGTAGAAGGGAATAATCCTCCTGCCGCTCAGATAGACTGGAGCAACGTCAAAACCTTTGGTCAGACCAAGGTTAGTTTTGCTCCGACCGTAGCCACCATCAAAACAGGTGAAGAGGTCATTCTACAATTCGACTTGCAGGATGCGACGAGTAATCAACCGATCACTGATTTACAACCCTATCTGGGTGAAAAGGGGCATCTGGTGATTGTGCGACAATCCCCTTCGTTAACCAGAGACAATTACATTCATGCCCATGCGGTGCATGATACACCCGGCAATCAAGTCCACTTTGCAACCCGTTTTCCTCAACCTGGAAGATACAAACTATGGGGACAGTTCAACCGCAATGGCGAAATTATTACGGCTGATTTTTGGGTAGAAGTGGTTCCGTAGTACTATATCTCCATTTCTGGCTTAACGATGGAGACTATGGCTGATCTGACTAAAGGGTTTTACCGTCGTCCCTTACCAACCTCTTGCATTGCCTTCTCATCAACCGAGGGGAGGCAACTTTTTCGTGAAGCGTTAGAACTGGGAGGGATGGAAGGATATTTTGCCCTTGCCGAACAGTTTCATACCCAGGCTGAACCAGCGTTTTGTGGTTTGGGAACCATGGTGGTTGTGCTGAATGCCCTGGCGATCGATCCAGGGCGAATCTGGCGAGGGGTATGGCGCTGGTATGGAGAAGAAATGCTGGACTGTTGTCAGGCTCTTTCAGCCATTCAGGAAACAGGTATCACGTTAGAGGAATTCGTCTGCATTTCCCGTTGCAATGGGGCAAAGGTGACTGCCTACCGTTACATGGAGAGAAGCTTAGACGAGTTTCGACAGGATGTAAAACGCATTACTTCCACAGCGCATGGCATTCACATGGTAGCCGCCTACAGTCGCAACGTTTTGGGACAAACCGGAGACGGGCATTTCTCGCCGATTGGCGGCTATCACCCACAGCGAGATCTCGTACTTTTACTCGATGTTGCTCGATTCAAGTATCCACCTCATTGGGTGCCATTACCCCTTTTATGGCAAGCGTTTGAGCCGCCCGATCCTGCAACCAATCGGTGTCGAGGTTATATTCTCCTCCAAAAAACAGAGGAAATCTATGAAACCTTTTTTCATGTTGCACTCAATCCGCAACAGTGGTGTGCGATCGCAGCACCCTATTTCACAAAAGAATTGCCTACTTTGCTGGAGACCGCTAACTCCTCAACCGAGGTTATTACAGTTCTTTTAGAGCATCTTCCAAACGGGTTTCTGACACTTCTACAAGTCTCTGTTCATTCACCTTATATGCCTTCTGCACTGAGAGACGCCATTCAATCTCACGTATTGTTTGCCATGATTCAGCAAGCTTTATCTGACCAGAGCTGGCAGGAGATAGCGATCGCCAATCAATGGCATGCTTCAGATCCAACAAAGCATTCCTTTTTCCAAAAAGCCAGTTTTGCAGAATGGTTAACGATTCTGCTGCTCACGTGTCCTCAGGTACTTTACAAAACCGTAAACCCCGAATTACAGACCTGGTTCAATCAAATTCGCGACCCAGCTATGCTGCCTGAACCACTCAATCGAGAGGTCGCTAGATTGCAAGAGCAGATGACTGCATTGCAAGACTTCTGTTCAATCAAATAAAACCATCTTTTAATCATTCTAAAAAAAGTAATGATTTTTTGTGGCGCGGGCGTCGCCCGCGCCACAAAAAATCATTACTTGAATACCACTACCTCACTCAAAAGTTTTGTGCTGAAATTTCATCCTCATTTTATATTTCCCTGTAATACTGCTGTTTAACTTTTGTTAAATCATGGATTTGCACCCTTATCCTTGCCCCGGAACTATCGATGGCTCTTACGTTGAAATACTCTAATCGATTAACCCGCGATCGCATCGCTGGAACATGCCTTGGTCTACTATTGCTCGTGACCTCAGCCGAAGTCTTGGCTCATACAGGGCATGGTGATGAGTTTCACCAAAATCAGTCGGCTCAACCCACAGGGGCGATCGAGGTTGACACTGCAACCGCAGAAAGAATTGGATTGAAAATAGAACCTGTCACCCGTCAATCACTAGACTTTGGAGTACAGGCAACGGGAAAAATTGAGGCTTCTCCCAGTCGCCAGGTAGACGTTACGAATCCTGTGGGTGGAACGGTCGTGAAGCTACTCGTCGAGCCAGGAGATACCGTCGAGGCAGGACAACCTCTGGCAGTAATTACCAGTGGTGAACTGGCAGAATTGCGGGTGACAGCGTTAGAAAATTCCGCAGAGCGACAGGGAGATGTGCAACAGGCGCAAGCTAACTTACAGTTGGCTCAACAGACCTACGAACGACAGCAACACATTGCCCAAACTGCCATTGACCAGGCAAGAACCGAATTGAGGGTTGCCCAGGAGCAATACGATCGCGACAAAGAACTCACAGAACAGGGAGCCATTCCCAGACGAGAATTCTTAGAATCAGAAGCTCATCTCGCCTCAGCACGGCAAGCATTAACCGAAGTTGAAAGTCAGTTAGAAGTGCTGGAAGCTCGAACCGAAGTAGAGCGTGCCCAAACGGCTGTTCAAGTGGCTCAATCGCGTGCTCAACTGAGTGCAGGCACCTACAGAACTCGATTGCAACAGTTAGGTGCATCCCCTAATTCAGATGGCACGATTACCATCAAAGCGCCGATCGCAGGAACGATCGCCGATCGCGACGTGACTCTCGGACAATCATCGGAGGATGCAGGTGCGACGTTGATGACGATTGTGGACGATCGCACTGTTCTTGCGACCGCAAATATCTACGAGAAAGATCTGAATCAGGTTTTACAGGGACAACGAGTGCGGGTCACGGTATCGAGCCTTCCCGATCGAATCTTTGAAGGGCGTATCACCACCATTGGATCAGTCGTGGAGGGAGAGAGCCGAGTCATACCTGTGAAAGCAGAGTTAGACAATGCCGATGGGGCAATGAAGCCAGGGATGTTTGCTGAGTTGGAAGTGCTAACCGATCGCACCCCAGAACCCGTTGTTGTGATTCCTCAGTCAGCACTGGTTGAGGCAAATGGTCAACAGCTAGTTTTTGTCCAAAATGGCAACAGCTTCCAACCTGTCGAGGTCCTGTTGGGTCGGCAAGCGGGGAATTTAGTCGAAGTTAAAAGTGGATTGTTTGAAGGCGATCGCATTGTCACTCAACGCGCCAATCAACTTTATGCACAATCGCTGCGTGGAGGAGGCGAAACAGAAGAGGCAGCAGCAGCAACAGACGTGACGGAAGCCAGTACATCAGCTGGATCGTTGCCCTGGTGGGTCTTGATTCCGGCAGGTGGATTGCTGGCGATCGCCACCTTTGCTGCTGGAGCATTTTGGTCAAACCGTAGAAATCAAAAGCAGTTAGCGTCAACGATTCATCAATTAGAACACCTCGAAGACCAGCACAATGACTATGCGTTGAGCAATTCTAGCCATGAAGCTGCGCTCCTCTCGGCAGATCCTCATTCATCAGAGCCTAAATGAGTCTTTCAAGAGTCTGCAAGGCGACGGTAAACCTCCTCGCGTTCTTGAAGCGATGCCTCGTATGCTTCCCAAACTTCTTTACGGACTGAGGGTTGAGAATGCTGAGTTTTTCGATCGCGCACAAATTCAAGAATCTCCAGCAAGGTGGATTCAGGAACTTCATCTAATGCTTGAATGATCAGGTCTTTCGTCGTCATAACGTTATGAGGCTATCTAAAGCCATCTTACCTGCTGATGGAAATGCTTGCACTGTACTCGCAAGGTCAGCATATGAATGAGAGATGAGGCATCTGAAGCGACCCCATCTCCACTACACCAGCAGTAGTACGTCGCTTTCTAAAACTATTTCACCATCGATTATTTGAGAGGAATCAACCTGTGAAACTTAGCAAATCTCTTGCGATCGCACTTACTAGCCTGGGATTTATTTTGGGAGCTTGTGCCAGTGGTGGAGAACAAACAACCACCTCAGAAAGCCCTGCCGTTTCCACGGAAACATCACCTGCTGCTGAATCTTCCACCAGTCCTGCAACGACGGCTCAAGCGGACACTGCTCACGATACCAGTGTCTCAAAGGGGGGACAGGTCGTTGAAGCAGGGCCATATCATTTGGAACTGGTCACTCTGAAGGAATCAAGTGGTCTACATCTCGACTTCTATTTACAGAAGGGGGATACCCATGAAGCGATTTCAGACGCAACGGTGACGGGTCAAATTCAGTTACCGGACGGAACCCAGAAGACGGTTGAGTTTGAGTACGATGCGGCTGGACAACATTACGTTGCGACCTTATCGGGTACCGCAGCCGGAGAGTACAACGTTGCCATTTTGACGGATATCAAGGGTGAGAAGGTCAACGGACGTTTTAACTTCAGCCAGTAGTCAGAAGATGTCTGAAGAGTTCCCAGAGGTATCGATCCCCCCTAAATCCCCCCTTAAAAAGGGGGGGACTTCCGGATTCAAGTCCCCCTTTTTAAGGGGGATTTAGGGGGATCTAAAACCATTCCGACCCCAGCAGATACCTTTTCAATCCATACCCCTTGAACTGCTATGCTCAATGCCATTATCAAATGGGCGATCGCACGTCGCTGGCTCGTCATCTTAGGTGCAATGGTGCTAACGATTTGGATCGTTCGTACTGTGATGCAGATGCCGCTGGATGTGTTTCCCAGCTTTGCGCCGCCTCAAGTGGAAATTCAAACGGAAGCACCGGGATTAGCTCCAGAAGAAGTGGAATCTCTGGTGACGCTGCCGATCGAAAGTGCGATTAATGGCACTCCTGGAGTGACAGATGTTCGTTCTGCCTCTGCGGCCGGAATTTCGGTGGTCAAAGTGATTTTCACCTGGGATACCGACATTTACCAGGCCCGACAGCTTGTTACCGAACGATTGCAGCAGGCGCAGGACAAGATTCCTGAAAACGTGGAAACGCCTCAAATTTCTCCAATTACGTCACCGATCAGCACCGTGATGATGGTCGCTTTCAGGGTGGATGAAACGGCACCCGAAGCATCGCGCACCTCGTTGATGGAACTGCGCCGGATTGCCGATTGGCAAATTACGAACCGGCTCTTAGCGGTTCCGGGTGTATCGCAGGTCGTGGTGTATGGGGGGGACGTTCAGCAGTATCAGGTGTTGGTTGATCCGCAAAGGCTACAGGCGTTTGACGTGTCGTTGCAGGACGTGACAGAAGCCGTTGAAGCGGCAAACGTTAATGCACCGGGTGGTTTTCTGATTACCCCAGACAAAGAAACCCTGATTCGCGGCATTGGACGGTTAGAAACGATCGATGATTTGAAGCAATCCATCATTACGGCTCGTGATGGGACACCCATTCGCCTGTCGGATGTGGCATCGGTGCAGATTGGGGCAGCCCTCCAGCGAGGTGATAGCAGCCTGAATGGACAACCCGCAGTCGTGGTCATGGTGAACAAACAGCCCCTTGCCGACACGCCCACTGTTGCTAAGGGAATTGAGTCTGCCATGCAGGAGATTCAAGCGGGATTACCTGAAGATATACAAGTCGATATCACCTTTAGCCAGGACAAATACATTGATGCGTCCATTGAAAATGTTCGAGCTGCATTAATTGAAGGCAGCATTATTGTTGCCCTGATTCTGATTCCCTTCTTGATGAACTGGCGCAACTTGTTAGTGTGTCTGGTCGCACTCCCGCTGTCTTTATTGATTGGAGTTTTAGCCCTCAACGGGTTAGGACAGGGACTTAATACCATGACTCTGGGCGGACTTGCCGTCGCAATCGGGTCTGCGGTGGATGATGCGATCGTCGATGCCGAAAACGTTTACCGGGCATTGCGAGAAAACAAGCATTCTGCTCATCCCCGTCCAGTCTTAGAAGTTGTGCTGGAGGGCTGTCAAGAAGTCCGCGATTCGGTATTTGGAGCCACGATTATTACTGTTGTGGTCTTCTCGCCTGTGTTTGCCTTGGGCGGCGTAGAGGGCAGTATTTTCATCCCAATGGGCTTGGGGTATATGGTGGCAGTGTTGGCCTCTAGCGTCACGGCCCTGACGGTCACCCCTGCTCTATGCGCGATTCTACTGCCTCACGGACGCTTACCCGAAGTCGAACCCTGGGTTGCCCGTTTCTTCAAGGGTTTGTATCAACCCGTCCTGGATTTTTCACTGCGTCGCTCTCAATTGATTTTGGCGATCGCCGCTTCTACCCTCGTTGCAGCCCTGATCATCGTGCCGTCGTTGGGACGGGAGTTCCTGCCAGAATTTCAGGAAGAGAATCTGGTCAATACCTTGATGCTCTATCCTGGTTCGTCTCTAGAAGCAACCAACAGCGCGGGGTTTGCCATTCAAGATGCCCTCAAGGATGATCCTCGCTTCCGCTATGTGCAGTTGCGGTCGGGTCGTGCCCCTGGCGATAGTGATGCCGCTGCGGTGAATACGGCTCACTTAGATGTAGATCTGAGCGAAGAAGGGCTGAAAGACCGTGAAGGCAGTATTGAGAAACTGCGAGAAGAGTTTGCCAAACTGCCGGGAGTCGCTCCCAACATCGGCGGATTTATCTCGCACCGCATGGATGAGGTGCTGTCGGGCGTGCGGAGTGCGATCGCCGTCAAAATCTTTGGACCCGACCTAGAGCAACTGCACTCACTGGGGCAAGAAGTAGAAGCAATCATGCAAACGGTTGACGGCATCGTCGATCTGCAACTGGAACCCCAAATTCCCATCGAGCAAATTCAGATTCAGTTCGATCGCGCCGCTGCGGGTCGCTATGGGCTGACTGTGGGGGAACTGTCTACCACGATTGAAACGGCTCTCAACGGTCGAGTGGTTTCTCAGGTGTTGGAGCAGCAACAAACCTTTGACCTGGTGGTGTGGTTAGAACCAGACGCGAGAAACAATCTTGATACGATCGGCAATTTATTGATCGACACTCCTACAGGGCAAAAAATTCCCCTGGCACAGGTGGCGCAAATCCGCACCGGCACAGGCCCGAATACGATTAATCGGGAGAATGTCTCTCGTCTGATCGTGGTTGCCGCAAATACAGATGGGCGAGATGTGCGATCGGTCGTCAATGAAATCCGCTCGAAAGTGGCCGAGCAAGTCCAGTTTCCGGCGGGATACTTTCCTCAATACGGCGGGCAATTTGAAGCAGAAGAACGAGCGACGCAAAACATTCTGGTGTTTAGTGCGATCGCCTTCGTGGTCATCACGGTGATCATGTATCTCTCCGTTAAATCCGTCGCCTCCACGGCCATGATTATGATCAACTTGCCGTTGGCGTTAGTGGGTGGCGTCTTTTCCGTTGCGCTAACCGGGGGCGTGATTTCGGTCGCTTCACTGGTCGGATTTGTCACTCTATTTGGCGTGGCAACACGCAATGGCTTGCTGTTAGTCGATAACTACAACAATAAGTTTGCCCAGGGAATGCCGCTTCGACAAGCGCTGGTTAAAGGCTCCATGGAGCGGCTCAACGCCATTCTCATGACTGCCTTTACCTCAGCATTAGGACTCTTGCCCCTCGTCATCTCAGGTGGCCCCGGAAAAGAAATTTTACAGCCTCTTTCGATCGTGGTTCTGGGGGGATTATTCACCTCCACGGCCTTAACCCTGATGGTGCTACCCGCCCTCTATGCCCGATTCGGTAAGATGGTAATGCCCAAGTCCAATCCATCACAGTCTGTTCAACGGGCGTCTTCAGAAGAAGTAACATCCCATGCGCGTTCTATTAGTTGAAGATGAACCTGATCTGGGTGCCGCACTGGAGCGATCGCTCAAGCGCGAAAAGTATGTCGTGGATTGGGTGAAGGATGGCACCGAAGCGTGGCAATTCCTGGAAAACGACTCGAACCAGTATACCGTTGCTATCTTTGACTGGCTGCTACCGGGGTTATCTGGGATCGAACTCTGTCAACGCCTTCGAGCCAAGCAAAGTCCCCTGCCAGTCCTGATGTTAACGGCACGCGATCGCATGGAAGATCGGGTTACAGGATTGGATGCCGGAGCCGATGATTATCTGATCAAACCCTTCGGCATGACAGAGTTATTAGCACGATTGAGGGCATTGCAGCGGCGATCGCTGCAAATTCAACCGCCCCAACTCCAGGTTGGCAATCTCTTGCTGGATTACGGCACCTCAACCGTTTCCATTGCAACCTCCAACGGAGAACTGCAAAATATTTCCCTCACCACCAAAGAATTCCAACTGCTGGAATACTTCATGCAACATCCCAACCAGATTCTTTCGCGTGACCAGATTATCAGCCGCATCTGGCAAACAGAAGCAGACTTCAACAGTAATGTGGTTGCGGCTCAAATGCGCCTACTGCGGCGAAAATTAACTGAATATGGCTACGATCATCTGATTGAAACTGTTTACGGCATGGGCTATAAGCTCAACACCTACTAACCCGGTAATAGAAGGACGTGCATCAAAAAATGTTCAGATGTTCTACAGGTGAGTTGATAGCAGTAGGGGCGTGGCATTCGGTCGTCAATCTTTGGTCATTCCTCAGTTCTTCTGCCGAATGCCGCGCCCGTACAGCAGTCATGCATCCTATTCGATTGCTGGGTGAATATGAAACATAGCCGAGTCTTTCATACCACTCGACTGCGCTTGGCAGGGCTATATGCCGGAACGATGGGATTTATTCTCACCCTTTGTGCCGTAGGGTTCTACGAAGTAATGGCACATAGTCATGTCTCTGAGCTAAGCCATCGGATTGAGTCAGTCGCTGGGACGCTACATGATGGGCTAGAAGCCTCATTGCAACAACCGGGCAAACTAGAACCGATTGTGCAAAAGTTTATTCCATCGCTCTGTATTGCGGGAACAACCTGTACCTACAAATCTACAGCGGCTCACTATTTAGGAGTGTTTCAAGAACATGGGTATTACATTCGCTTTATTAGCCTGTCTGGGCAGTTATTAGCCAGCGCAGGCGAGATCCCAACGGACTTACCTGTGCGTGTCGAAACAGAACCCTGGCAAACACTAGAAGCAACTGATGGTAATCGTTATCAGCAACTCTCTTTGCTGCTGAAAACAATGAATCAGGATGCCTGGGGGTATATGCAGGTGGGGCGATCGCTCTCTGACATTGATGGACACATGGTTTGGGTCAGGTTAATTCTACTGACTGGCTTGCCCACAGCGATGCTGCTTGTGGTGATTGCCAGTTGGTGGCTGGCTGGACAAGCCATGAAACCTGTCTACAAGTCATACCGCCAGATGCAACAGTTTACCGCCGATGCGGCTCATGAACTGCGCACACCGTTAGCCGCGATCCAGGCTAACTTAGAATCGACGCTGACCCCAGAGGCAACGGATGCCGATGCCTGGGATACGCTACGCACAGTTGAACGCCAAAACAATCGCTTGTCCCGGCTGGTTCATGATTTGCTACTGCTCTCCAGAATGGATTTACAGGGATTTTCTGCGAAACAGAAGTCCTGTAACCTCAATGATTTAGTCAATGATTTAGTGGAAGAATTCGTAGCACTCGCGCTTGCGTCAAAGATTTCACTCACCGCAGACCTTCAGACCAACACTTCAATTACGGTATTCGGACGCGAGGAGCAACTCTATCGCCTCGTTGCAAATCTGATTACGAATGCCATTCAATACACCCCTCATGGCGGCAAGGTCATTGTCCATCTCAAGCGCGACGATCATCATGCGCTGATTCAAGTTCAAGATACCGGAATTGGAATTCCACCTCAAGAACAAGCGCGGATCTTCGATCGCTTCTACCGCGTCAATAGCGATCGCTCTCGCCATACGGGAGGAGCCGGATTGGGGTTAGCCATTGCCCAGGCGATCGTACAAGCGCACCAGGGAACGATCCAAGTACAGAGTGAGCCAGGGAAAGGTAGTATTTTTAGTGTGCGCTTGCCATTGAAGGGTAGCTTCAATATATCCATTGCTGAGCATTGTGCATAAGGCTTTCCTGGACGCTACATCACCCGTCAGAAAATAATTAACAAACCACCAGTATTACAAACACTAAATTTTGCAACATGGGGGTTTGGGGGCTGCGCCCCCAAGAAGGGGTTCCACCCCTTCACCCCTTACAAAACTTTCGTTTTGCTGTACTAGTATTACAAACACTAAATTTTGCAACATGGGGTTTGGGGGCTGCGCCCCAAGAGGGGGTTTCAACCCCTCCACCCCCTGTAAAACTTTTAAGTTGGTGTACTAGAAGCCTGATGCTTCAGAAAACCAGAAGTAGTCTGCAATGTGTGTGCCCGAGGTCTGAAAGTCTGATGATGGATTGAGCAACACTAATGCCTGGGTCAATGGCATTACTCCTGCTACGCGACGTGCTACTCGGCTGGGAATGCCATAGCCATAAACAATGTGTCCCTGACCTGCCAGAACGACCACTTGATGATCGGGATGTGTCTGAATGAAATGGGCAATGCCCTCTGCCATGGTTTCATCCCAGAGTACTTGCGAGAGAAAAAACCGTTCAAAATCGTTGCTCGACCCTTCTTGGTGATGAAATTCTTCGTAGAGGGGACGTAAAAATTGGCGATATGGGTGACTGTCCAGATGAATTTCGGAAAATGGTGGAATCCACTGCCGCTCTGTTTCCGTGAGCGCGACCAATCCTTTTAAGGCAACTTTGTGGGTAATTTCGCTGGGGGTATTGAGTGCCAGAACGGGTAGATGATGCTCTCTAGCAAATCGTAAAATAGGCGCATAACTCGACCAGGGGTAGCCCCACCGCCGATCGAACTGACTGCGTTGTTGTAACTCGGTTTCGTCGATTTCGCCAGCCAGGTATTGATCTAAGACGGGTTGAAACGGTCGCTGAAACATCTCCATGCCAATGGCAAGCTGGGGATTGTGCTGATAGAGCGCCTGGATAATTTGGAGTTGGGCGTCGTGGTCTGGCTGGTGGTCGTGGGTTTCGCCTAAATAAATAACAGAGGCTTGCTCTAACGCTGATAAAACCGTTTGCTGATGGGCTGTGAGAGAGGAAGGCGCAGAGGGAGATGGATTGAATGTCGGCTGGGCGATCGCACCTGGATGGCACGACAACCAGACGCCAACCGATAAAGCACACAGTTTGACCGCATGAGCCGATTTCATCAGTTGCTTACCTATTCGCCCAACGTCGGATGTACAGGATTGCGTGAGACAGCACGTTGCAGAAACGGCAGAACGAGTTCAGCAATCTCAACGGCATGATTTTGGGGCAAGGCGTGGTCGGCATTGGGAATTACTGCAAACTGTGCATTCACAATTTCGTCGGCATAGGTCTGACAGTGCCACAGGGGAATTGTGTCATCGCGATCGCCTGCAATCACTAGCGTAGGGGCGTGCAACCGATAAATATCTTTTTCTACCGTATCAATCGCATCTTCGGGGCGTAACCGATCGACCAGAAATGATCGGGCGGCGGGTTGCGATTTTAGTTCCTGGCGAAACCGATATAGGGTCTGCCAATTTTGGGTTTGACCGAACAAAGTTGCCAGCGGTTTCGCGAGAATCATTGCCCCATCTACAATCGGAGATTGCCAGAGAAGTGGTCGCAAATGATCGTAACGCCCACAAAAACTATCGTCACGAATGCCAGCCGGAGCAATCAAAATCAATGCATCGACGGCATAGTTGAGCGCATAGGCAGAAGCAACCCACCCCCCCAACGAATGCCCGACCAGCGTTACCGATTCCAATCCTAAAGTGCGGACAAAATGGTGGACAAATTCGACCAGTTTGGCAATGTCATACCGAATCATCGGCTTAGCCGATTCGCCAAACCCCAGTAAGTCTAAACTAATGCAGCGGTAATAGGGTTGCAGCTGGGTCATGAGCGATCGCCAACAGCCACTTTCGCCCAAAAACCCATGTAAAAACAACACAACATTGCCGTGTCCAGCATCCTGGTAGGCGGCCTGATAAGGTTGCGACCCCATCGATAAGGTTAAAAATTGCTTGCTAGCCAAAATCTTGTGTGGGTTAAATTTTGTAGAGAGTGCGGTTTGCGCTTCACCTATCCTATAGCAAGCCTACGCTTTGAGCATATGTCCTGAGGATTGGGGATCGAATAACCCCCAATTCTATTGACGTAGCGCTTCACGCTCAGACGGATTACGGTTGTTGAGTGAGAGCCGCGCGGAGTGCGGCTCTCACTCAACAACTTGGACTGGGTTATGAGAGGCGCACCCCGGCGGGGTGCGCCTCTCATAACGCATTGAGATTGCGATACAAATGCCATGTAAAAGAGTTTTACGACCTGAGTAAAAACTTCAAAATATAAGCGAAGATTGAAAGGAGCAAATAGATTTCTGACTCATTCTCTCTACAAACCTGTTCTCTCTGCATCTAACAGTTTCTCCGCAGTTCATTTTCTCTCTGCATCTAACAGTTTTTTTGACCATTAAGCCTATGTGTCAGGCTGATTGACTGACAAAAGTGCCAGAAAGCGCATTCCACCGTAGGGGCAGGTTTTGGCGAAACGCTGACTGCAAACCGATCAGGAATTTGCTAAACCTGTCCTGACAAAGATTTGTTAGTCAATCCGGGTCATAGGTTGATGATTGATGGCGATCGCATCCTTTGCTCTGAGTTGATGCATTCTCCAGAATTCAACAGATTCGATTGCTAAATCACCGCTTCAGTGTCTATCCCCCTTATCCTTTCATCCCCCTTATCCCCCACCCATCCTCGTAAGGTTGATTCAATCCGGGAGGACCATCATGGCGTTCAAACGAATTTTAGTTGCCTTAGATCGTGCTGCTGAGGCAGTTCAGGTTTTCGAAATTGCTGTAGAACAAGCCCGTCAGACAGGCGCAACATTGCTGTTGATGCATTGCGTTCGGCGGGAATCTGATATCCAAAGTGCCCCATTTATGGGCATTGGGACGATCGCAGATATTGATACCTACGGCACTCTCAAGCGGATTCAACAAGAACAATTGCAACAGGAGTTAAGGCTGGCGCAAACGAAATTACAAGATTGGTGCCAAAAAGCAACACTCCGAGGCGTCTCAGCCGAATTAGATTGCCCCATGGGTGAACCCAGCTTAGAAATTTGCAATGGTGCCCGTAACTGGGGAGCCGACCTGATCATCATTGGCAGACGGGGGCATCAAGGGTTATCTGAAATTGTCCTGGGAAGTGTGAGTAACTATGTCGTGCATCACGCGCCTTGTTCTGTTTTGGTTGTGCAAGGCAGTGCCGCGACCTCTATTCCAGACGCAACGGATAGCGATCGCGACAAAGTGGAAGTTTGACCGTTGAGAGCAAATCGTCAGCAGAGTAGCCTGACCGAATGACTTGGGGGAAGCCAGCTCGGTCAGGTTTTATTGTGTTGCCCTACACGGAGACGTGCTGCATCGGCAGGGTTGATACTCAAAAGCAGACCTGTTCTTGGTATGCTGAAAGGTTGCAACGCTTATTCGTTAAACCATGTCTGCCCTAGCCGAATTTCCAACAATTACTGCTTTTCCGCTGACTGCTGTCGTGGGTCAAGAAGCCATCAAAATGGCATTGCTGCTGGCAGCAATTGATCCGGGGTTGGGCGGCGTGGTCATTTCTGGTCGGCGTGGCACTGCCAAGTCGGTGATGGCACGAGCAATTCATGCGCTATTGCCCCCGATTGAGGTAATCAAAGGGTCGTGTTGCAACTGCGATCCCAATCGCTCGGATGAATGGGATGACGAGACGATCGCCAGAATTGCAGACGAAGGATCAACGCTCCAACAAGAGGCGGATCGTTCGTCCGTTAGCCCGGAGCCGCTATCGTTTGCAACCACCGTGATTCCTGCTCCCTTTATCCAAATTCCGTTAGGGGCAACCGAAGATCGACTGCTCGGTTCGGTAGATGTTGCCCAGTCGATCAAGCGGGGAGAAACAGTTTTTCAACCGGGATTGCTGGCTGAAGCCCACCGGGGCGTTTTATATATTGATGAACTCAATTTGTTAGACGACCAAATTGCCAATTTGCTGTTGGGCGTTTTGACCGAAGGACGCAACCAGATTGAGCGCGAAGGCATTAGTTTTCAGCATCCCTGTAAGCCATTATTAATTGCAACATACAACCCAGAAGAAGGGGAGTTGCGCAATCATTTACTCGACCGAATTGCGATCGCCCTTTCTGCGGATGCCGTGCTAGGGCTGGATGAGCGGGTTCAGGCAGTTGAACAGGCGATTGACTATTCTGCCTCGCCGCAAGCATTTCTCAGTCAATATAGCGAAGACCTCGACTCTCTCAAAACCCAAATCGTCCTGGCACGCGAATGGTTGAAAGATGTCCAGATCAAACCCGAACAAATAGCCTATCTGGTCAACGAAGCGATTCGGGGTGGTGTGCAGGGGCATCGGGCAGAATTATTTGCCGTGCGGGTTGCCAAAGCCCATGCCGCGCTGGATGGCAGAATAGAGGTGATCGCAGACGACCTGCGACGGGCTGTGGAACTGGTCATTGTGCCGCGTTCGACCATTGTGCAAACTCCACCCGAGGAAGCGCCCCAACCGCCCCCGCCGCCACCCCCCCAAGATCAGTCACCTCAAGAGCAAGACGATCCAGAAGACGAGGATGACGATGAGGATGATGATCAGTCGGAACCGGAGCCGCCCAGCATTCCTGAAGAGTTTGTGTTTGATCCTGAAGGGGTAATTCTTGATCCGTCTGTCTTGTACTTTGCGCAAATGGCAAATCGTCAGGGCAAGTCGGGGGCACGCAGCATCATCTTTTCAGACGATCGGGGGCGCTATATCAAACCGATGCTGCCGCGTGGGCAGGTTCGGCGGATTGCGGTCGATGCGACTCTTCGAGCAGCCGCACCCTATCAAAAGGCACGACGACAACGCTATCAACAGGGGTTAGAAAGCCGGGAGCAAGAAGCGTATCGGGATGGCTCCCAGGTGGCAGCCGTGAAGCCTCAAAAGCGTGTGTTTGTTGAGCAGGGCGATGTGCGTGCCAAGCGACTGGCTCGCAAAGCCGGGGCGTTGATTGTCTTTGTTGTGGATGCGTCGGGTTCGATGGCATTGAATCGGATGAATTCTGCCAAGGGTGCGGTCATGCGGTTGTTAACCGAGGCATACCAAAATCGGGATCAGGTGGCGTTAATTCCCTTCCGGGGCGAGCAGGCAGAAGTATTGTTACCGCCCACGCGCTCGATTACGGCAGCACGGCGGCGGCTGGAGCGTATGCCCTGTGGCGGGGGATCACCGTTGGCACATGGGCTAACCCAGGCAGTACGGGTGGGGGTGAATGCGCGGCAGTCGGGCGATATTGGGCAGGTGGTGATTGTGGCGATTACAGATGGTCGGGGCAATATTCCCCTAGCGCGATCGCT
This sequence comes from Calyptranema fuscum S582, assembly GCF_055793305.1. NCBI lineage: Bacteria > Bacillati > Cyanobacteriota > Cyanophyceae > Oculatellales > Oculatellaceae > Calyptranema > Calyptranema fuscum. The sequence continues at coordinate 78,393 of NZ_JBSLYH010000002.1, forward strand.
GGGTGAACCGATTCTGGATGAGCAAAAACCCGACATTAAAGCCGAGTTGCTGGATATTGCCAGTAAGATTCGGGCATTGAATATTCAACTGCTCGTGATTGATACCGAAAATAAATTCATCTCAACCGGCTTTGCCAAAGAGTTAGCCAAACATGCAGGCGGTAAATACTACCATCTACCCAAAGCGACAGAGCAGGCGATCGCGGCTATGACTAAAGGTGCATTGGCAAGTGCGACGGGGCGTTGAGACAATAGGGAAAGAGAATTAACGTTCTACCATTTCCTATCGGGAAAATGGATCGGTGCTATTGAAGTTAACCCAATAGCTCGCCGATGAGTAGATAAACAGAAATAACTGCATAGTTCACGTACTGGGAGCGGGTGCCGAAGGCGCGCACTCCGATACAGAGCCAATCTACTTTGTCTGGCTACTTAGAAACCTTTAAAATTCAGGCTGACGCAGTTTTCGGTATGTGTGATGCGTAAGACCTGCACATTTTTTAGATAAGTTCTCAATGTGTAGAAAATAGCTTGCGATCAGGGGGAAGGAGCATTGATCTTATCGGCAGCCACTAGTCTTGTAGAGTGGTTCCCTGATAGAAGTGAACAGGGTGAATGGTTTACGGTCTATCGGTCTGAACAGGCAATTGAGTTACATGCGGGTGTGGAACCGCGAGAAAACGCACGGCTGATTTGCACCCATAAGGCCTATGAGCCTGCCTATGAGTTTGCGGATCTGCTGGCAACCCAAGCCAATCTCCCGTTACGAAACTATACTTAGGATCGTGGATTAAATAAGATCAAATATTGGATCGTTTGTAGGGGCGAACGGCCGTTCGCCCCTACAACAAATCATCGGAGTTATTTAATTCCCATTCCTTAGCTAAGAGACTTGCAATAAAATCGCAGTTTTGCGGTGGCTCGGCTCCGCCGAGCCACCGCAAAACTGCGATTGACTGAAACTGGCTATACGCTCATGAATTGGCAGGAAATTTACGGGAATTGGGTCTTGGTGCCACCACGACCCACGGCAATTATTCATTTTTTGGGGGGCGCATTTGTGGCAACGGCTCCACACGTCACCTACCGAGCGCTGCTGGAGAGCCTGGCACATCGGGGATATATCGTCATGGCAACCCCATTTGTCAATACGCTGGATCATGAGGCGATCGCCCATCGCACCTTGCGCAACTTTAACCTGGCATTGGATTATGTGCTAGATGAAATTGTGCAGAAACGCTATCTGCCGATTTATGGAGTGGGGCATAGTATGGGGTGTAAACTGCATTTGCTCATCGGCAGTTTATTTAATCAAGAGCGGTCTGGTAATGTGCTGATCTCGTTTAATAATTACCCGGTGCGTCGTGCTATTCCTCTGGTCGAGCAATTCTCGCAATTGTCGTCCCAGTTTTCTAAATTAACCGAGCAGTTTCTCATACCCCGGTTTGATATGGAGTTTACGCCGTCTCCAGAAGAAACCAATCGCATTATTTCCGAGCAATATCAGGTCAAACGGAATTTGCTGGTCAAGTTTAAGAATGATGAGATTGATCAGACGCGATCGCTGACGGACGTGTTGCAACCCCGTTTCTCAAAAATGACGACGCTACAAATTTTGCCTGGAAATCACCTGACGCCATTGGGACAAGATATCCGATGGCAAGCCGGTTCAGAATTCTCGCCCATGGATGCGATCGCCCAGTTTGTGCGACAAGAAGTCTATCGAGACTTTAATCAGCTCAAACGGGTGCTGCTGATGTGGCTTGATCCATTGGCTGAATAACAACGAAGGATCAACCATTCATAAAACTAGGGAGTGTACGTTTGGCAGCGCGGCGTCGCCGCGCTGCCAAACGTACACTCCAAACTGCATTATTCGGTCAGTTGTTTTGCTTGCTGTTCCAGGATCCACTGATCGCGATGGCGTTTGAGATAGGGTAAATAATGACCATCTAGACTATGGTCATCAATACTATCGGGCTTGCACCGGAGGAAACCCTCCAGTTGTCCTTCAACTCGATCCCAAAACGTATTCCACCAATTTAGATCGGTATCAATTTTATAGGTACCACTCTTGTCAAAATAGCGCAGTTGCCCAATATGGCTATAGTCAAAAGCGCTAGGGGGAACACGGGTGACAATGTCGTTGTTGTTGACCAGCCGGAAAGACTGAGACTTAAATACTGTATTGAAGTTTGAAGCAAATTTTTCGCTCCCAACTCTGGGTTGTCCGTAGGTATACAAACCACTGACCACCAGCGGGTTTTCGTTAAACTTACTCAGAGCCGTTGCCATCGTTGCCAGCGCACCGCCCAGACTATGCCCTGTAAACCACAGCGTCGGGGGTGAATAGGCTCGACGGTCTTCTGCTTTGGCTTTGGCGATCGCCTGATCTCTAGCATCATCAATGGCATCTTCGACTTCAGCCCAGATGCGATAGAGTGCCGAATAAAAGCCACGATGGACATTGCCACCGGGCCCAGCCGTTTTTCGGATCTTAAAATCTGTGACCCAATCTTCTAAGATGGGTTCGCTGCCTCGAAATCCTACGATAATTTTTTCTTGATCGGCAATCAATAACGCTTGAGTTTCGTCGCGTTCAAAAAATCGAATATATTCAAATCCCCAATCGCGCACAATATCCACCACCGTGTGCATATCTCGCCGATACGCCAATTGGGCAATAACGCCTAAAGCATAGGCATTTTGAGGATCGTAGCCAAACGCCTTAGACTTGAAATCAAAGGTCTTTTCATAACTCTCTGTCATAAGTGTTGACGAGGGGCAAAAGTTCAGGCTGATTATAGCTTCGCCCATTGGATAAAAGAGCAACTTTGCAATCAATATCCACACAGAGAAATTGATCTATAGCAACCGTCGAGACGGTTAAATCAGGAGGTTGTGTGAGAACCCGCGCTCCGCGCGGGTTCTCACACAACCGTTGTCCTCATCGATTCCTCAACTGCTGTGATTCATCACGTTGTGGGGCGCATTAGCGCCCCACAACACTGTTTCTGTACTTAACGAATTGGTACACCGCCATAACACCACGCACTCAAACCCAGCAGGGTCATGGGTTGAACTCGATGGCATCAGGTAAGCGAAATAAAAAGGATGATGCGCAGGCATCATCCCTCTCTGTCAACAACGTTAATAATAGGGTGCTTGAATGAACCGTAAGTATTGGATTTGAGTGCCGCGCATGCGCGGCACTCAAACCCAATACGTTAGCGATTTGTTTCTAGCTATAGAGTTGCTCTTGGGCTTTGGTGTCGAGATTAAACAGCACACAGAGGGTTTCCATGGCTCGACGACGCGCTTCAATATCTTGCTGTGCCCGCAGTTGCACCATGGGGTCATGTAAAATCTTGTTGACAATGCCGCGTGTTAGCGCTTCGATGACTTCTTGATGCTTTTCAGCAAACTCCGAACCTAAGCGAGACAGGGCTTTTTCCAATTCTTGAGTACGAATGGCTTCAGCTTTATCACGCAAGCAGCTGATGGTCGATACGGTTTCGAGCGATCGCCACCACACTTCAAACGCTTCCACTTCTTCTTCTAGCAACACTTCTGCTTCCATTGCCATCTGTCGGCGGCTTTCCTGGTTTTGTGCCACCACCGCTTTCAGATCATCCACATTAAACACATGGACATTGGTCAACTCATTGACGTTGGCATCGACGTTCCGGGGCACCGAAATATCGAACAACATCAGCGATCGATGGGGTTCTAGAATGGTTTCTAATTTTGCCCGATCGATCAATGGCTCTGTGGCAGACGTACTGGTAAAGGCAATGTCAGACGTCGCCAAAATCTGAGCCATATCTGCCATCGTATGGAGTTGCAGATTGGTTTCTGGAAATTGCTTGGCTAAATCTTTCGCGCCTTCAATCGAACGATTCACAATCGTAATTCGGGTTGCCCCTTTCGACAGCAAATGCTGCACTAAGAGGCGTGCCATCTTCCCGGCACCCAAAATCGAAATATGACGGCTTGCCAGGGTTTCTACTTTAGTTTGAGCTAACTCAACTGCCGCAGAACTGATAGAGACAGCTCCAGTGCCAATGCTGGTTTCTGTGCGAACCCGTTTCCCCGCCGTAATCGCCTGGTTAAACAAGCGATTGAGAATGCGCCCGATGCCGTTGTGTTGCTGCCCCAGCTTATGGGTATGCTTCACCTGCGCTAAAATCTGCCCTTCACCCAACACCAAACTATCTAGCCCTGCGGCAACCCGCATGACATGCATAATGGCGTCTTGATGTAACAAGATAAAAAGATATTGCCGCAGCTGGTGTAAAGGTAGTTTGCTATATTCTGCTAAAAATTGAATGACTTCTCGAACGCCATTCTCGGTTTCGCTAGCCACAATGTAAATTTCTAGACGGTTGCAAGTGCTAAGGATAGTCACCTCTTCAATGTGGGGGTAGCTTCGAAGATGAGCGATCGCCGCTTCCACTTGCGGAGTTGGAATGCTTAACTTTTCCCTGACCTCCACAGGGGCTGTTTTGTGACTCAGACCAACAACGGCAATGTTCATTATTCCTCCCAAATTTTTTATCTTGGTGCCAGCAATGGACTAAGATTCAAAAGTTTTCGTAATGTTAATTAATCAAAGGACAATCGCTATTGAACGGAATGGCTTCAGGTTAAGCCAGAGAGATGCAGAGCACTTCTCTTTACCTAACTTAAAGGGACAGCCATCAAGGGTATTCAGCTCGGCAATTACAGATAAAGTCTACCAAGTTGACGTGCGCACTAGAGCCGCAAAGCTTGATCCCATGAACTTTTTAGGCATAAATTTTTGTAAACCCCTTGCCCAGACGTTCATCAGCAGGGTGGTCTGTCGCGGCATCTATCGATAGCGCTTCCCATCGTGTGAGGCAGAGGTTAACCCGGCTAGAGTGGCATCGCACCCATAGATTTGAAAGATTACAAGCCAGACCCAAACAAAAACTACCTGTCTCAAATCGGGAGCAGAGATTAAATAAAGTCCGAGTGTTCGGCAGGAAGATGGGCAAGACTGCACTTCCCTAAAACGTATGACTGCGTCTGGGTATGAATTGGCACAGGAAACCGGCGGTTTCCTGTGCCAATTCATACCCCAAACCAGCAACGTTGCTCGAAAACAAATGGTTGGGCTTTATGTAAGTCTGATGCCTAAGACAGGTAGTCAGGCAGATGCCCCACCGGGAGGCATACTTGCCGACAATCAATCGTGAGTTGCAACTGAGGTTCTATCGCAGTTGAATGTAGCTGGGTTTTTCAGCCATGTGGATGGTATCGACAAACCGAGCCGTCTTCGATTGGCTGGAGATAACCAGGCTTTGAGTCCGTGCGCCACCGTGGAAGAAACGAACGCCTTCCATCAACGTGCCGGAGGTGATGCCGCAAGCTGCAAACAACACAGTTTGACCACACGCTAACTCTTCTGCGTCATAGACCTTATCGGGGTCAGTGATATTCATAGAAGTCAAGCGGGCAATGTTGGCTTCTTTGCTTTCGCCGATCAAGCCTGTTTTCACGATCGCTGGATCATAAACCAGTTGACCCTGGAAATGTCCGCCCAAACAGCGCATGGCAGCCGCAGAGATGACGCCTTCAGGAGCCGCACCGATACCCATGAGGGCGTGGGTGTTGGTTCCCGCAAACGCGCAGGAGATCGCCGCAGAAACGTCACCATCAGAGATCAATTTGACTCTGGCTCCAGCATCGCGGATTTCTTTGATCAAGTCATTGTGGCGATCGCGTTTCATTACCACAACCACCAACTCATCAATACCCCGATCCAAACACTCTGCCAAAATCTTTAAATTTTCCGTAGCAGATTTGCGAATATCAACTTTCCCTTTAGCAGCGGGAGGTGCTGCCAATTTATTCATATAAAAGTCAGGTGCAGCAAACAACCCGCCTTTTTCAGAGATTGCCAATACTGCCATAGAACCGGGCTGACCATAGGCACACAGGTTGGTGCCTTCGCACGGGTCAACGGCGATGTCGATTTCGACTAACTCATCGGGGTTACAAAAGTCTTTAGCGTCAGGCTGGGTGCAGATCCCAACTTCTTCGCCGATATACAGCATGGGTGCATCGTCCCGCTCGCCTTCACCAATGACGATGCGACCGCGCATGTAGATTTTGTTCATCCGCTCCCGCATTGCTTCTACAGCTACGAGGTCAGCGGTGTTTTTATCGCCTTTTCCCATCCAACGAGCCGAGGCGATCGCCGCCTGTTCTACAACCTCAATAATTTCTAACCCAAGTGTGCTTTCCACCGCGCATACCCTCCAAACTGCTGATTTTGCGTCATTTTGCGGACTAAGTCTCAATCTCAAAGTCTACCAGAATCGGGGATCTTTTCAGAGAAACGGGATCAAGGGAGAAAAACGGCAATGGCTGATGAGAGAAATTAGCTCAGAGGGAGAGACTATAAAAATCCCAGTTTTTTCAATGTCTGGGCGATCGCCTCGGTGCTGCTTGTGATTTTCGGATTGTGCGATTTAGAGAGCGTTGGCGAAGCCTTTCGGCAAGAAAATTAGCACTTACTGTTTGATTCGCAAAAGCATCAATTTTGTCCGAGGACGGCTGGACCACCGTTGTCCACTCGAAGCCTCACAATCGTTAGCATAAGAGCCTTTCAGAGATCCAGTGTGTTGTACTGACGCATTCGTTGATTCAGCTCGTCTAACTTTGCCCGGAGACCAGCATAGTATTGTTCAATGTGGATTTCCCCACCCTGCCTTAAACTCTCTCGCAACTGTCTAATTAAGGTTTCAATGTCTTGACGAAGATCCTGAGCAAATTGCATGCCAAAATCCAGAGCTGTCTGCTTAAGTTGCTGCTCCCCCTGTACTATCAAGGCTTCCGCACGATCACGTTGCTCCATAGGTTCCTGAGGCATAATGCTACTCCAAAGCTTTGAAGTGTTATGAGATTCTATATCTCCCCTGTGATATGAGGTCATTGCCGTGGGACTGGGCTAACTTTGGCGCGATACAGCAGCTTATCGCCCTGCTTATAGCCCGTGTATCTGACTTTAACCCGATCGCCAGGATTGGCAAACCCTTCCATCAGTTGGTGTTGTTGCGGGTCGTAGGGCAATTCTAGACCGACCGGAGCGATCGCTTCTATATGCCAATCTTTAAGCAATTGTTCGACCGGACGCATCAGGGGTAAGAGGCGACTGGCAGGAATTTGCGGATTATTTTGAGCCGCATGAGCCGCTGTGGGAAACTGAATCAACCAGGATTCTAAAACTTGCAAACTCGTGTGCTGAAATTCTTGCCAAAGCGTTTCTCGATGTTGAGCCAGTTGATGTTGAAGCCGTTGATATTCTTCTTTCAGCAGATTGAGGGGGACAGGGGCGATCGCCTGACTATGACTGGATGGATCTAAAGCATCTGGATCAGGAGGATCAGCAGATGGATCGGGACGTGATGGCATTGGCAGATGAGAAAAGCGGTTGAATAACTCTGTCATCGAGATGTGTAGCGTTTGACTGAGTTGGTAGAGAGCCTCTGCCCGCATTTTTTCGGCGTGCCCCTGACGCAGCAAGTTGACTTGCCATTGCGATACTCCTGCCTGACGGCTCAATGCCTTGAAACTCGAAATTTCCGCAGACTGCATCAGCGATCGCAAGCGATGGAGATATTCGGTGGGGGAAATCTGAGTCATGGAGGATTGCCAGTCGGTTCAACTGCGACCATTGTCACCCATATCGTCAGGGTTCTCATCAAACTAACGTGAGTAACTTTTTGGGAGAGTGTGGCGGAGCCGTACTCTTCCCAAAAGTTATGGGTTTTAATTTGGCAAGGATTTTAAGGGAATTGGGGTTGATTTTCCGGTGCCTATGCCAGGTGCATATTTAAAACCGATCGGGGCGCACGCCGAACCCGGCACAAAATGGTTTCATGCCCTAAGCGAGAACAGGCTTCGTAGCGATGGCAACCCGAAAATCCATAATAATGTCCATCGACTTCTAAAACGTCAATCGGCTCTTGCAGCCCTATTTGACGAATCGATGCCATCAAAGCCGTTACTTTTTCTGGATCGGTTTGGCGCACAAGTGGACGACGAATTGCCGTCATTGGGATGGCTTGAATTCTTGCCATGATGGATCAACGGGGAGAGGCTTGGGGATAGCAGGTTTAGGATCGTGGATTGAACAAAACCCAGTTCTGTTTGAGCGGTGGCAGAGCCACCGCTCAAACAGAAAGACAGGGCAATTGATTCTGGGATCCTGATTCATCGCGGTGTGCAAGGTCGTTCAGTCCAGAAACGGTGTTGTGGGGCGCTCTGCGCCCCACAACACCGTGCTGAATCAACCCGCACAGTGCTATATAAATCATAGTCATTACGAGTTTGATCTGCAAGTCCTGATACAGGATTGCCGATTCTGCTCAATTGGTCGCAAGCGGCTGTGTTGGCAAACTTTCAACACGTTTGGGCTATAAACCACTGCCCTTAAATCAATTCGGTTTAGACTGGGAGGAAAGGAAAGGATATGGCTGGCACAGGTTTAGATCTACGCCAAGAGGGATCGTTGAACCATACGTGTACTCAAATCTGCGCAGCCCTCTTTATTTCCCTATCCGCTTCAACTCATTACCCTTCGCCATTGCCGTTTTAAGCCATGCAGGTTGTCTTCAATATTATTCGTCAAACGACTGATACTGCCCCCCGCATCCAACAGTACCAACTGGATGTAGAACCGGGTAACACTATTCTGGATTGTCTCAATCGCATCAAGTGGGAGCAGGATGGGACGTTAGCCTTTCGCAAAAATTGTCGTAATACGATTTGTGGCAGTTGCACAATGCGGATTAATGGGCGATCGGCACTGGCTTGCAAAGAAAATGTGGGAAGTGAGCTACACCGACTTCAGCAGGTTGCCGAGTCTATCCAACCGGCTCAGCCCACGACGCCAAGCGCTGCCGATAAACTGCCAGAAATTACGATCGCACCTATGGGCAATATGCCGGTGGTGAAAGATTTGGTCGTGGATATGAAAAGTTTTTGGGATAACCTCAAGGCGGTGGATCCCTATGTCAGCACCAAGTCGCGTCAGATTCCGGAACGGGAGTTTTTGCAAACCCCGGAAGAACGCGATCGCCTGAATCAAACGGGCAATTGTATTTTGTGTGGTGCCTGTTATTCAGAATGCAATGCTCGCACGGTCAACTCGGACTTTGTTGGACCTCATGCCCTGGCGAAAGCCTATCGCATGGTGGCAGATTCTAGAGATGACCAAACTGAAGCCCGCATCGAAACCTATGGTCGAGGTACTGCTGGGGTGTGGGGTTGTACTCGTTGCTATTACTGCAATGAGGTCTGCCCGATGGAGGTTGCGCCGATGGATCAGATTGGCAACATTAAGCATGAAATTTTAGATCGCCAGGATGATCAGGCAAATCGCTCCGTGCGTCACCGCAAGGTGTTGATCGATCTGGTCAAACGGGGCGGCTGGATCGATGAACGGCAATTTGGTCTTAAGGTAGTGGGCAACTCTTTCCGCGATTGGCAGGGTTTAAGTACTCTGGCACCGTTGGGTTTGCGCATGCTGGCAAAAGGGAAATTTCCTCTCCGCTTTGAACCCTCTGAAGGTGCCGCAGATGTGCGATCGCTAATTGAAAGCGTCCAGTCTTTTGAGGCAGAATCTAAGTAGCGAATAGCTGTTATGCCCATAAAAACTATGACTTCTACCCCAGATACAACCAATCTGCCCTCAGTTGAACCTGAGACACCGCCCCAAGCTGAACCTGCGTTTGGTTGGACGGCGTACGCTGAGCAGATCAATGGTCGCTTTGCCATGATCGGTTTTGTTTCGCTGCTAATTTTGGAATTGTTTACCCGTCAAGATTTCTTTACCTGGCTGGGTCTGCGTTGACCAGAGAAGCGATCAATAGAATCCTGGTGTTGCAAACACGAAATTTTGCAACATGGGGGTTTGGGGGCTGCGCCCCCAAGAGGGGTTTTAACCCCTCCACCCCCTCCAAAACGTTTAAGTTGGTGTACTAGTTTTTGAGTGGCAATGCGAAGCATTGCCACTCAAATAGGATTCTATTAAACAGCACAGTCGTTAGCCTTCGGATTCTGGCTCTAACGAGTGTTCATTCGAGTGTTCATCTAACCGATTTTCCAGGGCAAAAATTGCAGCGGGAAGTGCCTTTCCTTTCAAGTTGACTTCACCCAGGGATTTGCATTCAAAATGATGGGCGATCGCCCAATAAGCTTCTTCGGTCACCACAATCTGGTTATCTGCGGCATGACTGACCAGGCGTGCTGCCGTATTGACGGGATCACCCAAAATATTAAATTCTCGTCTGCCTCTCGGCTCACCAATCTCAGCGGCAAACACCGCTCCACGGGTCAAGCCAATGCGGCAACTGACTTCTACAGGTTGCCCCCCAACCAGCGGTGCCGGTAAGCATTTGACAATTTCGCGGATGGCGATCGCCGTATCGGCTGCTCGTACAGCATCATCGGTACGAGAATTAAGCACACTGAAATAGATCAAAATATCGGAGCCCACCAGTTGGTAAGTAACCTTCTGCAAAATGCCGCCCCGCGAACTGGCTGCCGCATTAATCGCCGAAAACGCCCGCGAAAAACTGATGACAATTTCGCGAACCTCGTCTTCGGTCGCGTCATCCACCGACTCGGGCAACCCAGACAAGTTGGCAAACAAAATAATCGGTTCGGGAAAGTTGGGTGGAATTCGGCGTTGTGCTGCACTTTCGACCAGCAATTCCAAAATCGGAGTGGGCATATAGTTGGCTAACCGTTCTACCCGCCCGACCGCCTCTTTGATTTCGGTCAGCAGCCCATTTACACTGCGATCGAATAACATCAGACTGGGAGGACGCCGCCGACTCAGCCTGATGTCATATTCACCCAACTGCTCGGCTGTAAAATCATCCTTGACCAGCACATAGCCATCATCGATCGCTTCAAACCGAAACTCATTTTTCAAACTTGCCGCGTCTGCCGCCGTCAGGCACACTCTGCCAACCTGACTGGCACCTTCGGCTTGCTTTGCCCGTTGCACTGTCTTCCCCAGCAATACCCGCGCCATGCGCATCGGCGTCCCGATATCGGCGGTCAAAAACCGTCCACTTTTAACGCCAACCCGCATTCCCAACGTAAACTGCTTTTTTCCAACCTCTACATTTGCCAGCGAAGACATCATGGCACGTTGCATCCGCAACCCTGCTCGCACTGCCTGAGCCACATCATTGCGCTGAGCATCGGCTAAAAACTGCACCAACATGGCATCGCCGGTAAATTCCAGCAAATCTCCTCCCGATTTGCTGATGATCTCAATCATTTCCGAAAAATAACGATTGAGCACCTCTAACAACAGCGTTGCCCCATGTTTGCCATGGGCGGTGTTTGCTTCTAACAGCGGCGTAAATCCGGCAAGATCGGTAAACAACAAGGTTCCTTCTTGCCAGGTCTGCTGAATTTCTCCGGGTATTGCAGGGGCTTCTGAGACTTGTCGAGGCGTGTAATCAATCAAAATATGTTGCAACGTCCGCAGATGCTCGAAAACATGCATCAAATTTGCGGGCGTTGGATCGATCCAAACCGCTGCATAGAGATCGGCAGGCAGCAATAGGCGCAGTTGGAATTCTATTTCAGCTATGGAAGGAGCCAAATTAGATAACATTAAGGCTGATTAGACAAGAATCAGGGCGGCAAAATTTTAGACTTACCAGAAATAATATGCGAACCGCGAGCCAGAATCAGGAAGGTTTAATAACCTTTTCCTCCAACAACCAATCCAAACCATACCCTGCGGATTCAAATATAACAGCCTCTTGCAAAAATCGGGGTATTCTCAGAGTCCATCCAGAAAGTTGATGGTTCATGCCCTTTGAGCACGAAAGCCTGACAATCTCTAGGCGGATTGAGGATTAAATTAGATCGACGATTGCATTGTTTGCAGGGGTGAACCTAATGGACTGACAAAAGTGCCAGAAGGCGCATTCCACCGTAGGGGCAGGTTTTGCCGAAACGTTGACTGCAAACCGATCAGGAATTTGCTAAACCTGCCCTTACAAAGATTTGTGAGTCAAGCAGGGGGTGAACAGTCGTTCGTCCACACAACCAATCATCGACGTGATTTAATTCCGGTTCTCCCCATATTCAGCACTGCTGGAATTGATAGGACAGCGGATTATTCTTCAGCTACCTGTATTATAAATTCGCCCGGTCGTGCTGCTTATAGTGGTGTGCAAGTTCGTTAAGTACGGAAACGGTGTTGTGGGGCGCGGAGCGCCCCACAACACCATCCTGAATCAACCTGCACAGCGCTATAAATATCTGGATAGGTTAGGGAACTCGCTATCAAATAAAAACTCTGCGCCGACCCATTTGTCTTGAGAAATCTTTGCCAGGATGCGAAGTTATGGTTTATGCTTAAAGACTGGGGAATGTAAAACCCTCATTCCTGATTGATTACCTTGCGGATGTGGCGGAATTGGTATACGCGCACGTTTGAGGGGCGTGTGGCTTTGCCTTGCGAGTTCGAGTCTCGCCATCCGCATTAAAAAAATTGCTTTGCCGTCAGGTCAAAGCGTTATTGCAACCCTAAATTATCCAACTGGATAGCTTAGGGTTTCATTTTTGGGATGACAGATTTTGTGTCGGAGTCATCCAATTCTGTTTAAATAAAACCCAAACTCTGTTTGAGGGAGCGACGGCTTTGCCGTCGCTCCCTCAAACAGACTCCATAGCTATCGCACTTGCGCGATCGCCGTTCGATGGCGGGGGCTGTTGCTGGTTACGGTGGGGCGGGTAAACCCAGCATCATAAATAGCCTGTTCTAAATCGAGGGCAAAGTATTCGTCTAGATAGGGTTCGGTACTTTTAAGCAAGGTCAAAATGTACGGTGGCATTTTGGCAAAAATTTCAGACTTGGGGTTCATGTCCATAATTGCCAGATGCCCACCCGGACGCAGTAATCGTCGAGCCTCCCGGATAATGGCGATCGCCGCTTCAGAGGGCAGTTCGTGAAACAGTAAATGGGCAGACACCAGATCAAACGAGGCATCCGGTAAGCCTGTGGTTTCGGCAGCCGCATGGAGCCAGGTAATCGGGGTCGGTTCACGCAATGCCTGATCCGCTGATCCCTGCTCTTTAGACCGATACTGGGCGATCGCTAGAAAGTAAGGAGACAAATCAAGCCCGGTCAATTTTGCGGTGGGATAAAGGGCTTGCAGGGCAAACGTACTCATGCCCACACTACAGCCAATATCTAAAATATCGTGAGGCACTTGGCTAATCTGAGCCTTTAGCACATCATGATAGCTCTGACGTAACCAGGCATCGCCTTCTGCACCTGCTTCTTTCCAGATGCGAGCATGCACCGCTTGCGCTGCCACTTCTACTTCCATCGCCGGTTCCCAGCCCAGATTGCCTTCTTCGTAAGCATGGAAAGAACAGACGTAATAGGGCGGATAGGTCAGATCAGGATTTTGGATGTGCTGGAGGTCTTCTTCCCATTCGGGGGCAAAGGATGCGGCACGATTGCGCGATCGCAGTTTTTGGACGTCCTGTCGCCAGTAAACCCCGATCGATTCTGCCCGCCGAATCATCATATTGCGGGCACGGTTTTTTGCCAGATTTGCCAGGGGCTTAATTGCCAATACCCCATTGATGAGTCGCGAAGCGAGTCTAGGAGCGTTATTTACCGTCGCAGTCATAAAAATTAGGATGATGTAAAGGTTGGATGATGATGGAGTTCGTTAAGAGCCTAGCCGGAGATATTGTGGTTCGGATGCTTTCGGCACGATAGTTGTCGTAGGGGCGAACGGCGTTCGCCCTTACAAACGATGCAATAGTCATCGTATTTATACCAATCTTTTATGAAATTGCGCCAAACTAGAACCCCCTGTAGTCCCCCTTGCCAAGGGGGACGGCGACAGCCGGGGGTTGAACAAGGCGCAGCTTCACATTAAATCGGTATTAATCCACGATCCTGAGTATGGCGATCGCACGTTTAAAGATCCTACAGTGATTTTCATCCTCGTAAAACCGGATAGCATCGCTCAGGTCATAGTATTGCGATCAGAAGACTGGGCAACCCACTGCAAAATTTCTTGATTCACCCGATCGGCACATTCGTCATAAAGACAATGTCCGGCATTGGGAATTTCGACCAGTTTTAGAAGAGGATTTAGAGTAGGCAACTCTTTGCCTTGAGACAGGGGCACAACTCGATCTTGCTGCCCCCACAGAACTAACATCGGCTTTTGCAATTGCGGAACCAGCACGTTGATTTCAGGACTGTAATCAGTGTCGGTGCGTGCCCTTGCCAGCCGAACAAACACCTCATCTGCTCCTCGATCTAAAGCTGGGGTGACAAAACTGGACACCAATTCTTCCGTCACATACTCCGGGTTAGCATAGGCAGCCCGGAGCACCGTTCGCAATACCGCAGGTTGCCGAAACAGGTTAAAGATAGGTTTGATCAACAGAGGATGTGTAAACAGGCGCTCGACTGCCAGGGCAACCGTCTGGATGCCTCCGGGCAAGAGTTCCTGACGGGCAGGGGGCAACGTTAGCATGACCAGGCTTTTAACCATCTCTGGATGGGCGATCGCTGCGGTTAGCGCCACGACTGCGCCCAGAGAATGACCAATTAACACCATCGGCTGTTTAATAAACGTCCGCCAAAAGTCATACATCTGCTCTGCCCACATCGAAATGTTGTAGAGAGTAGACGCTTTCTCAGACGCACCAAATCCCAGTAAATCCAACGCATAGACGGTATGAAACTGGCTCAGCGGCAGCAAATTAGTTTGCCACTGCGCCAACGATAAGCCAAAGCCATGCAGCAAACAGATCGGCAGGCTTGTCTGGGGATCCGCCTCGATCCCGGCTCGCACATAGGCATAGCGAATTTGCCAACCCCGCCATACCCAATCCCGCTGGCAACCCAACGGTTTATGCATCAACGATAAGTGGGGCATATCACCTCCGGTGCTATAGGTGGTCTGGATGTTCCATCACGTTGGCGATCGCGATGTTCAAGCGAGTGGCATCCAGATTATTTTCTAAAAGCTACGCTCCGCATGGCTTTTGGAAAATAATTGGGTTCTAGTCGAGCGCAAAGCACTATAAGTTTTGCGCTGTGGGGTCTGAGATCTATTACGTCAAAGCCCCTACAGATTTATCCTAGATGCAGATGGGGTAGTCTAACGGTACATCTACCAAGCGTCAGCTATGAGCCTCTGCATTAACCCACGTTGTCCCGAACCCGATCATCCGGGTAACGATACCAGCACTTTTTGTCAAAGTTGTGGGTCAGATTTGGTATTGCAGAGCCACTATCGAGTGCTGCGTCTGCTCAGTGATAAGAGTGGGTTTGGTAAAGTTTACGAAGCCTATGAGCGTAGCACCCCCAAGATTTTAAAAGTACTGAAAGAAGTTCATAGCCACAACGACAAAGCGGTAGAACTGTTTCAACAAGAGGCGGAGGTGTTAAGCCAACTCCACCATCCCGGCATTCCGTTGATTGAACCTCACGGGTATTTCCAGTTCCTGCCCAGAGATGGGTTGGGGGTAATCCATTGCATCATTATGGAGAAGATCGATGGACCGAACCTGCGAGAGTGGATGAAGCAACAAGGCAACCATCCGATTGGGCAACAGCAGGCATTAAACTGGCTGCAACAGATCTCAGACGTGTTGCATCTGGTACATCAAAAAAATTATTTTCATCGCGATATCAAACCCGAAAATCTGATGTTGCGATCGAGCGGTCAGGTCGTATTGGTCGATTTTGGGGCTGCCCGAGAAATGACCTATACCTATTTGGCGCAGTTGAGTGGGGGGTCGAGCGGCGTCACCAAGATTAGTTCGGCAGGCTACACCCCGCCAGAGCAAGAGCATGGTCAAGCCGTGCCCCAGTCTGACTTTTATGCATTGGGGCGTACGTTTATCTATCTGATGACGGGCAGATTACCGACGGATAACAGCATCTATGACCCTGTGCATAACGAATTTCATTGGCGTGCCTATGCCCCTCATATTGCACCCCCGTTAGCCAATTTTATTGACACGTTAATTGCCCCGCGAGCCTCCGATCGCCCCCGAAGTACGCAAGATATTTTAGAGCAGCTGAGATATTTAACGGATGAGTTGGCGCACTATCCCGCTCCACCCGATGGGTTGCCCTTGACGACGAACAGTACTGCTCACCGGACGACCGTCAATCCTGAAACGGTACACCAGGGCGAACCCAAATCCCAGCGAGGTTGGCAAAAGCCAGTTGTCATCGGTCTGGCAGCCTTAGTGCTGGCGGCTGGTGGTTGGGGAATTTGGCAAACGTATCGGTTGCAACACCCGTTCTCTGCGATCGCCGATGCCAAGGTAACGTTACTGACAGTTCTGTCAGGTCATGATGGCAACGTTAATACTATTGCCCTCAGCCCCGGTGGGCAAACCCTGGTAAGCGGCAGTTCTGATAACAGTATCAAAGTGTGGGATTGGGTCACGGGCACCGTATTGCGCACCCTGACGGGACATGCCAGTTTCGTCAACATTGTCACCGTCAGCCCCGATGGTCAAACGATTATCAGTGGCAGTGCCGATCGCACGATTAAAGTCTGGGATCTGAGAACCGGCGCGTTATTGCGCACCCTGACGGGTCATACCAGCTTTATCAATGCCATCATCGTCAGCTATAACGGACAGTTGATTATCAGTGGGGGTGCCGATGGCAGCATTAAAATTTGGGACTTTCAAACAGGTGAGGCATTAAAAACCCTGGTGGGTCACGTCAGTGGCATCAACACCCTGGTGATGAGCCGAGATGAAAAACAGTTGATCAGTGGCAGTTCAGATGGCGAGATTAAAATCTGGGATATGGCAACTGGGAAAGTAGAACGGGCGATCGCCAATCACGATAGCCCCGTCAATGCCTTGGTGGTCAGCCTGGATGGCAAAACTCTGATTAGTGGCAGTGCCGACGGCATTATTCAAACCTGGGATTTGAACACAGGCACGCCAGAGTTAACCCTGACAGGGCATGCAGGTGCCGTCAACGTCTTGCAACTCAGCGACGATGGTCACACGCTCTACAGCGGCAGCGCCGACCGAACAGTGCGCATCTGGGATTTGAAAGCAGGTAAAGCGGTGTACGAGTTAGACGGCTTTAGCACCTATGTCAACGAACTGGTCGTCACCCCAGATCCCCATATTTTGATCACCAACAGTGCCAGCGGCAATATTCGAGTTTGGCAAGTCCCCGAAACCGTCCCTTAAGCTCACAGATTGGTCAACCCTTTTGGAGAGAGCGACGGCAAAGCCGTCGCTCTCTCTAAAAGAATAGGGATTTATAGAGCGCTGTGCGGGTTGATCCAGTCCGGTGTTGTGGAGTGCGCCCCAATACCTCTCGGTTAAGCTTCTGCCCCCAAGGGAATTAATTCCCTCGCTCATAGCTAAAGTCCGTTGAAACGGACTACAACCCAGAACTAGCGAGTCTTTCAGTCCCTTTATGGGACTTGAGCTATTAGCCCGGAATTTCAATTCAGGGCGGGTGATGCGACTAGCCGAAAAGTATTGGAGTACGCCCCACAACACCGCTTCTGGATTTAGTGAACTTGCACACCACTATAAAATCTACGATCCTCAAGAAATCAACACGGTGCATTCTGTCAGCCACTTTCAGCTGTAAGGTGCCAGGTGAAAATTCACGATTTAAAACAGATTATGTCAGTTTCGTAAAAATCCTTAAGCCGTTTAGGAGAAGATTACGTTAAGATCGTTACGGCTTCTTTACACGGAATTGATCCGAACCAAGCGGAAGATTTAATTAAGAAGTCCTTAAGACCAAATTTTTCATCGCCATATCTGGGAATTTCCTATGACTCTCCCCATTCGCAATGTCGCTATCATTGCCCACGTCGATCATGGTAAGACAACGCTTGTCGATGGCTTACTGAAGCAATCCGGTACATTCCGAGAGGGAGAAGAGATCCCAGATTGCGTCATGGACTCTAACACTCTAGAACGCGAGCGCGGCATCACCATCCTTTCCAAGAACACTGCCGTTCGCTATCAAGGCATGTTGATCAATATTGTTGACACCCCTGGACACGCCGATTTCGGTGGTGAAGTAGAACGGGTGTTGGGCATGGTTGACGGCTGTTTGCTGATCGTCGATGCCAACGAAGGACCGATGCCACAAACCCGCTTTGTGCTGAAAAAAGCGCTGGAAAAGGGCTTGCGTCCCATCGTTGTGGTTAACAAGATTGACCGTCCTCAGGCAGATCCCTACGGTGCCATTGATAAGGTGCTGGATCTGTTTTTGGAACTGGGGGCAGACGACGACCAGTGTGAGTTTCCTTACCTCTTTGCCTCTGGCTTAGCAGGCTATGCCAAAAATACCCTGGAAGAAGAAAATAACGATATGAAGCCTCTGTTTGAGGCGATCTTGCAACATGTGCCACCCCCGGTTGGCGACCCGACCAAGCCGCTCCAACTGCAAGTGACAACGCTGGACTATTCAGATTATCTCGGTCGTATTGTCATCGGCAGAATTCACAACGGCACCATCAACATGGGGCAGCAAGCGGCGCTGGTCAAAGAAGATGGCAGCATTGTTAAAGCCAAAATTACCAAGCTACTTGGCTTTGAAGGGCTGAGACGGGTAGAAATGGCGTCTGCCTCGGCAGGCTATATCGTGGCGGTTTCCGGCTTTGCGGATGCCAACATCGGCGAGACGATTACCTGCCCTAACGAACCTCAGGCGTTGCCTCTGATTAAGGTAGATGAACCCACCCTGCAAATGACCTTCTCGGTGAATGACTCTCCGTTTGCCGGACAGGAAGGCTCGTTTGTGACCTCACGGCAACTGCGCGATCGCCTGACACGAGAGCTAGAAACGAACGTAGCCCTGCGGGTGGAAGATACCGATTCCCCCGATAAGTTTTCGGTTTCCGGTCGGGGTGAACTGCACCTGGGCATTTTGATTGAAACCATGCGCCGGGAAGGGTATGAGTTTCAAGTCTCGCAGCCACAGGTAATTTACCGGGAAGTCAGCGGTCAGCCCTGTGAACCTTACGAATTGCTGGTTTTGGATGTACCTGAAGTGGCTGTAGGCAGCTGCATCGAGCGCCTCGGTCAGCGTCGTGGTGAAATGCAAGATATGCGAGTGGGCAACAACGGTCGCACCCAGTTGGAATTCGTGATTCCGGCACGTGGCTTGATCGGCTTTCGGGGCGACTTTATGCGCCTGACTCGAGGTGAAGGCATTATGAACCATAGCTTCCTGGACTATCGTCCGCTCTCCGGTGATCTGGAAGCACGGCGCAACGGGGTAATGATTTCCTTTGAAGAAGGAACCTCTACCTTCTATGCCATGAAAAATGCAGAAGATCGGGGGGTGTTCTTTATCGAACCGGGAACGAGAGTCTACAGAGGCATGATTGTCGGCGAACATAACCGACCTCAAGATCTGGAGTTGAATGTCTGTAAAACCAAGCAGCTGACCAACCACCGTGCATCGGGTGGAGAAGAATTGGTGCAACTCCAAACCCCTGTGGATATGAGCCTGGAGCGAGCCCTGGAATATATCGGACCCGACGAACTTCTGGAAGTAACACCCGAATCCATTCGCTTACGCAAAATGTCTAAGAAATTGGCAAAACGCTAGTTTCAAGCGGCATGAGTTGAAAACGACTTCAATTTAATAGCATAGACATCGGGCGATCGCCTTTAACCACAGTTAAGGGCGATCGCCCTTGTTTTGAAACAGATGCCCATTTCCGCTAATTTTGCTTCGACTTCTGTCTCTGAGCTCAAGCGATATTGGGCTTGATAGAGATAATTGGCGGTTCGTTTGCCATCGAAGTCTACCGATGGGGCAGGTTCCCAGACTTTTAAGATCCAGGGTTTTGCTCGGTTGATCTGAGGTGCGTAGCGAATCGAATATTGCATGGAAAGACTCCCGATGACAAAGGTATCGTGGCTCGGTAAATACCCCCTGAATCATCGTTGAGCCGAGGTCTATCCAACCTTTCACTGCTCATGCTGCTGCGTAAATGCTATATCTAGCTTGACTCAACGTAAAAAAAGTCACCTCTGACGTTCTGTAGAACTACGTCTATATCTCTAGGTAGAGATGCCAGGTATGGTGTGATCCAGCTACAAAAAACGGTGTGGGTGACGCGCGACGCGCGTCACCCACACCGTTTTTTGTAGCCTAAACCTGTACTCTGTTCGAGCAAAAATTGCTATAACTTGTAGCCGATTTGCCGTAAAAAGTTCTTGCGGGTCACAATATCGGCTTCCGTTTCTACACCCTTGGGTGAGAAGCCATCCACCACCCCCAAAATGCCTCGTCCCTGTTGCGTTTCTGCCACAATCACCTCAACTGGATTGGCAGTCGCACAGTAGATGTGGCACACCTCAGAGCATTGCTTAATGGCATTGAGAAAATTGATGGGATAGGCTTCTTTCATCACCACAATGAAACTATGCCCGGCGGCGATCGCCTGAGCATTGGCGATCGCGTTTTCTTGTAAAGTGGCATCATTTCCAGCAATGCGGATTAAGCAGGGTCCAGACGCTTCACAAAAGGCAATACCAAATTTCACCTGAGGGGATGTCCCCACCATGATTTCATACAAATCTTCAATGGTTTTGATGAAATGGGTTTGACCCAGAATGATATTGGCACCGTCCGGAATCGTCAGAGGAACAGAGTGCAGTTCCATAGTCAGTTGATTGGCTAACGTTGATAGGGAAAGGTCTCCGATCGCCGACCCCGCGTTGAACCAGGAATTTCGTTAATCTGCTGAGTCGTCGGTAGCATCAGCACCCCGTCGTCAGAAATGACTCCTGCGGGTTCGCCAGACGGCAAGATAATGGTACCGTCTTCCGTTACCATGGCACCCGTCGAACCGCTGGTGGGTGAGATGATTAGACCTTCATCCGTAATCATACCCGTGATATTCCCCGCAGAATCCAAAATCATCCCATCATCTTGAATGATGCCGGTGCGCTCTCCATCGGGTGAAACGATCACACGTCCTCTCAGGGCAGTGCTGCCTGCGGTGGGTTCGGCAGTGCTGCCAACCGTGCCACTGCCAGGGGTTTGCGCGGGGGTAGTCGGGGTAGCTCCGCCTCCATACGTGGTAGTGCTAACCCCAGAGGGCGTAGTCGTCGTCGTGGTAGTAGTGACCGTGGGACTATTGGTGGTAGTTGCTGTCGGTGTATTGGGTGTTCCTGTGGGAGTGCCAGTCTGGGTCGGTGCTACTTCACCGACAGAAACCGGATTAACAGGGGTGACAGATGTGGGAGTAGCATCTGCTGGAGTTCCAGGTTTAACGTCTGTCGGAGCGGATTCCAAAGGTGTAGCGGCAGCGGGGGCAACGGGCACTACAGGTGCAGGAGGGCTGACCAGGCGATCGAGACATTCTTCTCGCCCCGTATCGGGATTGACCCAGAAGTTGCTACAGGAAGTCTGGGCGATCGCGGCGGCGGGTAATAATCCAACGGTCAGCCCCAAAAATATTACGGTGGATGTTCGTTTATCAAGCATCAGTCAGTCCTCGCCATCTTACGGTAATCATATAGCAGCCTTATGGGATTGGTCAGATTTTGTAGATTGGAGGCGATCGCTCTTCACAAAACTGATCACAAAGCTGAATAGACTGCTGTGCCTTAATGCTAAGACAGGGGATTAGGGGTTGCGCCCCCTAGCAGGCGTAGACTTTCTACCGTCCATCCTGATCTTTAGGTCGATGTCCCCGATGAATCATCGGCAATCCGGAGGCTCACCCGATGCTTTATTAAGCGAGCGACGGCGGAGCCGTCGCACACTTAAAAAGAATGACAAAGTTTTCATGATCTTTAGTCAATTCTCAGGATTGTCTCATCTTCACAAGAGAGAATAGGAGGACGAACTGGCACAAAACCCAAAATGCTGAAGATCTGTACAGAATCGCTCAAAAAAGCTGATTTTTAACAGTTCCCTTTCATACAACTCTTACTACTCACGCATGACTGTTGGCTACTTTGAATTAGATCGCATTCTGGTTCTGATTCCAGTTCGTAATGAAGCTATCACGATTGGTAAAGTGATTGAGTCCCTGCAAGCGTGGGGACTTCTTCATATCCGTGTGGTTGATAATGGCAGCCATGATGACAGTGCGGCGATCGCCCGTGCTGCTGGAGCAGAGGTGATTGACGCCCCCCATCCCGGCTATGGTCAGGCGTGTTGGCAGGGGTTGCAAAATCTTCCGGCTGAGATTGAATGGATTCTATTTTGCGATGGCGACGGCAGCGACGACTTAAGTCAGCTGGCTGATTTTTTAGCCGCCCGCTCCCAGTTTGATTTGATACTGGGCGATCGCCGAGCTATCCCCAGCGCCCGCGCCGCCCTCACCCCCATTCAAAATTTTGGGAATGGCTTAGCCACAGGTTTAATTGGTCTGGGGTGGGGCTACTGGTATCGAGATTTAGGACCCTTGCGTCTGATCCGACGCTCTGCGTTAGAGCACATGCAGATGCGCGATCGCGGCTTTGGTTGGACGGTTGAAATGCAAGTCCGTGCCGTTGAGTTAGACTTGCGGATTAAAGAACTGCCTGTCGATTATCATCCGCGTCAAGGAGGGCGATCGAAAATCTCCGGAACGCTGTGGGGCAGTATCCAGGCAGGCATCATTATTCTCACGACCCTTGCCCGTCTCTATGGGAATCAGATCTGGACGCGGGGTACCCGTGGTCAGGTGGATAGCAGGGATAGGGATGAAGCTCTGTTGCCGATGGCTCCCAATACACCTGCCTGGGCAATTTGGCTCAGCACCTTTTGTTTGATCAGCGGCTGCATTCTTCTGGCACCGCAAGGCGATTTTCGCCAGGGAGTTACCCCTCAATTTTGGGCAGGTGTCGGCAGCATGGGGCTGGGTTTTCTGCTCTCCTGGCATATCCGCTCGATTACCCCCCTGTGGTTTTGGGTAGTGACGCTACTGACGCGATCGCTGTTGATCCCCATGTATCCCGGTGACGACATCTGGCGCTATCTCTGGGAAGGGGTGATCCAACTCCACGGATTCAGTCCGTACGACGTTGCCCCCAATGCCCCAGAATTAATCCCCCTGCGTCCAGATTGGTGGTCACAAATTAACCATCCTGATGTCACTGCCATCTATCCCCCTGCCACCCAGTTAGGATTCCGGCTGCTAGCCAGCATTTCTGCTTCTGTGCTGGTGTTCAAACTAGCATTTATCGCCGCCGATGGCTTAACCTGCTGGTTGCTCAGCCGTCGCTTTGGTTACACAGCAACCCTGCTTTATGCCTGGAATCCGTTGATTCTCTATACCTTTGCGGGTGGGGCACATTACGATAGCTGGTTTATCTTGCCGCTGGTTGCCGCATGGCTTGTGTTTGAACCCACCCAGCAGCGGCGATATCTGCTGAGTGCAGGGTTTCTGGGCATCAGTATTGCCATTAAGTGGATGACCTTACCGATGTTGGGTGTCTTAGGTTGGCACGCTCTGCGGCGGCATGGCTGGACATGGGCAGGTTGGGTGATGGTCTGCGGGTGTCTGCCATTTCTGCTCAGTGCCCTGCCGTTTTGCCAGGTAACATCCTGTCCCCTGATTCCAACAGACTCAGTATTTGTCTCTCGTGGTCGCAGTGCTGAACTGATTCCCTATCTCATCGGCTTGCTCTGGCAATCATCCAAAGCATTTAATCACTACTACTTGCTGCCCCTGGTAGGGGTGCTGTTTGGCTTACTATGGCGCAGTCGTAGCGTTTTGCAATTTGTCGAAGGCTATTTCATCGCAGTGTTGATGCTATCGCCAATTGTCCATGCCTGGTATTTCACCTGGTTGGTGCCATTTGCGATCGCCAGTCGCAATTTAGGCACGCGATGGGTGAGCCTATCGGCATTTGTTTACTTTGTTTTGCCTCACCGTCAGGCAATGGGCAATCCTGATTGGCTATTGCAGCCTGTTGAACGAACCCTATTATGGGCACCGTTGGTGATCGGTTGTTTGGGAACACTATGGTATTCTCAGCGATCGCCCAGACTCACCTCAGGAAAGATTCAGGCGATTGAGCCTAAATAAATATGAATCATTATCATCAATCAAAATTAGCGATGAAAACCTTGCCTGCCATTAGCCTTTGTCTTTCGACGATCCTTGCCTTGAGTGGATGTTCGAGCCTGCAAACCAGTGCAGGTTCAATTGTATCCTCTTCCCCAACCTCCAATCAGCCTGTGGTAGCAGCCCCCTTTAGTGATGCTGCCTATGCTCGCATCTTAGACCGCTATGTCAATCCAAACGGTTTGGTTGACTATCAAGGATTGCAAGCCGATGCCGAATCACTCAAAGCCTTTAATGTGAGTTTAGGAACTGTCGCCCCAGAAACCTATGCAAGTTGGAGTGATGCAGAAAAAATCGCCTTTTTGATTAACGCCTATAACGCCTTCACGTTGGAATCGATCATTGACCAAAATCCGCTCAAAAACAGTATTCGAGATATTCCCGGAGTCTGGAAAATTCGGCGTTTTAACATCGCTGGTCAATCAAAAACTTTAGATGACATTGAACACCAAATATTACGACCACAGTTTAGCGAACCTCGTATTCATGCGGCGTTAAATTGCACGGCAATTAGTTGTCCGCCCTTACGCACTGAACCGTACACGGCTGAGCAATTGGATCAGCAATTAGAGGATCAGGTCAAACGGTGGTTATCCACACCGCAGGGATTGCAAATTGATCGATCGCAAAACCGGGTAGCCATCTCCGCTATCTTCGATTGGTTTGGCGACGATTGGATTCCGCAATATGGTGTCGAGACTGAATTTACAGGTAACGAAAAGCAACGAGCCACGCTTAATTTTATTAGTCAATACGTCAGTCCAAGCGATCGCGAATACTTGCGTCAGGGCAACTATCAACTGAGTTATCTGGAGTATGATTGGACGCTGAATCGACAGTAATCATTAGACGTTAGCAAAATGAAGCTGATGAGTTGCAGATGAGACAATTCTCCAGAAGAAAGGCTACACCAACGCGCGAAAACATCGAACAGTTAACCATCGGTTACAGAGGGTCAAGATGCTTGCTGTTGTAACCACTGTTGTTGCAAATCTGCCATCCACCGTTTGCTGCCAAAAACGCCTGCTAACAAACCCGCCACGCTGAAATCGGCATCCAGCTTTTGCCAATGCAACCCATCACCCATGGGAGTCACTTCGACCTGGGCTAAGGCGTCTGGCTCTGCCCCAGCCAGTCCTTGGGCGATCGCAGGTGGAAAACTAAAAATCGCTCCACTTTGCAATCGAACGATCACCAGCCCCAAGGCTGCATCATAAGTCGCAGAAATGGCTCTGGGTTCGGTGGGATTGGCTTGGTTGGCTGCTAATTGTGCACGCTCAAACTGCTGTTGGAAAGCTAAATTGTCTAAGCCAGATTCAACCATAAAATTCTTCCCATTTTGCTAAGAGTTCTGCTTGGTGCTCCGTTACAGGCAACTGTTTAATTGGCTTGAAGAATAATGGTGGCTGCAAAGATTTCCGGCATCTTCAAGATGCCGGAAATCTGATTTATTTTACTCGAATCATCTCATATAGTTCCACATAGTCTTCACCGGGATGATTCCAGGAATTATCGTAATTCATCCCTTGAATCACCAACCGTTCAAACTCTTCCGGATAGTATTTCCATAATCCGATCGCCCGATCCATGGCCGATTCTAAAGCCGGTTGATCGGTTTGATAAAACACATAGCCATTGCGTTCTTCCGGCTCATGGTCAGTATCATAATCTCGATCAAACACTGTATTGACCAAGCCACCAACGCCGCGAACAATGGGAACTGTGCCATACTTCAACCCAATCATTTGCGTCAAACCGCAAGGTTCATAGTTGCTGGGCACCACAATCATGTCTGCGCCAGCATAAATCAGGTGCGATAACTCTTCATTAAAGCCCAGTTCTAAATGGATATCAGGGTTATCGTTCAAGAAATTCTTTTCATGCCAGAACCAGGAATTGATGCTGCTTTCCGTTGCCGAACCCAACAAGACAAATTGAGCGCCCCGATCGAGAGCATAGTACATGGCATGGTGAACTAGATGAACGCCTTTTTGATCATCCAGACGACCGATATAACAAATTAATGGTTTTTCTGGGTCATCTTTGAGTAACAGGCGATCGCGCAATGCCCGTTTATTTTTTGCTTTATCTTGCAGTGTTTCTGGCGTGTATTTGAAAGGAATATAGCGATCGATGGCTGGATTCCATATGTCGTAATCAATGCCATTCAGAATGCCTTTGAATTTATTCTGATGCAAATGCAACGTATGCCCCAAACCATAGCCAAACGTACCATGGTGGGCTTCCCAGGCATGGTGGGGAGAAACGGTCGTCACATAGTTTGAGAAGACAATTCCACCCTTCATCATGTTAAGGGCAAAGGGATTGAAGTTGTCGCGCATCCGAGCGTAATCAAAATAATATGCTTCTTGATTCAGACCCGTTGCCCACAGGACTTCAGCCCCTGCAAAGCCCTGATGCTTAAAGTTATGAATCGTATAAAGTACCCGCTGATTGCTCATGCCATGATATTTATAAATCTCAAATAGCATGACTGGAATTAAGCCCGTTTGCCAATCGTGACAGTGGATGATGTCAGGACGTTTGTTGCTGATGTGCAAAAATTCCAGGGCAGCTTTGCTAAAGAAAGCAAATCGCATCTGGTCATCTGAGGCACCGTAATAGCAACCCCGATTAAAAAAGTTGTCGCTTGAATGGGGTTGAATAAAGAAGCACAGACGACCATGAACCCAACCACAATAAACAGAACAGTGAATCGCACCGCCATACCAGGGCACCCAGAGGTCTTTGTAAGCGTCATGCAAGCCCCAAATGTGGTCGTACCGCATACAGTCGTACATCGGCAGAATAATTTCGACGCAATGTCCCCGAATCTCTAACTCTCTGCTGAGTCCGTAGACGACATCACCTAATCCACCAGCTTTGATGACCGGGGCACATTCGGAAGCGATCTGAACAATGTACATGTTGACTTCTTCAAACAAAAATAGTTTTTACAAGTTTCAGATGAACAAAGAGCTGAGTAAACATCCGGATTTTATTGAATTTGTGATCCGAAGGGAGGTGTGGGGCGTAGCCCCCGTGACTCTTTTATTCGGCTCAACGTTCAACAGCATGGGTGTTATGACTAAGTTAAATTACTTATCTAGGGGAATTATCACGCTTGAGATACAGTTTGTAAAGAGATGTAATTCTTTGTTGAAAAAAAGCAAATGTGTTACTCAATGCGCAATCTGGTGTCCTGTTAGCGGATACGACGGTCAACCGTTTCATCCTGGTAGACTCAATCAAAAATTTTGCCCTGGAGTGTAGGGATAAAACCCCTGAGTGGAGAGCGGTGTCCCACACCCATATTGCAAAATTTAATATCTGCAACATCGTAGACAGTAGACTCTCTTGGGATTGTGGATTTAATAAAACCCAATTTTTTTTGAGAGAGCGACGGCGGAGCCGTCGCTCTCTCAAAAAGAATGACAGGTTATTTAATTTGTGATCCTTAAAAAGTTTGTGCGGTAGAAAAGGCAACACGTGCAGTGTTACTGAGTGTTGATTCAGTGCGGTGTTGTGGGGCGCTCCGCGCCCTACAACACCGTTTTTGCCCTTAACGAACTTGCACACGGCTATATATAAGCAATGCCAATCTTTCTTACTGAGCAGGCTGGTATTAGAGGTGCCTTCTTTACCATGCCTTTATCGATCATGTCGGCTGAGGAACACTCTCATTTCCCTGGCGTCTTGACTCTCGCTTAGATCGTCAAGGATTGGAAAATTTGTGAGGTACTCTGCACTGCATAAATGCCCCAACCACATTGGTTTGGCACACTTTGTGTGTAATTCCTAAGAAAATCAAAGTTTTGTAAGTGATACCCATATTGGATGAAGCAGGGCGATCGCTCCTGTTGATCCAAACGACTATTAATCACGGTGCAAGTAAACCATTTTCCCAGGGGAGATAAAGCCCCTCTATCATTTCCGCTGATGCGATGCAGGGATACTTATCTCAGCTATAGTGCTCGGCGCTCAGAACCAGGACGGTGATGTATTGAAAACGGGTATTGCTGACTATTGGGATGAATTTGAACGTGAAACCAGAGGGTTCCCATTCAAATTTATCCCCCAATCAGTAACGTCCTAAAACGATGTGCTGTATCGTTTCAACCTATCACCTGTCTTAACGGGATGGCGATCAAGCCAGGGTTGCTAAAACCTGCTAGATCTGCCTTTCGCCTGGTTTCAAATAGTCTGGGTTCAAATAACCTGGGTGTAAGTAATCTGGGTTCAATCGGTATCACTACAAACATCAAAAATTTTAAAGAATTCACGATGCCTCAGCCGACGTCGTCCCGAATAGGGATTGGAATGGGGGTGCAGAGGGCACGGCTCTCATATCCCCTCACGTCTACAACCTAATTGGGACAAGCAGTCCTAACGCTCGTGAATTTAATAAAACCTAACTCGGTTTGAGAGAGGGGCGGCGCTGCCGCGCTCTCAAAAAGAATTACAGGTTAATCAATCTGTGATCCTAAGTATTCACCACCTGACCTGATAGGAGAAACATGAATAGAACACTGATGATGACTGGCAAGATGGGTTTGGCGATCGCCGGACTGGTTGCATTAACGACCCTTCCTACCCCAGCTCATGCCCTCGATTTTTCATCTCAAGCTGGAGAAACAGCCAGTGATTCGAGTGGACAGCCCCGCTATCAAGTTGAAATTACAGCCAATGATATCGGCAAACGCTTTCCCGTAAGCTGGCAGTTACCCGCCAGCGGAGAGATGACGAATCTGGCGGCGACTGCCGAGTTTAAGGTGGTTTCTTTATCCAGCGATCGCCTCGTTCTGGATATTACGCTGACCAACGACACAACCGCTGCGGCTCGGGCAGCGATCACAAGTTTTGGCTTTGGGATCACACCAAACGTGTCAGATACGAACTTAGCGGCGATCGAAAACAATACGGCGACCTTTGGTGCGATCGCCATTAACGATCGCCAACAACGTTTCTCAGGTCGCTTTGACGATGTCGATGTTTGTATCTTTGCCGCGACGACCTGCGATGGGGGTTCCGCACAAGAAGGGCTGCAACCCGGAGGGAACCTGGATGCCGTTCGAGTTGAGCTGGCTGGTGATTTTGGTAGTACACCACGCGTCACCCTGACCTCCTTCCCCGTCAAGTTTCAAACCACTGCGGGAAGTGTTGAACTGGCAGGAACCTTTGCCAACGTCGATGTGGCGCAGATGTCTGAGGATGAAACCGATGACGAGACGGCAGCAGAACTGCCCGATAGCGTTGCGACAGAAGTTCGTCGCCAGGTTGCCAGAGAGGCAAATGTCGAGGTATCGGATGTGCGAATTGTAGAAACACGGCGAGAAACCTGGACCGATGGGTGTCTGGGGTTAGGCACTCTGGAGATGTCTTGTAGTGCGGCAATGGTGCCGGGTTGGCTAGTGGTCGCGGCTAGCGACGAACAGGAATGGGTCTACCGTACTGATGAGACGGGTTCTGTGGTGGTCTTGGACACCACTGCAACATCAACCCGCACGGCGCAAATTCGGACTGAAACCCGTACAGAACAGCGTGTCAGCCGCACAACCACGACCCAACAGGGAAGCGTGAGCGTGGTTCAGGGGTCTGGAGAAAGCGAGCAACAATCCACCACAGGTAGCTCGGTTGAGGTGCAACAGCGGACGCAGCAAGCACAGGTGAATGTCCAGCAAACCAGCTTTTCTCAGACGGTTCAGACGGCAGTATTTCAGGCGATCGCCCAACGGACTCAAGTTAGTGTTTCCAGCCTGCGAGTCGTCGAAGCCCGCCGCCAAATCTGGTCAGATGGCTGTCTGGGCTTGAATAGTGGTAGAAGCTGCACCCAGGCGCAGGTTCCCGGATGGTTGACGGTGGTCTCCAATGGGCAACAGTATTGGGTATACCGCACGAATGAATCAGGCTCAGTCGTCGAATTTGACGAAGTCGCCACCACACTTCGTATGGCACAGGTGCGGGCTCACAGTAGTGGCACCCGCGTTACCTTCGTCGATGTTGCTTCTAACTACTGGGCGCGAGATTACATTGCCGAGCTGGCTGCTCTGGATATCATCGCAGGGTATCCCGATGGGAGATACCGTCCCGAACAACCCGTGACCCGAGCCGAATTTGCTGCCATCATTCGACGAGCGTTCGAGGTGACAGAAGTCCGCAATGCCGTTAGCTTCTCTGATGTAGAGCAACGCTACTGGGCGTACACTGCCATCCAGGAAAGCTACAAGATGGGCTTCTTGAATGTCGTTAGCGGCAATCAATTCAATCCTCTGGCACGCCTGTCTCGTCGAGATACATTGCTGGCATTAGCACGAGGGCTACGGTTTACCACCACCAGTTCGGTGGCATCGGTTCTCTCGGTTTACCAAGATGCCCGTCTCAGTTCTACAGAAGAACAAATGCTGCTAGCGGCATTGACCGAACAGGGGATTATTGTTAACTATCCGGATGTCCGTTTGCTGAATCTCGACAGAGTTTCGACCCGAGCTGAAGTCGCGGTTTTGGTCTATCAAACATTAGCCAGTTTGGGCAGAGTGCAAACCATTACCTCGTCGTATGTCGTTCCCGGCAATACGGTGGTGATTGGCGAACCCAATCCTAATAACTCAGACGATGATGATCGACGCAACTGCAATCAGGGCATTGGCAACGGTGCTGAAGGCTGTGATCCGGGCAACTCCAGCCCTCGCGGTGGCAGCAACGATGAAGGTGGACGCACACCCGGCGGCAATAATCGCTAATACGATGCGGGTCTAACCGATCCAGAATCTTGGGTTTGCGCCCTGTGGGCACCCAGAACCTTCTGAGAGCGCGACGGCTATGCCGTCGCGCTCAAAACCAGTAGACTCCATTAAAAGTTTTACACCAGGGTGCGGGGGTAAAACCTCATCCGAGGACACAGTCCCCCTGCCTCTATCCCAACCAACCCTGCGGTTGCTACACAGCGCTGTGCAGGTTGATTCATACCGATTTAATGTGAAGCTGTTTAATTGGTTGAGTCAGTTAATTCGTGAGCGATCAATATCTTTCTTGGGTGGCGCACCAAACATGCGGGAATATTCACGATTGAACTGAGAAGGACTTACATAACCAACCTGATAGGCTGCATAGGTTGCATCCACATTCTCAGCCAGCATCAAGCGACGGGCTTCCAATAACCTTAATTGCTTTTGATATTGCAACGGACTCATTGAGGTCACTGCCTTAAAGTGCCGGTGAAATGATGCAGAAGACATACTCGCTTGCTTTGCCAAATGATCAATGCGCAATGACGTTGTAAACTCAGCTTTAATTTGTTTAATCACCTCTGCAATGCGTTGCATATAACTGCCAGAGGTCGCAATCTGCCGGACTGCTTCATTCTGGTCACCCATCAAAAGACGGTAATAGATTTCGCGAATGATCATGGGTGCCAGAAATGGAATATCTTCAGGTGTGTCGAGCAGCCGTGTGAGGCGGGTGGCACAATCAATCAATGGGGCATTTGCATCGCTCACAAATAAGCCTCTCACTGAACTTTCTTTTTGATCTGGCTTGCGTTGAATTTGATCGATAATATGCCAGAGCTGAGCCGCATCTAGACTGAGCTTAAAGCATAGATATGGCTTGTCTGGCGTTGCTTCTACAATCAATCCGCTGAGCGGCAAATCTACCGTGACCACAATATATTGAGCAGCACCATAGTGGTAGGTTTCCTGACCCAACAAGGTTTCTTTTTTACCCTGAAGAATAATACAAAGCGTTGGTTCATACACAGCACAGAGTGCTGTAGGAGCCACAGATTCCCGCATCAATTCCAATTGAGCGATCGCCGTTGAATGAATCCCGTTTCCTCTGCTATTTGTGTAACGGGCTACTAGTGTTGCCAGGTCTTGACACGCATGAATGGTGGTTTCGCGCTTTAGAGATTCATCTGCCATATCGGGTTCTCGTCAACGCTTAGCGGTAGATTGTGGGACAGCCCTCCCATCGTTTTGCTGCGCTCATTATAGGGGATTCTCTTAAAGAGCATCCTCCTGATTGAGAAAATTAGGCAATAATCTGTGAGGTTTATGTACTTAGGATCGTGGATCTAATAAACCCGGACGTTTATGTTTGGAAGCGCGGCGGAGCCGCGCTTCCAAACATAAACGTCCGGGTTTTAATTACAGCCATTTTCAATTGATTAAGCCACAGATTTTTTGTTGTGTGCCGCGCGGAGCGCGGCACACAACAAAAAAATCTAAACATATTCAAGCGCGAAGCGCTGTAATTTGTGATCCTTAGACCCTTTTTTCTAGCACCTATACTGAACTAATGCCACAAGGACAATGCAAGGCTGAGGCGATAAAGAAGGGCGATTGATGTTGCTCACCCTGTAATGCTGAGGATAGTGACATGAGTCGATGGTGTCGAAAAATATGGTTTGTAACGGTCAGTCTCACGAATGTGTTGCTTTGGACTCAATCGATCGCCGCTCAAGTTATACCGGATGCGACCTTACCGACAGGAGAGCGATCGCAAGTCACAGGCGATCGCAATGTTCAAATTGACGGTGGAGCCAGGCGGGGTAGCAATCTCTTCCATAGCTTCAGTCAATTTTCTGTGCCAACGGGTGGATCTGCCTTCTTTAACAATGCTGCTGGTGTCCGAAATATTTTCAGTCGCGTGACGAGCGGGTCAGTCTCCCACATTAATGGGGTCATTCGGGCAAACGGCAGAGCCAATTTGTTTTTGCTGAATCCTAATGGCATTTTGTTTGGTGCCAATGCCCGACTCAATATTGGGGGTTCCTTTATTGCCAGTACTGCTGACAGCATCAACTTTGCCGATCAATTTCAATACAGTGCCACAAATCCGCCATCATCACCGCTGTTGACGGTAAGTGTTCCGGTTGGCTTACAGATGGGACTCAATTCCAGACGGATTGCAGTGCAAGGAAATGGCTACGATTTATCGGTTGCAGTGCCTATTTTTTCCCCAATTGTCAGAGGTAGTGGTACGGCAGGCTTACAGGTACCCGTAGGTCAAACCCTTGCCTTAATTGGAGGGAATATAGCCATCGATGGTGGCACGCTGACAGCAGAGCAAGGGCGAATTGAATTAGGTAGCGTTCGCAGTGGGCAAGTGAGCCTTGGCGATAACTTTGCCCTGAGCTATCCAGGAGTACAAACCTTTGGCAATATCCGTTTGTCACAGCAAGCATTAGCCGATGCAAGCGGGGGCGGTTCAATTCAAATGCAGGGAAATCAAGTCTTGCTGGCAGATGGCTCAATTGTGTTAATTCAAAACCAGGGAACTCGCGCAGGGGGGAGCATTCGAGTAACTGCGGTCCAACAGCTGGATCTAAACGGGAGTAGCCCAGATGGTGGAATTTATGGCGGCTTAATCGGTCAAACTGCGGGAGTTGGACGTGGAGCAGATATTGTAGTTTCAACTCAGCAGTTAGCTATACAAGGTGGGGCAGGAATTGTGACTCGCTCCTATAGCTCTGGTGATGCTGGCAACATCACTGTAAATGCTTCTACCTTTATCCAAATAATTGGGGTTTCGTCTATAAATCCTAGTCTTGCCAGTGTTATCGGGAGTGGTTTGTTTAACACTGGAACTGGAGGAGCGATTACAGTATCAACAGGGCGGTTAAGTGTGTTAGAGGGAGGAACTTTAGCAACTGTCGCTTTTGGGACAGGTAAGGGTGGCGAATTAATAGTGAATGCAACTGAAGCAGTAGAAATAATAGGTGTGTCCCCTATTTTCTCCCGGAGTACTGTCGCCTCAAACGCTCTCAATGCTGGAGATGCTGGAGCAGTCACCATCAACACGGCGAGACTGACTATTCAGGACGGAGCCTCCGTCAATTCTTCCACTTTAGCAACAGGTAATGCTGGCAGTGTCACCATCAATGCCAGTAATTTTGTCGAGATTAGTGGTGTAGTGCTTGGCAATGCTCTTGCCAGTCGTGTGGGTTCGTCTGCGGCTATTGCGGTTGAATCCTTACGACAAGTTTTTAGACTACCTGACAGACCCAGTGGAAATGCTGGTAGCGTAACCATTAACACCCCTCATTTGAACATCAGCAATGGTGCAAACATTGGTGTCAACAATGATGGAACTGGAAATGCTGGTACATTGCAGATAAATGCTAACTCGATTGTGGTCGAGCGTAGCGGTTCAATTACTGCGGCTACTGAATCTGGGGAAGGGGGCAATCTTGACCTGAATGTGCGCGACGTTCTGCTGCTGCGAAACAATAGTCAAATCACGACTTCAGCAGGTGGTACAGGCAATGGTGGGAACATTCGGATTCATGCTGGGGCGATCGCTGCCGTTCCTACTGAAAATAATGACATCCGCGCCAACTCTGCCAACGCTCGTGGCGGCAACATCTCGATTAACGCCACCAATATCTTTGGCATTCAGCCTCGCTCTCAAAACACGCCTTTGAGCGACATCACCGCCACAGGTGCAACGTCTGCCTTGAGTGGGGCGATCGATGTCACGACAGCGGCGGCTGATCCAACATTAGGGTTACTGGCATTGCCGACAGACATAGGGGATGCATCCCAGCTAATCGCTCAAGGATGTTCTGCCAACCAGGGCAACTTATTTGTTGTTACAGGTCGAGGGGGGTTGCCTCCCACACCAGAGCAGCAACTCGATGATGATGCAAGGTGGAACGATCGACGCCGCTTAACTGTACCTCAAGAAACAAGAACTAGACGAGATGAAAACAATCAGCAATTAGAGAGTCGGGCATCAGAGAGTCGGGCACCAGAGAGTCGAGTATCAGAGCACAGAACACCTATCCCCGTCATTGAAGCCAGCCAATGGCATACCACTCCTACTGGAGAAATCCTCTTGGTTGCCAATATCCCTAACCCCATATCACCAATGCCACCACATCAGGCGATCGCTTGCAATGATATAGCAATTGAGTAGAGGGTTAAGACAGTGGGTGTGGAGCCAGGGGTTCCACCTCTGCACCCTGTTCAACCAGCCTCTCGGCTGCTATGTCAGCATAACCACTTCAGGATGAATCACAGTCAGGATAAATCAGAGATGGTTCACAGGTTGAACCTAAGTTCACGATGAAGTAGTACTTCAGGTTAACTAGCGTATTGATCAATATGCTGCTTAAATAATAGACCTTAAATGGACTACAAACTTGATTTAATTCCCTAAATTAAGGTCATGCAAAGAGGTTGCAGCACTGAAGTGTAAATTGTAACCAGAATAGGCAGCAAGCTCACCAGCCTGGCAGACCTTTCATCTATACTCCACTCAATTAAAAACCGCTATAAAACAATGAGTACTCAATTCAGTCAACGTAAAGCTGCAATTGTCGGACAAAGCGAGAACCTCGATTGGTTCGAAACCATGCTCGGCGAGCAGATGGCTATCCGTGTACACAGCAAAGATGTCAACGGGGCTTTCACAATTATCGAAGCACGCGTTCCACCATTCATCGGACCACCACTTCACTATCACACAGATCGGGAAGAGATTTTTGAAGTCCTTGAAGGTCGCTTTCGGTTTCACTGCGCGGGCGAAGAGTTTGAGGTTGCACCCGGAACATCCGTGGTTGTGCCTCGCAACAGCGTGCATGGATGGGTAAATCTTGGTCCCGGAACCGCTCGGTTGCTCTTCACCTTCATACCGGGTGGAATCGATGAATTCTTTCCCCAAATCGGTCAAACACCACCCGAAGGTTGGACAGATCTGGGGCAGCAGTACGACACGTCAATTGTTGGAGCGCCCCTCTCCATCAAGTAAAGGGGCGTAGACGACGGATTGAGGCTCACTTAGCTGCGCTGTGTCCCCTGATTCTGGGGCGTTGCATAATAGAGGATGATATAGCATCCAGGAAAGCCTCATGAACTGTCCTCATTGTGCCGGCGACAAAATTGTCAAGAATGGGCATCGCAACGGCAAGCAGAGCTACCTCTGCCGAGACTGCCATCGCCAGTTCCGAGACAGTCCTCAACAAGGCTACAGTCAAGAGGTTAAAGCCCTGTGCGTTACCATGTCCCTCAACGGCATGGGCTTTCGAGCGATCGAACGAGTGACGGGCATCAACCACAACAGTGTAATCAATTGGGTGCGCCAAGCGGCAGCTGCTATCCCTGACGAAAATTACGAAATTCCTGAAACAGCTCAACTAGATGAGTTGGAAACCTTTGTCGGTCAAAAAAAACAAAATTTGGCTGTGGACAGCGGTGAATACGAAACATCCAGGCATTCTCCGGTTCGTGGTGGGAGATCACTCTCTGGAGACCTTTAAGCCGTTATGGCAAATCGTCATGGGTTGGGCTTGTTTTCTGTACATCACGGACGGCTATAAGGTCTATCCTTGCGTGATTGAGGATGGAGACCATTTAGTGAGTAAAACAGCGATGAATAAGCGGTTTGCGGTTCAGTCGAGTATCTGTGAAATACCCCCTGATTTTCTTTGCCCGAACGACGGAGTATGATGGAGACATCATCACTTTTCTTGGATGAATACTTTTCTTTGGTCGTATTTCAAATACGTTGGCAGTTTTTGAAACCCTGACTACGTGAGGATTTCAAAAAAACAACAGATCTAGAACCTCATCCCTTCTTACTCCTGCGATCGCCCATAGCGCACCAGATGCGATCGCTCCTAGACATAGCCTGAAGCCATGCAAGTTTTATTAATTCACGGTCTGGCTCGTACGTCTCTCTCTCTGCTCACATTGGAGTGGCGATTGCAAGCCGCAGGACATAACACAGAGCATTTTGGCTATTTTGCCTTTGCCGAAAGTTTTGACCAGATTGCCGATCGCCTCTGGCAACGGTTAGATCAACTGGCACAGCAGGGAGACTATGCTGTGGTTGCTCATTCGTTGGGCGGTGTGTTAACACGGGCAGCACTCAGCCTGAAAACTGTGGCAGAGCCTCAGCACATTATTATGCTGGGCACCCCCAATCAGCCGCCCCGACTGGCATCCTATGCGTGGCATGTGCCGCCATTTCGTTGGTTTACAGGGCAATGTGGCTGGAATTTAACCTGCGCAGAGTTTTATCGCACTCTACCTGGATTTCAGTCTCCTTATACCATTATTGCCGGAACGGGCGGATTTACAGGGGCATTCAGTCCGTTTGGGGATGACCTGAATGATGGCATTGTGGCACTCAATGAAACACGCCTATCACCCCACGATCGCATTGTCGAATTACCCGTCTGGCATACCTTCATGATGAATTATCCAGAGGTACAACAGTGGGTACTGCGATCGCTACAGCCTTTATAAATCAGGGTTGATGTTTGTGTGGAAAAGCATGTAGCCCATGCTTTTTCACACAGACTCTATTCTTTAACCCGCATTTCTTGGACTAATTCATCCAATGATTGCTGCATGATTTGACATACTTTTTGGTAGCATTCATCAACATAGTCTTGATCTCGAATTGCCGCAGATCCATAGCGGTCAAACGTGATCATCGGACAGACACGAGTATGCATTTGAATCGGGAAAGGAATATTGGGCAATGGTCCGATCGCCAATCCCCAAGGCAATCCCAGATAGATCGGAAAGGTACTCGGGTCAATCCCCAACAACCAGGGCAAACCCTGCTCATGAAGCTGCTTGACCTGGGGATAGAGATCTGCCAGAACAATCAGGGTGTCATGGGCACCATAGGAAATGACGGGAACAATTGGGGCTTCCTGCTTTAATGCCAGCTTGATAAATCCCTTTTGCTCAAAGAAACAAATTTTGTTGCGCAATGCATGGGGTCGAAATACATCCCGCGCCCCCCCTGGATAGATCAACACAGCCACATCTCGACGCAACGCCGCGATCGCCATTCGAGATTGCGCCCGCACCGCCCCTACTTGCGTCGCTAAACGGGCTAACCCCGGAAATGCTTGCCAAATTCTAGGGTCCATCAAGCCATAGGCAACGCGATCGCAACCAAAGTGACGAAACCAGTCATAGGTCATCATCATCGTATCGGGAGCTGCCAATCCGCCATTATGAGAGCCGACCAGCAACACTTTGCCATCGCTGGGGATATGCTCCCAGCCATCGGTTTTTACCCGAAAATAGTAGCGATAAAACCAATCAAAAAAGGGCAATAGTTGCTCAATAACGTCGGGATTGCGATCGTCTAACGACCAACCCGTGAGCGTGTCGGCAGGCGCAGAATTGGCTTTAAGGAATTGCTCGGTAACAACTTTAGATGCCTGAGCTAAATGGTTGAGGGTTTGCAAGGGTTGAATAATACTCATCTTGATCAAGGATACGCTGGGTAGTGGTATTCATGGAATGATTTTTTGTTGCGCAGGCGTCGCTGATTTGAGTTACGCAATTTGATATGGCGATCCTATTTGATTTGTGAACCTGATCAGTTGTGAAAGCGCCCGCCCGAAGGGCGGGCGCTTTCACAACTGATTTAGGATTGCTATAGGAGTCGTTCATGAGTGATAAACACAAGCAATACAGCCCTCAATTCAACGCCAAAATCGTTCTGGAAGTAGTTCATCTGTTAGTATCAAGTGAATTGACTGCTTAGGAAATTGCATGGAAAAGCTGACAACATTACCTAAAGATTTGCCTATTCCAACAGATGATGGTGCTTGCGACCACTTGACAGGGAAGTTTTTACCGTCAATCGCTTTATCTTCAACTCAAGGCGGATATGTAGATTTGTCAGCGATCGCAGGTTATAGTGTTGTCTATTGCTACCCGATGACCAAGCAACCCGATGTTCCTGTACCGGATGGATGGGATGCTATCCCTGGTGCCAGAGGATGTACCCCACAATCGTGCGCGTTCCGAGATCAATATCAAGAACTCAATGATTTGGGAGCGCAAGTCTTTGGACTTAGCACCCAAAAGACTGAATATCAGATAGAAGCTAAGCACCGACTGCATTTGCCATTTGATCTGTTAAGTGATTGTGATTTGCATTTTGCTAATACCTTGAATTTGCCGACCTTTGAAATAGAGGGTAAGCACCTGATTAAACGAGTTACATTGATCGTAGAAAGTGGGAAGATCATCAAGGTCTTTTATCCAATTTTCCCACCTGACAGAAATGCCAACGATGTTCTTGAGTGGCTGAAAGAACACGCCATATAGAGCAGTCGAGGGGTTGATTAATTAAAACCCGGACGTTTTTTTGGAAGCGCGGCTCCGCCGCGCTTCCAAAAAAATCTTCGGTTGTATTCAATCCATGATCCTTAGTCATTGCTTCTTTTCAATAAAGGATTGCGATCGCCCATGATAAAGTCTGTTGCTCTGAGTCTGTTGCTAGGGGGCATGATGGTGCTGGGTAGACAACCCGCCCCAGCCAATGCAGAAGAGAATTACACAACATTTCTAGAGTGGTGTGAGCATCAGTCAGAGATCAGCCCAGAGGCACGCCACACAGTGCAGGCGGTCATGCAGTGGGTCGAGGTCGAAACTTGTCAGGAGGCTCAAGCCGACCTGTTATCGCACACGTCCCTGGAAATCAGCTATGCCGATGTGCACGATCTGAGACCCATTGCGACCTTAACCCACCTGAACATGTTGACCCTGACGGGCAATGCCATTGATGACCTCAGTCCCCTTGCCCATCTGCAACAGTTAGTCACCCTCAGCATTGGAGAGAATGCTATTTCGGATCTGTCTCCGCTGCAAGGCATGACCCACCTGAAATCCCTCAGACTGAGCGGAAACCAGATTCAGGATCTAACGCCGTTGGCTACTTTGACAGGGCTAGAAAGCCTGTTTCTGAGCGAAAACCAGATTCAAACTCTGCAACCTCTAACCGGCTTAACCCAGCTAACCGGGCTCACGATTGATCACAACGCGATCGCCGATTTAACCCCATTAAGGGGCATGACACAGCTTTATACGCTACATGCCGAGGGCAATCAGATTCAAGATTTAACCCCACTGGCTCAACTACCCATATTGGCAGAGCTATCCCTGCGGAACAATCAGATCCAAGATTTGTCGCCCTTGCAAGCCCTTCCACTCACCTATGTGCTGCTGGATGGCAACCAGATTACAGACTTAAGCCCCCTCACAGCGATCGCCAGTTTGTCGTCTATTTCAGCCGATGATAATGCGATCGCCACCTTACCCGACCTATCCGGCTTACCCCAGTTGATCACCTTAAGCCTCCAAGCCAATAGCATTGAAGATCTAACGCCCCTGAAAACCCGACCCGGACTGCGATTTCTCAAGTTAGATGCCAACGCCATTCAAGATATTGCCCCCCTTGCTTTCTTGCCAGAGCTGCATACGCTTTCCCTCAACAACCTGGTGCAGATCGGCTATGGCAATGGCACCGAAACGCGTTCATTTCAAGGCAATAATGCCGTCATAGATCTCAGCCCGCTGCAACAAATCCCCTACTTGGCAGAGCTATCGGTGCAGGGTAATGGCGTGAGTGACCTCACCCCCTTAGCTCAGATGAACACCTTGCAACTCCTCGATCTCTCCCAGAATGAGATAACGGATATTCAGCCGCTCTCCTCTCTCTCAAGCCTGAACACGCTAAACCTGGCAGGTAATCCGATCGACGAATTCAGCCCCCTGGCTGATCTCACCCAACTGTTTAGCCTCGACCTCAGTTTCACCCACTTTTCTGACATCCGTCAGTTGCCAACCTCTGCTCGATTGTACATGTTGAAACTCCGAGGCAATGGCATCACAGATTTAGCCCCCCTCACCCAGTTTCCTGAGTTGGAGGTGCTTGATCTAAACGCGAATCAGATTACCGATCTGACCCCCCTGACGACTCTCCTCAACCTGAATGATTTAGACCTGGGCAGTAACCAAATCCGTGATATTCAGCCGCTGGTCGCTTTAACCAATCTGCAAGCCCTCAGTCTCTTTGACAACCAACTAGAGGACATCAGTCCCCTTGAGACACTGCAAACCCTCAATGAGCTATCTCTGGCATTCAATCAAATCCAGGATCTTCGTCCCCTGAACGGGTTGACCCAGCTCTATCATCTCTCTCTGGTTAAAAATAATGTGCGCGATGCCAGCCCTTTAGCCACATTGGTGAATTTGCAGTCTCTATATCTGGACGAAAACCAGATTACAGACATTCAGGCACTCAGTACCCTCACCCGCCTATTTGAGCTGACGGTAAGAGAAAATCCGGTAGCAGCGACTGACCCGGTGTGTCCCCTCGCCCCCGCCACCATTTGCCAGTTTTGACGCCAGATATAGCAGTCTAGGGGACAAGGGTTGTGTGAGAACCTGCGCGGAGCGCGGGTTCTCACACAACCTGCTGATTTAACCGTCTCGATGGTTGCTATATCAGGAGTGTTAACATCGTCGATTTGCATTTAGCCTTAATAGACGACTGTGATCTGATACGTACAGCCATTTTCAATTGATTAAGCCACAGATTTCTTGTTGTGTGCCGCGCTCTGCGCGGCACACAACAAAAAATCTAAACATATTCAAGCGCGAAGCGCTGTAAACGAATTGTTAGGTATAGCAATTGAGTAGATGGTTAGGACAGTGAGGGGGTGGGGGCTGCGCCCCCAGCCAGGGGTTCCACCCCTGGCCTCACCAGCCCTTCGGTTGCCATGTTTCCTCGTCGGAGTTGTGCTTCATCCGAAAGAGATGTACGCAACACGTCTCCACCAATGTTTGAGAGGGTTGCTAATAAGGCTTCTACTTCAGGCGATCGCACCAAAACAAACAACGCTGAAGAGTTGGGTTGAAGTGATGCTTCAACATCGGTTAAGAAGTGAGGATCGAAGATTCCCTGGTCAATTTCTAATTGGCGATGAAACACCACTGCACTAATAATTCCGCCCCATAGTTCATTCCCTAATTCAGGAACAGGTTCGGTTAAGTCGTG
The DNA here is from genome assembly GCF_055793305.1 of Calyptranema fuscum S582. Taxonomy (NCBI): domain Bacteria; kingdom Bacillati; phylum Cyanobacteriota; class Cyanophyceae; order Oculatellales; family Oculatellaceae; genus Calyptranema; species Calyptranema fuscum. The sequence goes on from NZ_JBSLYH010000002.1 coordinate 120,335, forward strand.
GTAAGCCTTTACTCTAATATTACCTTCACTATTTTTGATGACGACAACAGCATCATTCAACATCAGTAGATGCTGTTGCTCTAGCTTCAACAGTTCTAACAGAGCATGTTCAGCTTGAAATTTGTCGTCAAAACCTACTACAACTAATTCACTCATTACGGTGTTGCCATTGGGGAATCGTACATTCTGCGTGAATGCAGCCTATCATTTCCCTATCTCACCTTTGGTAAAATCTAGGTTAAGGTTGTTGCCAGTGCCAGAGACTTGTGTGAGAAAATTGCGGCATCCTCTAGAAGCATCAAACAGATGCAAGCCAAAGGTTTGAGAAAGATCTTCGCAGACTCTGACACCGCGAACGCTATTACCTCGTTCATCTAATGGGGGTGAAAATACAGCAATGCCAATTTGGTCGGGCACAACGGCGATAATGCCACCACAGACGCCACTTTTGGCGGGTAAACCTACCCGATAGGTCCATTCGCCTGCGAAATTGTACATTCCGCAGGTATACATGACGCTAAGCATATCGCGCACATAACAGGCTTGCACGGCTCGTTCGCCAGTGATCGGATTGATGCCCAAATTTGCCAGGGTAGCTGCCATGATTGCCAGATCGCGACAGTTGACCATGATGGAGCATTGCTGGAAGTAGAGATCTAATGCTTCTTCAACTTCGCCTTGAATCATGCCGAAATGACGCATCAAGTATGCCATTGCCCGATTGCGATCGCCGGTCGTGCGTTCGGATAGAAACGTTGGCATGTCGATAAAAATATCGTGCCCAATGTAACCTTGAAACATTGCCAGCAATCGTTTCAATCGGTCGGTGGGACCGTTGCCTTTGATCAAGCTGGTCGTGGCGATCGCTCCGGCATTGACCATCGGGTTATAGGGACGTTTGGAATGCTCATCTAAAACAATGGAATTAAAAGCATCGCCTGTGGGTTCTACCCCAACCCGTTTGAGGAATGCTTCTCGTCCGTGATCTTCCAGAGCTAAACCCTGGACAAATACTTTAGAAATAGATTGGATGGTAAATAATTGCTCAAAATCACCCACTTCATACACCTGTCCATCTACCGTCACAATACAGATCCCCAACAAGTTGGGATCCATATTGGCTAACTCTGGAATGTAGCTGGCAACTTTTCCAGTTTGAATCGGATGATAGCGATCGTAAAGCTCTTGCAAACAGGCTTGAACCAGGGAACCGACCGTTTGAGACGATCCGGTTTTGGGCAGAGTCGAGTCTTGATTCATGGGGGGGTGCCTTAGTCAATCCGAGGATTGAAAGGAAGCCGAGTATAGATGCCTAGCGGATCATTTAGGGATTTGAGAACGGTTAGATCGTCGCGCAATCGTTGTAATTCTATCGTCACCGGATCGCGGGGAGACATGCTGTAACTAGCCTGACTGCTAAATAGGTTTTCTAGCACTTGCTCTTCTAAGCTACGGCTTTCAGGATATTCATCTAGCTGCCAATCATCCCCCAATTTGGCTTGCTCGGCAGCTGCTTGAATGGCATCGTCTAACCCACCCAGCTCATCTACCAATCCTAGTTTTTGAGCTTCGACACCCGACCAAACGCGCCCCTGAGCAATTTCATTCACTCGTTCTTTAGAGAGCGATCGCGACTCAGATACATTGGTAATAAATTGGTCATAAATGCGATCGACTACCCGTTGCACAATCGCCAGTTCCTGAGGTGTTTTAGGGCGAGTGATGGTGTTGGCATCGGCAAGCTGTCCAGTTTTGACCACATCCCAGGTAATGCCATTATCATTGGCAATTTTCTGGACATTGGGCAATAAACCAAACACCCCAATCGATCCGGTAATGGTCGTAGGCAGGGCAAAAATCGTATCTGCATGGGTCGAAATTTCATACCCACCGGATGCAGCATAGCTGCCCATCGACACGATTACGGGCTTTTCTTGGCTGGTAAGTAGCACTTCTCGAGCAATCCGGTCAGACGCCGTAGCACTCCCTCCCGGACTGTTGACCCGAATTACGACGGCTTTAACGTTTTCATCAAACCGCAGGTCTCGCAGTAAATCGGCAAAGCGATCGCCACCGACCTGCCCGCTATCGCCTTCACCGCTGACAATTTCACCTTCGGCATAGACCAGCGCAATCCGGTTTTTCTGACCCAAATTCGCCTGATTCTCGGCAACCACATCGGCATAAACGGGCAGGCTAATTTGCCGAAACGATTGTTCGTCTTGCTTTTGATCGGTGAGATTTTGCAACTCTGGCAAAATTTCATCAAAATAGGCAACTTTATCAATCAACCCTGCCGCTTTGGCTTCATCGGGTAACAACAACCCCTGGGTATCGGCGATCGCCTGAAGCTTTTGCGGCGTCAAGTCCCGATTTTCAGAGGTGGTGGTCAAGAAATCATTCCACAAATCTGCCAGCAGCTTTTGGGTTTGGGCTTCTTCTTCGGGGCTGCGGTCAGTGCGGGTAAACGGCTCAATCGCAGACTTATAGCGCCCCACGCGGATCGCTTGTATCCCCACCCCATACTTTTCTAAGGCACCGGCAAAAAAGATGCTTTCCGATCGATAGCCGTTGAGTTCGACCAATCCCGTGGGGTTGAGAACTACTGTATTGGCGACCGACGTGAGATAGTAATCTTGCTCTGAAATCCCCAATGCGTAAGCAAAAATGGGCTTGCCTGACTCACGGAACGTTTCTAAGGCTTGATGAATTTCAGAAAGGGCGGCGAACCCGCTGGCACTACTGGGGTTGACACTGCCATAGAGATATAACCCCACAATGCGATCGTCTTCAGCCGCCGCTTCAATGGCACTGACAATATAGCGGAGGGTGATGGGCTGTCCGGCATCGTTGCCCGAAATGGCATCGCCAATCACATCTCCGGGCGCGACCGAGGGTGGAGAATCGGTAATATCAACCGATAAATCAAACGTCAAAATTGATTTATTCTCCACCCGTGGTTCCGTTTCCTTAGAAGCATTAGCCAGCGTAATGATCAATAAAATCAGTCCGCCAAAGCTAACGGTGCAAAAGAGTACTATTCCAAGGAAACTGGCAAAGGTGTACTTAAAAAAGTCGCGCATTGAGGTTGGTTATCCAGCAAGAATCTGAGCGGCTGCGGTGATCCCGGCACCGGGAGTAACGCTATCGTAGCCTAATTGCTGGAACGCTGCCTCTAGTGCTGCGATCGCACTGAGGATATCGCGATCGCAGACAAAGCCCAAATGCCCGATCCGGAAGATCTGTCCTTTCAGGTGATCTTGACCGCCCGCCAGAGCAATGTCAAATTGCTTCTTCATAATCGACCGTACCTCCTCGGAATCTACGCCGATTGGGGCAACAGCGGTAATGGCAGGGCTAGCGGCATGATCCGGCGAAAACAGGGGCATCCCCATCGCTTTCATGGCAGCACGGGTAGCGTTCATGTGGCGCTGATGACGGGCAAAAATGTTTTCCAGCCCTTCTGCCTGCATCATCCGCAAGGCAGCTTGTAGGGCAAAAAAGAGGTTGATCGGCGGGGTGAATGGCGTTGTGTTTTTCGCCGCATCTTTGCGATATTTACCCAAATCGAGGTAAAAGCGGGGAAGTTTTGCTGTTTTATAAGCGTCCCAGGCTTTTTCACTGACCGAAACAAAGGCTAAACCGGGTGGGATCATGTATCCCTTCTGCGACCCCGATGCCACCACATCCAACCCCCACTCATCCACAGGCACATTGGCGGCACCCAGGCTGGTGACAGCATCGACGATGATCAGGGCACCATGCGCTTTGACATAGCGGTTGATCGTTTCCAAATCATTCATCACACCCGTTGAGGTTTCGCTGTGGGTGATGACGACGGCTTTGATCTCTTTGTTGGTGTCTGCATCCAGGATGCTGCGGAACTCTTCGGGATCAAGGGCTTTGCCCCATTCGGCGGTGACTTGCTGCACGTTTAAGCCATAGGTGGTAGCCACTTTTGCCCAGCGATCGCCAAACTTACCGTTATTTCCGACCAGGACGCGATCGCCTGGGCTTAGAAAGTTGATAATTCCGGCTTCCATAGCACCCGTTCCACTGGCAGCCAAAATCAAAATATCGTTTTTAGTCTGGTGAACCCACTTGAGTCCATCGGTCACGTCCGCCATGATTTTGCTAAATTCACCACTGCGGTGCCCCATGGGGTGTTTTGCCATCGCAAGCAAGACTTGCTCAGGGATGGGGGTGGGACCAGGGATCATGAGCATTAATTTATTTTCCATTACCTCTCCTGCCTTTGGCGATCGCTCCTGAAATTTTGCGTAAGATCCAGAATGACATACTTAAGCAAGTTCAGAGATTAGGAATTGGGGCGAAAGGATTATAAAAGTTTTAAGTTTTTCCTGATCCCGACTCTGATATGGGGATAGAGAAACGCAATCCCAAAACTATTCTTTAGATTGAGATTAAAGCCCTTCCTGCGGCAGAGTAGCTTCGACGAGCCAGCGGGTTAGTTTAGGGATGTCAGAACGCGAATCTGCATTGATTAAATTCAATCGATTACTTCTATACCATCAACTTTTTTCTAAAGTTACGGCGTTGATTGTCATCCAACTTCAATGTCACCAGATTACCAGGACGGCATCTCAACACTTCTCGATCTTTTATTTAGAGAAACGTGTTTCAAGCACTCTAATTCAAATCAGGGTGCAGCGTTATCAAGTCAATTATTAGCTGTTGGATTTCGGAGATAAACCCATGCAAAATTATCGTGATCGTGAAGTTTCTGAACTTGAAGTTCAACGTCAGCTCGAACGTGACCGAGAAATCGCCCGCAATACATCCACAACAACCAGTGCGTTGTTGATGGTAGTCTTCTTAGCCGCCGTTGCGGGTCTGGTTGCTGCTTTCTTCTTTATTTCTCAGCGTAGTGAAACCGAGACTCCGGTACTACAACCCGATATTAATGTGCAACCCCCCAGTGTGCAACCGCCCGACATCAATGTGCAACCCCCCAGTGTGCAGCCACCCAACGTCAATATTCAAATTCCTGAGGTTCAACCCCCTGAGGTGACAATACCGGAGACAAACTCCAACGCTAATCCGGCTCCTCAGACGCAAGATTCTCAGCAACCAGCGGCTACTCCTGCGCCTGATGCGACTAACAATCAGCCCCCGCAGTAGTCTTGACAGCACTTTTCAAGGGCACAACGCGGAAGCAGCGTTAGCAATACTGAGCAGACCTCCGAGGTTTTTAGAAACCTCGGAGGTCTTGCCTATGAAGTAGGAGCGATCGCTTACAATGAAATCAAAAAGATAAAAAGACAGGTGAGGAACACAAAAAATGGCTAGTGCAATCCTCTCAAATGAAGGACAAGTAACAATCCCGAAAGAAATTCGAGACTATTTAAAATTGGCAACTGGCAGTAAGGTTGACTTTGTTATTGATAGCACAGGGCAGGTCAAAATTATTCCCCTGCATACTCCAGTTGAAACCCTATCAGGGCTATTGTGTCGTCCTGGTAGAGTTGCTGCCACATTAGAAGAGATGGAATCAGCTATTCAACAGGGAGCATCTCAGTGATTGGGGTAGATACCAATGTGATTGTTCGCTACCTTACGAAAGACGACGAAGCTCAATGGCAACAATCAACTCAGATAATTCAAAGCGGAGAGCAAATTTTTATTTCTAATATTGTCTTGTGCGAAATAGTTTGGGTGCTCAGAGGGTCTCCCTATAAATATAGTAGAACCGAAGTTCTTAGTGCATTAGAAGCAATGCTTCAAACAGCAACGTTTGAGTTTGAAAATCGTTCAGTCGCTTATCAAGCCTTACAACAGACCAAAGAAGGTCGAGCTGATTTCTCTGACTATCTGATTGGGGCGATCGCCCATCAAGTAGGTTGTAGTGAAACCGTGACCTTTGACCGCAAGCTTGAAGGTGAATCAGGTTTCAATTGTTTATGAATTCGCAATCGCCTTTCAGTCCAATAATGCGATCGCGTCTGGGTCAGCAAAGGGCGATCGGAGGGGTTTCAGACCTCGGAGGTTTTAAAAACCTCGGAGGTCTTGGTGTGGCGGAGGGGCGATCGCAGTGAAAGACCAAAATGAGAGATGCTCTTTCCATTGTTTTGGATTGTAAGTGTGAGACCGCTGATTCATGCTTAAATTTAGCCAAAAAATCAGCAACGTCTTCTACGTCGTGAATGATGACAACGCCCTCAAGCTTAGGATCATGGATTAAATAAGATCAAATATTGAATCGTTTGGAGGGGCGAACGGCCGTTCGCCCGTACAACAAATCATCGGAGTTATTTAATTCCCATTCCTTAATATAAATTTGCCTGCGAAACCTTCGGTTTCGCAGGCAAATTTATGTCTGGTTATATAGCAGTGTGCAAGTTCGTTACGTACAGAAATGGTATTGTGGGGCACTCCGTGCTCCACAATACCGTAACAACACCGTATTGAATCAACCCGCACAGCGCCATATACCTTTTTCTACGGCTACGGTATACACGTAGTCGGGTTTAGGGTTGGGGCTGATGAGGGTCTGGTCAAATCTGAGGTGACAGGGGAACTCTTGATTTGTATAAAAACTCGCCGGGAACCCTCAAGGCGTTAAGGTTTTAAATATGTGAGACTGTTGCCTAACCGCACATCAGCTAGGCAGACAACGATTCTCTCAGAAAGAGACGAGCGATGATTTCTGAACACCCGTACACCGTTTTGCTGATTGACGACTCTCCTGAAGACCGGGCGACCTATCGTCGCTATTTGCAGCGAGATCCTCATCACGCCTACACCATTCTAGAAGCCGATGCAGCCACGATCGCCTTAGACCTCTGCCAGCGATCGCTGCCCGATGTAATTTTGTTGGATTATTCTCTGCCCGATATAGATGGGCTGGCTTTCCTGGAATTGCTAATTCAGCAGATTGGAAAATCAGCCGTTCCGATCTTAATGCTGACAGGACAGGGGAATGAGGCGATCGCCACCCAGTCGATGAAAGCAGGTGCCCAAGATTATCTGGTCAAAGGGACGCTGACCGCTGACAGTTTGCCTAAAACAGTTGCCTACGCGATCGAACAGTTTCGGCTTCAGCAACAACTGATGCAGCAACAACAACAACAGCAGATTTTGGCACAGATGACCTTGCGAATTCGGCGATCGCTGGATTTGCAAGAGATTTTACAAACCGCTGTCGATGAAGTGCGGCAATTCCTTCAGGTCGATCGGGTGATTATCTTTCAGTTTAACCAGGACTGGGTAGGCAGCGTCACGGTTGAATCGGTTGGGGATGAAGCACTTACCATCTTACCCTTGAACATCTATGACCCCTGTATTGGCAGCACCTACGTTGAACCGTTTCAACATGGTTTAGTGACCGCGAAAGCAGATATCTACACGGCTGACATTAACCCCTGTCATGTTGAGTTTTTAGAGCAATTCCACGTCAGAGCCAATCTGGTTGTGCCAATCCTTAAAGATGAGCAATTGTGGGGCTTACTGGCGGCGCATCACTGTGTGGCGGCTCGCCCGTGGCAAGAGTCAGAAATTAACCTGCTGCAACAAATTACCGCTCAGGTGAGTGTGGCACTGCAACAAGCCAGTTTGATCGAACAGATGCAGGCAGATCTGGCAGACCGTCAAAAAGCTGAAGCTGTTTTGCAAGAAAGAGAATCTCTACTGCGGTTATTTGTGCAATATGCCCCGGCTGGCATCGCCATGTTCGATCGAGACATGCGCTATGTGATGGCAAGCCAGCGATGGGTCGATGAGTATTGCCTGGAGTCGGTTGAATCATTGATTCAGCGATCGCACTACGACATTTTTCCTGAAATTCCAGACCGATGGCGACAGATTCATCAACGCTGTTTGGCTGGGGCAGTTGAGCAATGTGACGACGATTTATTTGTGCGCGCAGACGGCAAGCGGCAGTGGATATCGTGGGAAATTCGCCCCTGGTATACGGCTACCCATGACATCGGCGGCATTATTATTTTTACAGTCGATGTAACCCAGCGAAACCAGGCTGAAGAGGAGTTACGGCAAAGCGAAGCGCGGCTGCGACTGGCTCAAATTGCCAGCAACTCTGGGGTCTGGGATTGGGATCTGGTGACGAATACACTCACCTGGTCGCCAGAGTACTATCGGCTTTATCGCCTGGATCCGAGTATTGAAGCCACCTATGAAAATTGGATGCATTGTCTTCACCCGGATGATCGAGAACGGGTCAGCCAGACGACGATGCAAGCCCTCGAAGATGCCAATGTTGAGTTAAGAGCTGAGTTTCGCGTCATTCAAGGGGGCGAGATCCGATGGTTTGCAGGCATTGGGCAAGTCTTACGAGATCAGGCAGAACGCCCGATCCGCATGGTCGGCATTACCATCGATATTACCCAGCAAAAGCACGCAGAGATTGCCTTACACGAATTGAATGCGGAATTAGAGCAACGAGTGGCAGACCGCACCACAGAACTGACCTCCTTAAGTCAGCGGCTGTTGGCTGCTTATAAAGATCAGCAGCAGACTCAAAACCTCCTGGAAGAGCAAGCCCAGCTGCTTGACCTTGCCCATGACACCATCATGACGCGAGACTTAAACTCGCTCATTACTTTCTGGAACCAGGGAGCCGAGTTGACCTATGGATGGAGCCAAGCTGAAGTCTTAGGCAAGCAAACCCACAGCTTATTGAACACTCAATTTCCTCAACCCCTGGCAGAGATTGAAGCCACGCTGTTAGAGCAGGGATATTGGGAAGGAGAACTCAAACATCGACGACGAGACCAGCGCTCGATTATCGTCTCCAGCCGTTGGGTGCTGCAACGGGATGAGTCAGGCAATCCGCTTAAGATTTTAGAAATCAACAACGATATTACAGAACACAAACAAGCAGACTTAGCGCTTCAGCAATATGCGCGTGAGGTCGAAGATTTATATAATCATGCGCCCTGTGGATATCACTCCCTCGATGCAGAAGGCACTGTGATTCGGATTAATGATACAGAGCTAAATTGGCTGGGCTATCGACGTGATGAAGTTCTCTATCAGAAGAAATTTACAGATTTAATCACTCCTGCCAGTCGTCAGGTATTTGCCGAGACCTTTCCTCAATTTCTACAACAGGGTTGGGTCAATGACATAGAGTTTCAGATGGTTGCTAAAGACGGCTCCACGCGATGGGTCAGTTTAAATGCGACCGCCCTTAGAGATGAAGCAGGACAGTTTGTCATGAGTCGCTCTACGTTATTTGACATCACCGATCGCAAACAGGCAGAGACTATTCTTCAGCAATATGAACGCATTATTGCCAATACGACAGATGGTATCGCCTTAGTCAACCACAACTATATTTACCAGGTTGTAAATCAAGGCTATTTATCCTGGTGCAACAGGTTAAGGGAAGAGGTGACAGGCAATTCAGTCAGAAATATTTTAGGGGAAGAATTATTTGACAACTTCATTCAGCCTCGCTTAAACCGATGCTTGGCAGGCGAAACGGTTCAATATGAGAAGTGGTTTGATTACCCCAATTTAATTCCCCAGTTTTTGAGTGTGACCTATACTCCATATCGCAACGTCGATGGAGCAATTTTAGGCGTGATTGTCAGTCTTCGCGATTTGACCCGCTTAAAACAAGCAGAACAAATGCTAGAGCTTCAAGCTGTGATCACGCGTAATATGGCAGAGGGCGTCTGTCTGGTAAAAGCCGATGATGCCACGATTGTGTACGTGAATCCCAAATTTGAGCAGATGTTTGGCTATCAGTCGGGTGAACTCAAGGATCAGCATGTGGCAATTTTGAATTATGCCAGCGAGTCGGTAACAGCTGAAGATGTGAATCAGTCCATTCGATCGGCAGTGTTGCAGAACAGCGAAGCATCTTATGAAGTACACAATGTTAAAAAAGATGGCACGCCGTTTTGGTGTAGTGCAACCTGTTCTGTTTTTCTGCATCCGGAGTATGGTGATGTGTTGGTGGCTGTTCATCAAGATATTAGCGATCGCAAGTATGCCGAAACAGTTTTGCAACAGCAGACCCGACAAAAGCAATTACTCTGGATGATGACCCAGACAATTCGGCAGTCGTTAGATCTGAGCATCATCCTCAATTCGGCAGTGACGGAAGCTCGACACCTCCTGGAGGTCGATCGGTCGGCGATTTATCGCTTTCATGCCAACTGGGCAGGAGATTTTATTGCCGAGTCAGTGGCTAAGGGTTGGGTCAAACTCGTCGGCTCAGATGTGCCCAACGTTTGGGAAGATACCTATCTCCAGGACACTCAAGGCGGTCGGTTTCAACATCATGAAACGCTTGTCGTTAGCGATATTTATACAGCCGGGTTACAAGCCTGCCATATTGATTTACTCGAACAGTTTCAAGCTAAAGCCTACGTGATTGCTCCCATTTTCTTTGGAGATAGGTTATGGGGTCTGCTTGCGATTTATCAAAATTCGAATGGGCGTCACTGGCAAGCCTGGGAAGTAGAGTTATTACAGCAGGTTGCCAGTCAGTTGTCGATCGCCATTCAACAATCTGAACTCTATAGCCAGCTTCAAATCGAGCTGCATGAGCGGCAACAAACAGAAGCTGTGTTGCGAGAAGCCGAACGCCGCTGGCGATCGCTGCTCGACAATGTGCAATTGATTGTGGTGGGGTTAGATCTGGAGGGCAATGTAGAATACGTCAATCCGTTTTTCTTGAGCCTGACGGGCTATGAGAGAGACGAGGTGTTAGGGAAATACTGGTTTGACCATTTTCTTAGCTCCAGTCAAAAGTCTGCGACCCAGACCGTGTTTCAAGAAATTTTAGACGCTAACCGGCATTCACATCATCAAAACCCGATTGTGACCCGCACGGGCGAAGAGCGGATGATTGACTGGAGCAATACGGTGTTGCAAGATATTTCAGGCAACGCCATTGGCACGATTGGCATTGGTGAAGATATTACAGAACGTTTTAGAATCGAGCGGATGAAAGCCGAATTTATCTCGATGGTCAGCCATGAGTTGCGCACGCCTTTAACCTCGATGCAGGCTGCCCTCAGTTTGCTCAACGATAAAATCATTGATCCATTATCCAAAGAGGGTGAAGCCACAATTCAGATTGCCACCGAAGGAACCGATCGCCTGGTGCGTTTAGTCAATGACATTTTGGATTTAGAACGGTTGGAATCGGGCAAGGTCTGTTTAGAAAAGCATCTCCATAATATTGATGAATTGGTCACTACAGCCGTTGCCCAAATGCAAGAAATGGCAAATCAAGCCGGGGTTTTGTTAAAAGCCAAGTTTTGTCAGTGTCAAGCACAGGTGGATGGCGATCGCCTGCTGCAAATCCTGATCAATTTACTCAGCAACGCCATTAAATTTTCGCCCAACCCCTCGGTTGTGCAGCTCTCGGTCGAGCAATGCCAGCAGAACCCCCACACAGGCGACGATCAAGCCTGTCTCTTATTTGCCGTGCAAGACACAGGACGCGGGATTCCGGTGGCGAAGCTAGAGAGTATTTTTGAGCGGTTTCACCAGGTTGATGCTTCTGATTCACGGCAAAAAGGTGGCACGGGTCTGGGGCTGGCAATCTGTCGAAGTATTGTAGAACAGCATGGAGGAAAAATTTGGGTCGAAAGTATTTTGGGTCGGGGCAGCACCTTTTATTTCACCATCCCGACCATACAATTGCAGGCATAAATTGCCGGGTGCCGGGGTAGCATCCCTGGCTGGGGACTTCGCCCCCATCCCCCTTGAAAAAGTAATGATTTTTTGTGGCGCGGACGTCGCCCGCGCCACAAAAAATCATTACATGAATACCACTGCCACCATTCGATTGCTATAAAGACAAAATGCGCTGTAACAGGAAGTAGTATGTCAAAACGTGTTCTGATCATTGATGATGAAATGGGTATTCGCCAGATTATCCAAATTGCTCTGACGGCGATCGCAAAATGGCAGGTGTTGATGGCAGCATCCGGTGAAGAAGGGTTGGCGATCGCTGAGGCAGAACAACCGGATGTAATTTTGCTGGATGTGATGATGCCTGAAATGGATGGGGTAATGACGTTTCAGCAATTGCAAGCCAACCCAGAAACGCAAACGATTCCTGTCATTTTGCTAACGGCTAAAGCCCAAGGGTTTGAGCAACAGCGTCTGGCTGCACTGCCTGCACGGGGAATCATTACCAAGCCTTTTAAAGCCCCTGATTTAGTCAAGCAGATGCGTTCTCTATTGAATTGGGATGACGTTTAAGTATCCTGACAAAAATAACTTGCATGACTTTTTTGAGAGAGTGCGGCAGAGCCGCGCTTCCAAAAATAAACGTCCAGGTTTTAATTAATTTGTGATCCTAAGCAACGGGCGTCGCTGCATAGACGGATGAATCTGCCCCCCATACCCCATATTTAACCCAAGTGAGCACCGCTACAAATAACTTTGCAGTGGTGTTCGCGTCATGATTTTTTGTTGCGTAGGCGCTACCTATGCGACAAAAAATCTTTTTTTTGTTTTTGGAGTTATCTATGAATTCATAAATTATTCATATTCTTTTTTTATAGTCGGGCTATTGAACTCATTAAAACGCCTCAGGGTTAAAGCCTGAATTAAATCATGCATAAAATCTTGGTCATTGATGATGACCCAAACATTCGATTTACCACACAAGCTGTACTGGAAGCATTGACGGATTGGGACATTTGGCTGGCAGCATCGGGACACGAAGGATTAATGATTGCCCAACAAACACAACCCGATGTGGTTTTATTGGACGTCATTATGCCTGGGCTAGGGGGAATTACGGTTTTAGAGTATCTGCACGCCAATCCTGCAACCCAACTGATTCCGGTGATCCTATTTACGTCGGTGTCGCAAGACGCGTTTCAGCATCGGTTGGCTAGATTTTCACTGGCTGGAGTAATCTTGAAGCCCTTTGAGCCGGTGAAGTTAGTCCAGCAAATTCGTTCTTTGCTGAAGTGGAACGAATAAAGCCTACTGCGCCCATTTATAAATCACCCGTAGATTTTTCTTGATTTCAGATTCTCAGTTTCAGATAGGTAGACCCCATTTTTTCTTCGATGTCGTGTGAGCCTACATTATGCCGTTAATTACCATGATGTCTATTAATGAAAAAGAGCGATCGATCGCGATCGCCATCAGTTTGCTCAAGCACAAAAACCCTCAAACAGTGCAGATGCTCAAAGATCTGCTGACGTTCATACCCAACCCCAATCACATTAAAGAAGTATTAGCCGTAGCGGTAGCTCGCCTGGTGCATAGCTGCCCAAAATCGACCTTGTGGTTGTTTCGCCATCCAGATGTTTTAGCACCCGAAATTCAAGCCAGAGACATCATCGTTGCTGAAGTAACCTGCAAGATTCTTTCGTGGGGATATTCTTTAGAAGACTTTCATTTCACGGCAGACCATTGTTTAGAAGTAACGGAAAATGTGCAACAGTCTTTGCTGGCTTTTCAACCTCCCCTGACCGATGAGCCAATTTTTGCTTTAATTCGAACCTTCCTGATGCTGAGATCGATCACCGCTGTAGATGAACAAACCGAATGGTTAACGAATCCCGAAAATTCATGATGGGTTGAAAAGCAGCACTTTTCAACCCATCACCGATCCTAAGGATCATGGATTTAATAACCCGCAATTCTTGGGTAAGGGCGCACCGCTGTGCGCCTTTACAGAACACTTGTCCGATGATTTGTTGTACGGGCGAACGGCCGTTCGCCCCTCCAAACGATTCAATATTCGATCTTATTTAATCCACAATCCTAAGGAGGGATTCCACCCTGGCACCTCGTCCTGATTCACCATGCCATTGCTATCGATAACAGTTCTCAATGGCATACCTTAGCCCGCTATCAACCACCAAAGGCATAGGATGCCATGCTGAGAATGCCGTAGGTAAAGCTGGAGTGGAGCTGTTGTCCGGTCAATGGTTCGCCACCTGCACCCAATGCCACAAATAACGGTAGCAAATGTTCTTCGCTCGGATGATTTTGACTGGCGTAAGGCGCTTGCTGGCGATAGTTTAGCAAGGCGTCAATGTTGTGGCTGGCGATCGCATCTGTTAACCAATCATCAAACTGCTTGACCCAATCAGGGGGTGGTGAATCCAGATCATATCCGCCAAAGGCTCTGAGATTATGCGTGGCACCCCCACTACCCAAGATCAGCACACCTTCATCTCGCAACGGGGCGATCGCGCGTCCTAATTGCAGATGGTGGGCAGTACTGAGGTGGGGTTGAAGCGACAATTGCGTGACTGGAATATCGGCATCGGGATACATCATCAGCAACGGTTCCCAGGCACCATGATCTAAGCCTCGATCCGGATGAATGTCAGCGTCAAACCCCGAACGGGTCAAGAGTTCAGCTACTGTTTTGGCTAACTCGGGCGCACCCGGTGCCGGATAGTTCAACTGATAAACGGCGGGTGAAAAGCCCCAAAAGTCGTGAATGGTTTTTGCTTCGACAGCCGTGCTGAGGGTTGGGCGGTGGGTTAACCAATGCGCAGAAACAACCAGAATTGCTTCAGGTTTCCCTAACGTTGTCCCCAATCCCTTAATAAAATCGAGAACAGGGCTGGGGGTCAACGGTAAATCGGGAGAACCGTGGGACACGAAGATGGCAGGAAAAGAAGACATAGGTCAAACCGTGACTATCACGATCAAATCAATTATTTAGAGCGGATGGCAATCGTGCCGACTCCATATTGAATCACCATCAACAAACCGCCCATAATCGCTAAATTTTTCATTGCCATGATCTGCTGTATCGGATCGGCTAAGTCGGTATGAAAAATCAGCGTAGCGATCGCAGTAAACCCTAATAAACTAGCTGCACCAAGCCTGGCGTAATACCCCAACGCGAGAGACAGCCCACCCACTAACTCAATGGCGATCGCCGCTATTAAAAACAGTCCCGTCAGGGGCATTCCATACGCAGCCATATAAGCTTGGGTGCCAGCGGGATCAAGGAGTTTGCTAATACCAGACCAGAGAAACAGAGCCGACAACAAAATCCGAGCAATCAACGGGATGTGGTTCCGGGTCGCGTATAACCCCTTTTGTCCCAAGCTACTAGGCGGAGGAGTCAGGGGAGTCGATTCAAGAATTCGTACTTTCATGCACACTACTCCATATTAAGAATTCAGACTATTTGCCACCAAACCCATGCACAATTCGGCAACTATTTTTTTTGATGCGATCGCAGCCTGCGCCAATCTATCGAGCTTTAGCAAAACCAGAAACTTCAACCCTGGCAGGAGTGGGCAACTCTAACGCAAGTGGCTGAAAATCTGATCCTCGGTGACTGCCATCGCAATAGGGCACATTTTTAGACTGTCCGCAGGTACAAAGCCAGTGGGTTCCGGCATCGAGTTGCAACGTAAACGTTTGCTGAGTCATAGAACATTCCTGGGGAATAACATAAGGAATTACATTTCAAGCAACGACTGTACTAGTTAGAACAATTTGACCAAAAAATGCAATGCTCCAACCAGTACAGTTCTTAGTGCTGATTGCTTACCGAGAGCTTGCGCCACCCGACCCTGTGCAATAGCTACTCGTGTCAGGGCAGGTCGTCGTCCCGGCACCACCAGCCGTAGCCGCAGGGGCGATCGCCGCAGACAACAATACAACCGTCAAACCAGCAAGCATTAGGCGTTTCATGACAAAATCTCCTGAATTATGCAATCGTAAAATGTGGAATCTGGAATCTGGAACGTAACCCTTGGAACAGATTTAGCGAGAACTTGCGCCACCCGACCCTGTGCAATAGCTACCTGTATCAGGACAGGTCGTCGTGTTAGCACCACCAGCCGTAGCCGCAGGGGCGATCGCCGCAGACAACAATACAACCGTCAAACCAGCAAGCATTAGGCGTTTCATGACAAAATCTCCTGAATTATGCAATCGTAAAATGTGGAATCTGGAATCTGGAACGTAACCCTTGGAACGGATTTAGCGAGAACTTGCGCCACCCGACCCTGTGCAATAGCTACCTGTATCAGGACAGGTCGTCGTGCCAGCACCACCAGCCGTAGCCGCAGGGGCGATCGCCGCAGACAATAGCACAACCGTTAAACCAGCAAGCATTAAGCGTTTCATGACAAAGCTCCGTGAGAGTAGACTGCGAAAACTAAATTGTTTGTCTCTGAAAAGTACTTACTCGTACATTTCGTTATTAATAGTTATAGCACAAGATAGTTTGTACACAAACAGTTTTCTCAAAAAATTTTTGCCGGGTTTTATAGCGCTTCCCTTAGGCGTCTGAGCAATACCTTCAACAGCTCTAATTCAGCCGGTTCGAGGCGCTCAAAGCGCTGCTTGAGAAAGGCAATGTGGGCAGGAAAGACCTGACTGAACACCGCTTCGCCTTCTGTAGTCAGGCGCACTATAAAACTTCGCCGATTTCCTTCGGGCACTTCCCGCCGCACCAGGTTCTTGGCTTCCAGGCGATCGATAATGCCCGTCATCGTGCCTTTGGTAGACAGCGTTTTTTCTGCCAGTTCGCTCATATTCATGCCGGGTGTGTTACCCAGGGTGGCGATCACATCAAACTGAGGCACCGTCAGCCCCAAATCGCGCAGGTGGGCAGAATCACACGATATAAATGCCTGATAAGCTCGGACTAACTCTCTCATAGTGGGTAAAAAAGGTTCTCGTGCCGCCGCGATCGCCGCCGTCAAATCAACGGGTGTAGAGACGTCTACATTGTCAGATGCCATATCTCAATCTTTAGGAATTGAATGGTATTGTACCGAACAGTTTCACTATAGACGATTGGCGATGATTTGACTTTGCCTTCTCGATAGGAAAACACTGGTTCGATGCTGCACTAAAAAATTCCCAGTTGAAACTTTTTTATGACCGTACGACCTGAGTCGTAGATGATGCCTCTGTATGCAAACCTCTCTCCGTCGCATTTTAATTGGCTCGGCATTTTTCTTGTTCACCATGATTCTTGCGGTGACAGGTTACACCCTCGCAGGTTGGACGCTGTTAGAAGCAATTTACATGGTGGTCATCACCATTTTTGGGGTGGGCTATGGCGAGGTTCGACCTATCCAGTCGGCTGAACTCAGAGTGTTTACCATTCTGGTCATCATCGCAGGGACATCGTCAGCCGTTTACACGGTGGGCGGGTTTGTCCAGATGATCACGGAAGGCGAAATTAATCGGGCATTAGGCGCAAGGCGAAAGATGAAAGAAATCGAATCCCTCTCCGGTCATGTGATTATTTGCGGCTATGGCAGAATTGGGCGAATTCTGGCTACTAAAATGCTGGAGGCAAAGCAAGCCTTTGTGATTGTGGACAATAGTAGCGATCGCCTGGAAAAAGCTGAAGCGTTGGGGTGTCTTACCATCAATGGCAATGCCACCGATGAAACGATTTTAGAATCCGCCGGTATCGATCGCGCTAGATTTCTGGCAACAGCATTGCCCGACGACGCCTCCAACGTGTTTATTACTCTGACCGCACGCGGACTAAACCCGAACCTGATCATCCTGGCGCGGGGCGAATATCCGACTACCGAAAAAAAGTTGCGTCAAGCCGGTGCCGATCATGTTGTGTTGCCCGCCACCATTGGGGCACTGCGCATGGCACATATGATTACCCATCCTGCCACCCTTGATTTTTTAGATCTCAATGACGGTAGCAGCAACCTCAACGAACTCCTTGCCCACATTGATGTGCAAATTGAAGAGTTGGCGATTCCAGCTGCCTCTCATCTGATTGGCAAAACTATTGGTGACCTGGAAATCCGAGGTCGGGGAACGTTTATCGTGGTAGCCCTGAGACGGGTTGACAACACCACTCTGATCCACCCCGACCACGCTACACCGATTCTGGCAAACGATACGGTTATCGTTATGGGGCATCGGGGAGATATGCCCCAATTTGGTGAACACTACACACTCAAACGGCAAATGCGCTATCGCGGCGCTAAACATCGCTAATTCAATGGTTTGGAACGGCGGATGGTGTCTGCCCTGTGGGCAGACACCATCCGCCGATTTTATTCCAGTTCTCTCATCTCGCTGAGAATTTGCCGATAGCCCTCGCCATTACTGAATTGTAAATACAACTCCCCGGCTCTGTTGAGATCTTGCATGGCACCCGCGCGATCGCCCATTTGGGCACGAATCTGACCCCGATGATGAAACGCTTTAGCATCGTCTGGGTTCAGCCGAATCGCCTGACTGTAGTCTTCGGCAGCGTCTTGCATCGCGCCTTGAGCATAAAACAGGTCGGCACGACGGCTAAGGGCTTCAGCATCTTCAGGATTGAGGTAGATTGCCTGGGTATAATCTTGCATCGCACCCTGACTGTTGCCCACCGACAAATTGGCATTGCCGCGAGCCGTATACGCTTCGGCGTAGTTAGATTGGATGTTGATAGCCTGAGAGTAATCGTCGATCGCCGTTTGCGTCTCGCCCAGTTGAATGTAAATGTCACCTCGCCGTTTATACGCTTCTGCCGAATTTGGGTCAATTGCGATCGCCTGATTCAAGTCAGCGATCGCCCCCTGCCCATCGCCAAACGAAACGCGGACAATCCCTCGACTAAAATATGCCTGAGCATAATCGGGTTTGAGATTAATGGCTTCGTCTAAATCCGCCAACGCCCCATCACTATTACCCGTAGCAAACCGAACATAACCGCGATTGAAATAGGCAGACGCCAGATCACGATTTAACCGAATCGCTTGATCAAAATCAGCTAACGCGGCATCGGTATTCCCTAACGCATAATAGCTGGTACCCCGATTGAGATAGGCTTCGGCATAATCAGAATTGAGTTCGATCGCCCGATTAAAATCAGCCAGAGCTTGACTTTGATTGTCTAACGCCGCATAGGTTGCACCCCGATGAACGTATGCCGTTGCATTATCGGGTTGTAGCTGAATCGCCTGATCAAAATTTTGCAAGGCTCCGGCGCGATCGCCCAAGGCCGTTTGACTCAACCCCCGATACAGATAGGCAGGCGCATAGTCTCGTTGCAGTGCGATCGTCCGATTAAAGTCTGTCAGCGCATCCTGCACATTGCCCATGGTGTAATACACCACCCCCCGATTAAAGTAAGCTTCGGCATAATCGGGTTGCAGTTGAATCGCCTGGTTAAAATCGGCGATCGCGGCTTCATTGTCACCCAATGCGGCACGGGCATAGCCACGATACACATAGGCAGGGGCATAACTAGGATCATTCAGAATCGCTTGATCAAATTCTGCGATCGCTTGCTCATAATCTTCATCCTCGACATCTTCAACACCCCGATTGTAAAAATCTGTTGCAGGGGTTGTTTCAGTAGTATCTGGCTCTGGAGACTGTGCCCAAGCCCCATGGGGTACTCCAGTCAAAATAAAGACATTCAGTAATGCAGCAGCGACTCCGGCAAATTTATTCATATGTTTTAGACCCTAAATTCTACTCAGCGTAGACGCAATGTCTGGTTGACAGGCATTGCTAATGTTGCAGCTATGGTTCAACGAGAAATCGCCGATTTCTGGTTCAACCCTATCCCGTCATTCAACCATGCCCGTTGAGAACTTACCCCAATGTCAGCTAGATTTTAGCTCAGCACGGTAAATTCGCCTCTATATCCCAGGGCAGATGCGATTTCAGGCTGGAACCGGGTCTAGATTACCACCCCCCCGCAGATCGCCCGATTTCTCAAAGTCCTCCAAAATAGCAGCGTCTTATGCCGATTTAATGTGGCGGCGTCTGATTCAACCCCCCGGCTGTCGCCGTCTCCCTTGCCAAGGGAGACTACAGGGAGTTCCAGGTTGGCGCAACTTCATACACTTTGGAAGCGCGGCTCTGCCGCGCTTCCAAAGATAAACGTCCAGGTTTTAATTAATTTGTGATCCTACTAAGACGAAAGGGTCACGGGAGCCATGCTCCAATCGGGTCTGAGGCTTTTTGCTTGCCGCAGGTAAGGATGATGGATTTGCGGTGCCGCTACTGGCGTATGCACATGAATCAAAAACCGAATACATCGCTCCAAGCTGCCTTCCACATGCATTTGCTGCACATCTAGCAGCGGCACATTGTCCCAATTCGGTCGTTGACGTGCGATCGCTGCCGGAAAAATAGCATCCAAATCCCGAGTTACTGAAAACGTGGCACTGATGATATCAGTCGGGTCGAGGTTATTGCGCCTTTCCAGCTCATCTAACAACTCGGTCACTGCCTCTCGAATTGCCTCAACCGAATTGGCTGAAACCGTTGTTGCCCCTCGAATTGCCCGCACTCGCCAGTCCACTTATCAAACCCTCCTGAGATATGGTTATTGGTTTGGATTACTAGATTTAAAAATCCTGCAAACATTAAATTTTGAAGGGGGGTGGAGGGGTAAACCCCTTCTGAATGGCAGACCCCTTTACCAATCAACGAACGAGTCTGAGGAATGAGAACTAAATAACGTCGATGATTTGTTATATGGGCGAACAGCCGTTTGCCCCTTCAAACGATTCAATAGTCGATCTTATTTAACTCACGATCCTAAGTGTTGTGTTGTTGTCTGTCACTTCCTATGTCTGAGATGTGGCGGTATCCCTGGTGTAAGGCATTCCCGTTACATCCCCATTTGGAGGGTTTCCGTGAAGCACAATCGGTGCAGCGCCAGAAAATCCCTCAAAGAACGACAATTCATCTCTTTACTAACTCAAAACTGGCTCAAATCAAACGTCTGATGCTCATTCCTCACATAAACCTCATCACTTTTAGTAGGGTCGATAAAGCCATAACGGCACACCACTGGTCGATAGTTCAAACTCTAACCAACTTGCCCCCGCCGATAAACCCGTTTGCAAGCGATCGCCCCCAGGGAAAAATCGACTCACCAAACTTTTCTTTTCTTCTAACGAAAAACAGGGCGTTTTTTCTGGATCTAGCCCGACCAATTCTGCTGCCCAACGACGGGCATCTTCCTCTGTGCCCAGCCGATCGACAATACCCAAGCCCACCGCCTGCTGTCCGGTAAAAATCCGCCCATCGGCAAAGCTTTTGACAGCTTCCACTGAGAGATTGCGGGCGTCTGCCACAGTTTCAACAAATTGTTGATAGCTGACATCGATCAATTCTTGCAGAATCGTTTGCTCTGGCTCGGTCAACTGTCGGTCAAACGCCAAAATATCTTTATACGGACCCGACTTAATCACCTTAAAGGAAACGCCGACTTTATCGAGCAAGCGTTCTAGATTGTTGCCCCGCAAAATCACTCCGATGCTGCCAGTAATCGTGCCGGGATTTGCCATAATATGCTCTGCCCCCATGCCGATATACACGCCCCCAGAGGCAGAAATATTGCCATAGCTGGCAACAATTTTTACTTTTTCTCGCAGGCGTTTGAGCGCACTGTAAATTTCTTGCGAGTCTCCGACCGTCCCTCCAGGGCTATCGATCCGCAGCAATAGAGCTGGAAACTTTTTCTCTTCAACGGTCTTTAATGCCGCCAAAATGCGCTTGCGAGCCGCAGCCGCAATCACTCCTGTCACTTCAATCCGCGCAATTTGTTTGCGAAACGGCGTCTTAAATAACCAAACCATGATCCGTGTTGCACTGAATAATTTGAACGATTCGCTTTGTTACAGCAATCTTGATGGGAATTGTGCTGGCTGGGTTGAGCAGCGCTCAGAACATACCACAAACCATTTCACAAATCGGTTGAGATTGCGATGAGTAGGCTGAATTCTAGTGTGCCTTATCTTTTAGCTAAAACTCAAAAATTGAAGTACTGGATGCTACACCTGCGCCCTCTAAATTCGGCTAAAGGGGTGGGATACACGGCAGATTTCGCGTGTTCTATCCCGTATCCTCTGGTTTCAGGAACCAGTGATATCCTCTCATAAATCGCTTAACATAAATACATATAAATACACAATGTGGGTACAATTGGGAAAGTGACCCCCAGGAGTATTGATGCATCTCAAGCTGACAGAATCCAAAATCCCGTTTATGCCGGTGTTACTCATTGCCCCATTTTTCCTTTGGGGAACGGCAATGGTTGCGATGAAAGGAGTCATCCCGCAAACAACGCCTTTCTTTATGGCAGGCGTACGCCTTTTTCCGGCGGGCTTTTTAATTTTGGCGGTAGCAGCGATCGCCAAAAAGCCCCAGCCCAAAGGATGGCTTGCCTGGTTATGGATTGCCCTGTTTGGCTTGGTCGATGGCACCCTGTTCCAGGGGTTTTTAGCCGAAGGTTTGGTGAGAACGGGGGCTGGGCTGGGGTCGGTGATGATTGACTCCCAACCTCTAGCCGTAGCGTTGATGGCACGATTTTTGTTTGCGGAGCAGGTCGGCTTGTGGGGTTGGCTGGGGTTAGGAATTGGAATTTTGGGGATCAGTTTGATCGGCTTGCCCGATGACTGGATTTTGAGCCTACTTCATGGAGATGTCTCAGGGTTGAGTACCCAGATTGGCGCAGACGTGCTGCAAAAGCTATTTCAAAGCGGTGAGTGGCTGATGTTATTGGCAGCGCTCTCAATGGCAGTGGGGACGGTCTTGGTGCGCTATGTCTGTCGGTATGCTGACCCCGTTACGGCAACCGGGTGGCATATGGTTTTGGGCGGCATTCCTCTATTTGCCCTCTCTGGTCTGTTTGAATCGCAGCAATGGCTCCATCTCAGCGCATCAGACTGGATGGCAATGTCCTATTCAACGGTGTTTGGCAGTGCGATCGCCTATGGACTCTTCTTTTACTTTGCATCTAGTGGAAATTTAACCAGTCTCAGTTCACTGACGTTTTTGACGCCTGTTTTTGCGTTGCTGTTTGGCAATCTTTTGCTATCAGAGGTGCTCAGTCCCGTGCAGTGGGGTGGGGTGAGCCTGACCTTGATCAGCATTTACTTGATTAACCAGCGAGATGTGCTGTTACAAAAATTAGCGTTTCCCAGAGACTCCAATTCTGCGATCGAACGACCTCAAGACCTCTCACTCTTACAATGCTCAGACGATACGGCTTTGGCAACTCAAGCCGCTGGTATCTCATCGCTGCCATTAAAATCGGTTGGGGAGCCGGATACAGAGCAATTGCCCTAGATTTGGGCTAATTCTGATGGATGTTAAGCCGGAACCATCAGATCCTGAAACGCGTAATTTTTGCTAAAACGTCTCTGCGATCGCTCGATAGTCAAATCATCCAGAAACTCATATCCTAAAAGCCGCTGGGCTACCTTCGCAAACTCAGACTGCACTTTTCCTCTATTCAGATCCATAAAAATAGCCATACCAATCTAGCCTGCGTCGGTTAATGTGAAGGTATATTTCAAAGCGGTTTTGCGCATATCATGGGGCATCTTACGTAATCAGCGACTAGGATAGAGCTAGTTTTAAACTAATTAGAATTAGGGGTAGTCCTAAAAAAGTAATGATTTTTTGTGGCGCGGGCGTCGCCCGCGCCACAAAAAATCATCACAAGAATTACCACGACCAAATTAGTTAGCTGTGGTTCACTGACTGGTTTTTCGAAGCTGCAATTGAGTTGCCATGTCCCATCGATTAAAACTATTACTGACTGGCTATGCTGTTTGCTGTGGCGCTAATGCTTGGTTTGTTCCATCGCCTGCATTAGGGGCTGCCCTCCGTGAGCAGGATACTGGGTCTGTTGCGCAGGTGAGTGGTTCATCCTCTGAATCGTTTGAGTTGAGCGATCGCCTCGTAGCCCAAACTCCCCACTCTGATCAACCTGCCAAGAGTGTCACCGAACCGTTCCTGCTCAAACCTGGGAGCCGGGGGGAAGACGTTTTGCGAATGCAAACGATCCTTCAGAAAATGGGATATCGTCTGACCCCAGACGGGATTTTTGGAGAAGACACTAAGCAGGCTGTAGCCGAATTTCAAAAACAGTTTGGCTTATCGGTGGACAGTCGAGTTGGCACAGAAACATGGCAACAACTGCAAACCATTGAAGCGCAGTTGGCTTCTCGTACCTTTCAAGCCAATACATTTTTGCAAGCTCAAGCCACAACCACCGACGACTCGACCGCACCGGGTGCTGCCCCCGACGAAGCATCTGGCGCTGAAACCGAAGACGCACCCCCCCCATCTGATCAATTGGGCTGGCTCAGATGGTTGCTGGGGTTAATGTCTGGCGGCGCGCTGCTATGGGTAATCTACTATGTCATCAGACGCCCAGGTACGAACAGAATCAAGTCTTCCTATCGGCAAAAATGGGCTCCTGAACACCCTGAAAAAGAAAAACCCGCCGAGTTTCGAGAAAGTGAGATCGCTGAACCATCGATTTCTCAAACGTCGTCCTATGCCTCTTTAATGGAAGAGAGCGAGCCAGAACCCAGCTCCTCTTCGCAAATGGTTCCCCAAAAACCATCGTTTCAAGAAAGCGCCGCTCCATCCTCACTCTCGTTTCAGCTAGACAAAGAAACGGAGATGACGCGCCTCAGTAAAGTCAACATTGTCGAAGAATTAATCACAGACTTGCATAGCCTTGACCCTGTAAAACGGCGCAAAGCCGTGTGGGATTTGGGGCAACGGGGAGACTCGCGCGCAGTTCAACCGTTAGTCGATTTGATGGTAGATGCAGATTCCCATCAGCGCAGTTTGATCCTGGCGGCTATCTCAGAAATTGGTATTCGCACCTTAAAACCGATGAATCGCGCACTCATTGTCTCTCTTCAAGATGAAAGTGCCGATGTGCGAAAAAATGCGATTCGTGATGTCACCCGGATTTACGATTTGATGTCTCAAATCAGCCAGGTTTTAAGGCATGCGTCTGAAGATCCCGACACAGAAGTAAGAGAAACAGCTCGTTGGGCAATTAGCCAGCTCAATCGGGTGCGGGGCATGGCAGAATTCGACGACCAACCCAGTTTTACAGGCAGTAGCGCTACACCTGACTCATTGCCCAGCGATACTTCGTCCCATTCAGATGGCAACGAATCAACATACAAACCCTTATTTTGATGTTCCACCTACGTAAATCACAGGCATAAATTATGTAGAGTGAACCGCAAGATTTAGGTAGTTTGGGGGATGATGAAAGAAGCGATCGCAGGGAGTCAGGGGCATGATTGAGGTGATTGGCGCAGTTTTGGTAATATCCATTCTCGCGTTTATCGTGGGCACCGTCGTTAAGGGTGCGCTTCGGTTTGTCGGGTTTTTAGTCTTAGCTGCCTTAGCGGTTATGGCGGTCGGTCAACCGCTGACCAGTCGGTTGCCCGTAGTATCCAATTGGCTCAAACAGCTATCCGCAGAAGTCCAATCTGAAACCCAAACTCAATCCAATGCGGGCGAAAACGGTGAGACCGGAGGGTCTGGTGGGTTTCGCTCTGCTCCATTTACCAATGCTGAAACCAATCAGCCCATTACCCAAGCCTCACCTAGCCAGCTTGCGCCCAATGGCAGTACGCCGAGCAACACGACCAACGGCAATACGACCAACGGCACTACCACAGGTAGTAGCCCTTCCAGTACAACGGCTCCAAACCAGGCGGCTCCTAATACAACGACGGGGAGTAGCACGCCCAGCAACACTAGCACCCCCAGTGGCACTGTTTCATCCCAAGAGACTCCGTTTCCTCGCCCCCGCTCAGATAGCCCTCAGGGGTCTGGTTCGGGTGGCAGCCAAAGACCTGTAACTGCCTGGTGGTAAGCATTTTAGGTGAATATTGCCAGGGCTTGCCCTGGCAATATTCATTCTGTTCTACCGATAGTCCGTTAGGATCAGTAGTGCCGGAGCGCGCTTGAAATAAATTTTGCATGAGTACGGACACGGACATTTTGGTTATCGGGGGTGGCGTCATTGGTTTGGCGATCGCTCTAGAGTTACAACTGCGGGGTGCAACGGTTACGGTCCTGAGCCGCGACAGACAGGCTGCTGCCACCCAAGCCGCTGCCGGAATGCTGGCACCTCACGCTGAAAATATTGCGCCCAGTCCGATGTTGGATCTGTGTTTGCGTAGTCGAACACTCTATTCTGACTGGGTTAGCAAAATTGCAGATATCAGTGGTTTACCCACGGGCTATTGGGCGTGCGGCATTCTGTCACCTATTTATGACGCGAAACAGGGTCAGCCAATCCCACCACTGCCCAGCACTTCAACGGCACGAATCTGGCTCGACCAGGCAGCCATTCACCATGCTCAACCGGGGTTAAGCGATCGCGTCATCGGGGGATGGTGGTTACCGGAAGACGGGCAAGTCGATAACCGGGCATTGGCAAAAGCGCTCTGGGTCGCCGCAGAAGCCCGAGGCGTCAAGCTGCATCCGGGAATCCAGGTCACGGCTATTGAGCAACGTCAGGGAACGGTAACGGGGATTAAAACGACAGAGGGGGATTGGTCTGCCCAGCATTATGTGTTAGCCACAGGAGCCTGGACACCCGATCTGCTGCCTGTTCCCATCCATCCCAAAAAAGGGCAAATGCTTGCCGTGGCTGCACCCAGCGATGATCGAGGGCTGCCATTGCAACGCGTTTTGTACGGCGAAGAAATTTATATCGTGCCCCGGCGAGATGGTCGAATTTTATTGGGTGCAACCGTTGAATCTGTTGGCTTTGCTCCCTGCAATACCCCGGCAGGATTGCGATCGCTGCTAGATGCTGCCATTTGCCTATATCCCCGGCTGAGTGACTTTCCCATTCAAGAGAGTTGGTGGGGGTTTCGTCCTGCCACAGCGGATGGTCTACCCATTTTAGGCGCAAGCCAATGCGATAATTTGACGTTGGCGGTGGGGCATTATCGCAATGGCATTTTGCTGGCACCTGTTACTGCCTTGCTCATTGCCAATTGGATTGGACAACAGACGACCGATCCGATCAATGATCTGATGCCGCATTTTGCCTGGGAACGGTTTCTTCGACCCAGTGCGCTAGTCACCGGCGTTTCCCAAGCCAGTTTTACCCAGGCTAGTATTGCCCAGGCTAGTATTGCCCAGGCTAGTATTGCCCAGACTGGTATTGCTCAGGCTAGTATTGCCCAGGCGAGTACCCGCACTCACCCGCCTCAACCAGGCTCTAGCACGGCTCTAACCCCCTCTCCTGTATCTCTCGAAATCGTAGACCCTTGCAAACATTCCTTTAACGACACCGTGAAAACTTTAGATACGCCCACACTCGATTCCCCGATGGCGATCGCCGATCAGCCATTTATCATTGCCGGACGCACCTTTCAATCTCGTTTGATGACCGGAACCGGAAAATATCGCAACTTCGATGACATGCGTCGTAGTATTGCCGCCAGTGGTAGCCAAATTGTGACCGTTGCCGTTCGTCGAGTTCAAACTAATGCCCCCGGACATGAAGGCTTAGCCGATGCGTTGGACTGGTCAACCCTTTGGATGTTGCCCAATACCGCAGGCTGTCAGACCGCTGAAGACGCCATACGCGTTGCCCGACTGGGGCGAGAAATGGCAAAGCTATTGGGTCAGGAGGACAACAACTTCGTCAAATTAGAAGTGATCCCGGATGCCAAATATCTCTTACCCGACCCCATTAGCACCCTCCAGGCAGCAGAGCAGTTGGTTAAAGAAGGATTTGCGGTATTGCCGTATATCAATGCCGA
This sequence comes from Calyptranema fuscum S582, assembly GCF_055793305.1. Taxonomy (NCBI): domain Bacteria; kingdom Bacillati; phylum Cyanobacteriota; class Cyanophyceae; order Oculatellales; family Oculatellaceae; genus Calyptranema; species Calyptranema fuscum. Next base: position 147,820 of record NZ_JBSLYH010000002.1, read on the forward strand.
TCCCTTGCTGGCAAAACGGCTGGAAGACGTGGGCTGTGCCACAGTCATGCCATTGGGTTCACCGATTGGTTCAGGGCAAGGCATTCGCAATGCTGCCAACATCCAAATCATTATCGAAAATGCCAGGGTTCCCGTCGTCGTTGATGCCGGGATCGGTACCCCCAGCGAGGCTGCTCAGGCAATGGAAATGGGAGCGGATGCATTGTTAATTAATACGGCGATCGCCCAAGCCCAAAACCCGATCCTGATGGGGCAGGCAATGGGAATTGCCGCCCAGGCAGGCCGTTTAGCATATCTAGCGGGTCGGATTCCAGTTAAATCCTATGCCAGTGCCAGCTCTCCTGTAACCGGAACCATTACCCCATAGGATTACAGTTTTTGAGACAGCCGTACTCCGCGCGGCTCTCTCTCAAAATGTACGTTACGAAATTGAGAATTGCTACAGGATCGTGGATTTAATCAGACCGATTCTGTTTGAGAGAGCGGCGGCTTCGCCGCCGCTCTCTCAAACACAAATTGCAGGTGAATTAAGCTGCGATCTTAAGGTTTTTTCATGCCCATCAATGGCACTCATTTGACTTGACTCAGATGTTGCTTGCAGTCAGGAAATACCAAATTTTGTCAAGAGTGATAGTAACGGTCTTCTATCCAAATGCGAACTTCAGATTCAGTATTAAAACTTCTAGATTCGCCGGTCATAGGATTGAAAACTCGCCAATGAGTTGCCCCATTTCGATCTGAAAATTCTTGGACTCGCAGTTCTGAACTATCGGACATGAAGCCAACAAACCCTTGCCAAGCTTTCTTTACCTGCTGCATCAACCCAGAGAGCCAATCACTCATGCTATGGGAAGCAGAGGCGCTTGAAAAATGGTATGCACCAAATGATGTTTTCATATGCTTTAGACTCTATTCGATCTATCCCTATCTCTACTCTGACGGATCAATTTCAGAACTGAGAAGGTACAGATTGATTAACTTTAACTAGTACAGTTTTAGAAATACAGAACTGTTCTGCTAAGATGACGGTAAAACTGTACCAGGCAAAACTACGGAGACGTTTCTGGTGAAAATTCTGGTTGATCGGCGATCGCCTAAGCCGGTCTATCTACAAATTCGCGATCGCATGACCCGGTTGATTCAATCAGGGGCATTACAACCTGGCGATCGCCTGCCCTCTATTCGCTCTCTGGCAGAACAAGCCCAGGTGAATAAATTAACCGTGATCGAGGCGTATGGAGTTTTAGAAGCCGACGGTCTGATTCATTCGCGACCCGGCTCTGGATATTTTGTCAATGCCGCTGTTATAGACACGCGATCGCCAGAATCAACCTTTGCACCCAATCAAGATGTCGTCATCCCCGACAAAGGCGAGATGTCCTACTTCGACATCTACATGGCATCGACCCTTGCCCACAATCAGGGCAATATGATTACGTTTAGCTCTGGTTTTCCCCGCCCAGTTCATCTCGAAGACCTGCAACGGCTGTCTCGGCGCGCTGTCAAAACCATTGCCGATAGCTTGTTTTGCTACCATTTGCCCCAGGGACAAGCCAACCTGAGAAAGCAAATTGCCCATCTGTTAATGCAACAAGGGCTGGACATTTCTCCCGACCATCTGATTGTCACCAACGGGTCGATGCAGGGGCTTTCCCTGGCAATGCACTATTACATTCAACCGGGCGATTGGGTGATTGTTGAATCGCCAACCTATCATGGCGCACTGGCAATTTTGCAAGACTTAGGGGCTAGAGTCATTGGCATACCCATGACCAAAGATGGTATGAACCTGACGCTACTGGCACAATATCTGCACAGCCATCGCCCCAAACTGATCTACACCATCAGCACGCTACATAACCCAACGGGCATCACAACGTCACCCCATCATCGTCAGCAATTGCTTGCCCTAGCCGCAGCCTATCACTGTCCCATTTTAGAAGACAACGCTTACGAAGGCTTAAGTTTTGGTGCCGTGCCGCCGCCAATCAAAGCATTTGACACAGCAGATTGGGTCACGTACATTGGTACGTTTTCAAAAACGCTGATGCCAGGATTACGGGTTGGGTATATGGTCGCGACAGGTGCTTGTTATCAACCCCTGTTAGAACGAAAGCTACTCCAGGATTTGAGTACCTCTACCATTTCACAGGCGATCGTCAGTGAGTATTTGGCATCGGGTCACTATCGCCGACATTTGCATGATTTATGCCGCAGTAACTTACTCAGTCGCAATGCCATGCTACAAAAGCTAGACCAGCATTTTCCGGCTGATGCAACCTGGACAGTGCCCGATGGCGGATTATTTCTCTGGGTGAGTTTGCCCGAGGGTGCGCCCGTTGCAGCGATTTGCAATGAGGCATCGCTTCATAAAGTCGTGGTTACATCGGGGGCAAGTTTTTTCCCAAATCAGCAGGGATATCCGGCAATGCGGCTTAACTTTTCCCAAACGTTAGAGGATATTGAGCAGGGGATTTCTCTATTAGGAACTATTATCAAACAGCATCTGCCGTAGACCCGTTCTCATGCCTCTAATGCATGGTCAAGACCGCTGTCAGAGAGTGATTTAGCGATCGCCATTCTTCAAAGCTAAGATTGCCTGCCTCATAGGCATCCCGCAAAAAAACTGACATCGAGTGACATGCCAGATGTTGGTTGATCAACCGTTTCGCTGCAACGAGAGCACAAATATCGGACGGATAGCTTTTATAGTCCGTCAGCCGTTGTCTAGAAGGCGAGTAGCATACGCTCTTAAACCCTTCTTTTTCTGCTAACACTTCAATAATCCAGCCGTGGTAAAAATCTGCCAAACAAGGATCTTTCATCGCCTTTTCTTTAACGGTGGGCTTTACGCTGTCTGGCTGTTCCGGCATTCTTGATCAAAACCATTAACCAGACAAAATAAAATAGTGTAGTCGTGCTTTAGGATCGCGGATTTTATCGAACCTGATTCTTTTCAAGAGAGCGATAGCAGAGCCATCACTCTCTTAAAAAGAATGGCAGGTGAATGGATCTGTGACCCTGAGAGAGAATGATTATTAGAGTGAGGATGCACACCCCCAATTGTTTAACCACGAGTGAATGAATTGACTAAAATAAGACACTATCGCCGGTTAAGAATTGGTTAGTTTCTTTGAGAAATATACGTACGGATTTTACAAAATACACACAGAAGTCTGTGGGGTTAGAGGGGAATTCGTCAAGGTTTAATCAACCTTCTCGATATCTTTAAACTTACTGAACTGACGAGAAGGCGAGTAGCGCAAGATGGCTTAATTGTGTCCGCCATTGAAGCAGTTCATCTCTATACATTACATGCCGTAGAAAAGTGAAATGATACTTCACACCTATTGCGAAATAGATTCGATAAGCTGAACAGTAGAACACAAGAAATGAGGGCAGCTCATGGCTACGATTTCTGGTTCTGAACTCAAAATTGCAAAATGGCACACGATCGCTCTTTCTGCCCTAGCTTTTTGGTTCAGCAGCAGCTTAATTTTAGATTTTCTGATTATGCCGGGGCTTTATGCGGCAGGGGTAATGTCAGATGCAGATTTTGCCACCGCAGGATATTCGATTTTCTGGATTTTTAATCGGATTGAACTGTTGTGTGCCGCTCTAGCGCTAACGGGCGTTCTGGTTTTACAACAAACACCCGGATTTATTGCTCATCGGACTCAAGCGATCGCTCTGGCAATCTTTTTATTAATTGTGCCGCTCATGTATACCTATGTGCTCACGCCTGAGATGAGCGCACTCGGACTCCATCTTGATCTCTTCAACCTGTCGGTATCTACACCATCGGGCATGAATCAAATGCATGGGTTGTATGGCATCGCAGAACTGTCTAAGCTAATTGCCAGCGGCATCATGCTGAGTTTGTTCTATCGCAACAGAGAAACCAGTGCCTGGTAAACCCAGTCCGGATACTCAACGCCAAAAGACAAAAAGAGCTGTGCCCGATAGGTACAGCTCTTTTGTTTAATAGCAGTCACATTTGATAGCGGTCATACGTCTCAGCGTCAGCTCATTGCGATCGCCAATCTTAATATTGCCAATTCTCTGCGATTAGCTCTTATCCATGACGCTGATGATTCGCACCCTGATGGCACGAATCACCAACTCATCGAATTCCTTTTTAGATCGGTTCTTAGAAATAGGCTTGTGCAGCGGGTAAAGCCAGCGTAGAGACGATACGGGTAACAAACTGAAGAACAAACTGAAGCAAAAAGATGGCGATAATGGGCGAAAAGTCGATGCCTCCCAATGGTGGGATGACCGATCGAAAAATATTGAGGTAAGGGTCAGTTAGCTGGCTAATCCAGGAGAAGGGTGGATCCATCCAATTGACGTTGGGAAACCAACTTAGAAGAACCCGGACGATGATAATCGCAAAATAGATATTTAAGAAGTAGACAACCGACATTGCAACCAGAGAAACGGGACTACTCATAGCAAACAGAACTTCCTACGTCAAAGTTTTTATGATCCTAACTTAATCTTGCATAAGATTCTGGATTTGTACGAATTCCGGTAATGTTTCAAATGTGTTGTTGATTTTTTGAAAAGCTCGCGGAGCGAGCTTTTCAAAAAATCAACAACACATTTGAAACATCGCCAATAAGCGGGGTGTGAGAACCGTACCCTTCAACGTCATCCCCAACACGAGCAACACCATTTTTTGTAGCGCGGGCGATGCCCGCGCTACAAAAAATTACGACATGATTACCACTATCCATCGTCGAAGGAATAAATGATATGGCTCTCGGTCAACTCGTAGACGGACAATGGCATAAAGACTGGACAGAGCGCGATGAAACCGGACGGTTTCGACGGATGCCAACCCAATTTCATCAGCACGTTACTGCTGATGGTTCCAGTGGCTTTCGAGCCGAAGCCGGACGCTATCATCTCTATATTTCGTTGGGGTGTCCCTGGGCACACCGAACTGCCCTACTTTACAAATTAAAAGGGCTGGAACACGTCATTGGGCTATCGATTGTGGACCCCGTGCTCAGCGAGTATGGCTGGAAATTTTCTGACTATCCAGGCTGTATTCCCGATGCAGTTAATGGTGCCGACTACCTCTGGCAACTTTACGTCAAAGCCAACCCGACCTATACCGGACGTGTTACCGTCCCGGTGTTGTGGGACAAGCAAACTCAGACCATTGTTAATAACGAATCGCGCCAGATTATCCAAATGTTGAACTCGGAGTTCAATTCCGTTGCGGCTCATCCCGATCGCGAGTTTTACCCCGACACTTTGCAACCCATTATTGAACAAACGATTGATGCGATTTATCAACCGATCAATAACGGCGTCTATCGCTCAGGCTTTGCATCCAGTCAAACCGCTTACGAAGAAGCTGTAACCGAACTATTCCAGGCGTTAGATCATTGGGAAATGATCCTCAACCATCAACGTTATCTCTGTGGCGATCGCATTACCTTAGCCGATTGGTGTTTGTTTACTACCCTATTTCGCTTTGACCTGGCATATCATGGCATCTTCAAATGCAACCTGCGGCGATTGATCGACTATCCTAACCTGTGGAACTATTTCCGCGACCTTTACCAACAACCTGGCGTCAAAGACGTGTGTAGTGTTGACCACGTTAAACGCATCTATTATGTCGGGCTGAAAGAAATTAATCCCAATGGCATCGCCCCTAAGGGTCCCGATATTGACTTTGATCTGCCCCACGATCGCGATCGCCGTTTTCCTGTCACCGAAGAGCGATCGCTCATTCCTCACTAAAAAGCAATCCAAACATAAGCCCCACAACACAAACTTACAGGTTATGAAATCCATAAATTCTCAGTTTAGGACGGGGTGCAGGGGCATAGCGCTACGCATTGGGGTTAGAACGGGGTGCAGGGGTGGAACCTTTGCGTGGGTCACTACCCACACCCCAAGGTGTAACAGGAATCCGTAAATCTATATAAATTTCTGGTGTGGTACTGATGTGATGATTTTTTGTGGCGCGGGCGACGCCCGCGCCACAAAAAATCATTACTTTTTTAGAACTATCAATTTCTTAAGCTATGGATTGAAAAGAGTTGAGTAACCACAGCGGATATTTTACAGGTCAGCAAATATCATATCTACCGGCCCACCTGCTGACGTCAGCGGCGTTTGAGCAATAAAGCTACCATTTCCTTGACCTGCCAGTACCGAAATATTGTTAGACATAAAGTTGGCAGACAAAATATCAAGGTGACCATCTCCGGTCGTATCTTTCAGCACGATATCATAAGGCTGAGTTCCTACTGCAAACGTCGTTTGAGTCGCAAATGTGCCATTGCCATTATTGCGAAACACTGAAACAGTATTGGCTTGCGTATTCCCGACCACAATATCCAGAGCACCATCTTCATTTAAGTCGCCAAGTGCTACTGGGCTAGCTGCCCGACCCGCTGCATAGTTAGTCAGAACATCGAAGGTACCATTACCTAATCCCATGCGAACGGAAACGTTGTTACCCCCTGCATTGCCGGTAACGACATCCAGATTGCCGTCGTTATTGAGATCACCCATGGCGATTGATTCGGGACGGTTACCGACGGTGTAATTGGTTGGTGTCGAAAACCCGCCCAGACCATCGTTTAATAAAACAGAAACATTTGCACTACCAGAATTCGCGGATAACATATCTTGATCGCCATCGTGGTCAATATCTTCAACCGCGATTTCCCAGGGCTGTGTACCGGCAGTGTAATTTATTCGGGTATTTAAGCCACCCGATCCATTTCCGGTGAGGAGAGAAATATTGGCAGACCCGCTATTAGCAACTACAGCATCAAGTACATTATCTCCATTCACATCTTTAGTAATAATGTGGACGGGCTGAGAGCCAACGGCATAGTTGACAGGAGAGCTAAACCCGCCAACACCATTATTTGACAATACAGAAATGCTGCCGAGACCCCGATTAACAGTGAAAATATCAGTCAGACTGTCTCCATTAAGGTCGCCAGCCGCAACCGAGAAAGGAGTTGATCGGCTAACCAGGGGAATGTAGACGGGTGCGGTGAATCCGCCATTACCATCGCTTTGGAACAGCGACATGTTGGCACCATTTCGGTTCACGGCTACGAGGGTCATCGTCATAATTTATACCTCTTCTGGGGTCACCCACTAACTTATCAACACCAGAATAAGGAGATCTACGAGTATCATAAGACTTGGTCAAAAATACGTATTCGATTCGGCTTTTATAAAGTTCATGCAAAGTTTTTGAATGCGTTCAACCCTGTGAAATCTCTTAGATGTAGCGATCGCTTTGACCGTTTCAACCTGTTCATCCAACGAGACGCAATCAGCGAGATTCCGTAAGCATACTGAAGTGTAGGAGTCGCAAAACAACAGGGAAAAAAGCCTTCAGGGGAGATTAAACTCTGCGTACTTCCAGGTTTAGAGAGTAGTGGTATTTATAGTGGTACGCATTAGGGTTAGGACGGGGTGCAGGGGTGAAACCCCTGCGTGGGGCAACCGCCCCCTGATGTCCCAACTGGATTGCATGGAGCCATAGGTCATGATTTTTTGTGGCGCGGGCGTCGCCCGCGCCACAAAAAATCATGACCGTTTCTGGAACCTCACCAACATCAACGGTCTGGAGCGGTTTTGCGGAATGAAATAGGGTTGTCAGCTTTATCACTGAGATCTTGTTGATATATAAAGTTTTTTCTCAATTTAACCGGGGGGAATTATGAGAGCATTAGGGTGTATCTTATAAAAAGTTAATAAATTAGTTTTTGAGTCCCTCATGAGCATATTAGTTGTTGGTGCTACTGGAACTTTAGGAAGGCAAATCACTCGTCGCGCACTAGATGAGGGTTACGAAGTGCGGTGTTTGGTTCGAAGTTTCAAACGGGCAGCCTTTCTCAAAGAGTGGGGTGCCGAATTGGTTGGGGGTGACTTGTGCGATCCAGAAACCCTGCCCCCTGCGTTAGAAGGTGTGACAGGCGTGATCGATGCCGCAACAACGCGACCAACCGACTCACGCAGCATCCGTCAGGTCGATTGGGACGGCAAAGTCAATCTGATTAAGGCAGCAAAAGCGGCTGGGATAGAACGATACGTGTTTTTCTCAATTTTGGATGCTGAAAAGTATCCGAATGTGCCGTTGATGGAAATTAAGCGCTGTACAGAGCAATATCTGGCAGAGTCGGGCTTAAATTATACCGTTTTGCGGACGGCTGGCTTTTTGCAAGGGTTGATCAGTCAATATGCCATTCCCATTTTAGAGAAACAATCGGTTTGGGTCATGGGAAATACATCGGCGATCGCCTATATGGACACCCAAGATATTGCTAAGTTTGCCGTGCGATCGCTTAAGGTGCCTGAAACTGCCAATCGCACCTTTCCAGTCGTTGGGTCGCGTGCCTGGGAAGCTTACGAAATCATCCGACTTTGCGAACGCCTCTCCGGTCGAGATGCCAAAGTCACCAAAATGCCCATCGGTCTCTTGCGTTCGATCCGTCGGATTGCCCGCTTCTTCCAGTGGACGTTGAATATTGCCGATCGCCTGTCGTTTACAGAAGTGATCGCCTCTGGTAAGCCCCTGACGGCTTCAATGGATGAAACCTATGCCGTGTTTGGGTTAGATCCAAAAGACATGACAACGCTGGAAGCTTATATGCAAGACTACTTCGGGCGAATCATGAAGAAGCTAAAAGAAATTGAATACGAGCGCGAAAAAGAGAAAGAAAGAGAGCGTGCCAAGAAATTGAAGCGCAGTCCCTTTAAAACACCTAAATAAACTTCTAACCCCTCAGCTATGACTCTGTAAACCTATATATCCAGCCAGTTTGTGGCGGTGAGATGGGCTGCGCTCATCTCACCGCCACAAACTGATGACAGCCTTGCTATGTTTTCATCTATTCAAGAATAAAACTTGGTGGTTCAGTTCCGTAATCGGAGATAGTTTTGTAGAGCGGATTAGCCCTGGTATAAAACTATTTTTATTCCATCTATGGCATTACTGATTGAGCTTTTTTAGTTAACTGAAATAGGTGAGGGGATAAGGCTGAAAATTATTTATTTACTTTCAGCGACAAAGCTTAACCAAAATCAATTAGCAAACGTCTGGCTATAGTTAAGTCAGTGAATTTACGGAATATTTCTAAGTAAAATTGCGAATGCTCTTGCGATCGCCCGATTGTTTTGTGAAGTAACGATTAAGCAAAAAAATAATTTACAACATTCTTAATATTTCCAGAAAATTATATTGAACTGTAAGTCGATCAGTCATCTTAACTTAGCGCCTGACCGGGGATGAAACAGTTATCAGGGATCAAAAATTTGATGTTTTTAATGGTTTTTTCAAATTAGTCAACTTGCTTGTTCCTCAGTCCTTCGTTTGCTCAAACTTTCTTTGTATCTCATGCGTTTACTCCCGAATGCTCAACGAGTTCGGGGTGTTCAGACGATGGTTTGGTGAGTAGTAACGCGGGCTAAACGGTTTTATCAATCGATATTAGAAGCGATCGCACCTTGAATTTTAATTTTTTCAGGGCAAATAAATTTAATCGAAACGCTTTGCAGAAATCAATGCAAAATTCCCTGTGAATTGTTGATGGGCATCCTGTAGGATCACCCGCAATTTTGCCGCTCAGCAACGCATCGCTTGACGTTCATGGTGATAGAACGATTGTGAATCAACGCATTTTGAATCAAGCTGATTTGAGCGTGTGCGACGTTATCTCCCCAGCAAAGTTTCGGCTGAGGATCACAGAATAGCGTGCTGAACTTTCCAATTGGGTCTTGAAATTTGAGGTTAGGATAAATTATTTTCTATGATAGGAGACGAAATCCCAAAGAAATGTCTAAAATTGGAATATCGTTCGGTAATAGTTAATCTATCTCCGACTGAAGTAGATAGCAATTCTGGAGACCTATCATATTTCCCTGACAAAAGATTTCTTCCTTAAGATGGGGTTGTAAGTCTTCGACAGAGGTTAAGCTTGGTAGATAGACCAGACTAACTACTCTCTACTCTCTATCGTTCCCACGAGTTGCAATCCACTGTGTCTATCCGAATCTATTAGAGATGTAGCCTATTTCACATTCTTGTAGCGAAAATTCTACAAGGGTTATGTTTCTCAGTTTGTTTACAAAACTGAATGGACTCAACGGACACATCAGGTGCAAAGGGATTTGGCGACGAGCTTCTTCCTGCAAGCGACCGGGAACATTGCCAGTAAAACCTGATTGATGAATCGTTTGGCTGACACTCCTATGACAACACTCGACGATATTTACCAGTTCTTTCGCAATCCTCCTCCGTTCTATCTCAATAAAGAACTGGCTGTTTGCTACGTTCTGGACGTTCTATTGCGTAAAGATTCCTACGGAACAGAATTGATCCAGCTCCTGGAAAATGAATATCCGACCTATCGGCTATCCGATACCGTTTTGTACAGCGCGCTGAAGTTTTTAGAGGACGCTGCTGCAATAACAGGCTATTGGAAGAAGGTAGAAGGACGAGGACGGCCTCGCAGGATGTATCAAGTAACGCCTGGTTGGAACCAAAAAGCGCAAGATCTTGCCCAACTTTGGAACGGATACATTAACAATGGCAAAACGCCGGTATCCCCAGGTATATAGCCCATCTTTATGACTCAAACTCTATGTGGGGAGTTGTCTTCATCTCCTCGTGTAGCAATTGCCCCAACCAACTAAATAAGACAGGGTTGAGGGAGTGATGCTCCCTCAACCCTGTCTTATTTTAATGAATCCCTTTCCCCTGGCTATAGCCACAATCATCCCGGCGCGATCGCTAACGATCACAGATGCATTAACCTGTATAGCGGTATGCATCAGGGTGCGGACGGGGTGCAGGAGTTTCACCCCTGCGTGAGGGCACCTCTCCTACCTCCCCGAGGTCTTACCATAATTGTGTTAGAGAGAGCGATGGCTGCGCCATCGCCCTCTAACAGCATGGGGTTTAGGACTTAGGTTTCACAGTTGTGATATGCAGTTCTTTCAGTTGCTTGCTGTCAACCTCTGATGGGGCATTGGTCAGCAGACAACGAGCTTGCTGCGTTTTGGGGAACGCGATCGCATCTCGAATAGACTCTTCACCCGCCAGCAACATCACCCAGCGATCGATGCCGTAGGCAATGCCACCATGCGGTGGCGCACCATATTCAAACGCTTCTAGAAAGAAGCCAAACTTGTCATGGGCTTCTTCGTCTGATAACCCAATCAGTTCAAACACCTGTGCTTGTAACTGGGGTTGGTGGATCCGCACACTGCCACCCGCCGCTTCATAGCCGTTATAGACCAGGTCATAGGCTTGAGAACGGGCAGTTTTTAAATCTGCCATATCTTCAGCATGGGGCGCAGAAAAAGGATTGTGCATTGCATCCAGTCGCTTTTCGTCTGCGTTCCATTCGAACATGGGAAAATCAAGTACCCAGAGCAAATTGATTTGCTTGGGATCAATCAGACCCAATTCTTTACCCAAACACTGACGCAAGCGATCGAGGGTTTTATTCACAGTTGCTGTATCTCCTGCACCAAACAGGAGGAGATGCCCCGGTTTTGCCCCTGTACGAGTGAGAATTTCTTGTTTTTGTTCAGCAGAGAGGTTGTCTTTAATGGCACCGATGGTGTCGATCTCGCCATCTTCTCGCACCCGAATATAGGCTAACCCTTTGGCTCCAGCATCCGCAGCCTCTTTGAATAGATCTCCACCGGGTTTGATGCGAACGTTAGAAATTGCCTCGTTGCCACCAGGAATGGGGAGAATTTTGACAATGCCACCCTTGGCGATCGCATCCGCAAATACTTTGAATCCAGATCCTTTAAGCACATCCGATACATCCACCAGTTCTAACCCAAAGCGGGTATCCGGTTTATCGCACCCATAGCGATCCATGGCTTCGAAATAACTCAGACGTGGGAATGGGCGCGGAATTTCGATGCCTTTCAAGGTTTTGAATAAATGGCAGACCAACCCCTCATTTAGATCAATGATTTCGTCCCGGCTCATGAAGCTCATCTCCATGTCCAGTTGGGTAAATTCGGGTTGGCGATCGGCACGCAGATCTTCGTCTCGGAAACAGCGGGCAATCTGATAATAGCGATCGCACCCGGCAATCATCAAAATCTGCTTAAACAGTTGCGGCGATTGCGGTAAGGCATAGAATTCCGTGGGATTGACTCGACTGGGCACCAGATAGTCGCGCGCACCTTCGGGTGTAGACCGGGTTAAGACCGGAGTTTCTACTTCCATAAAGCCCTGAGCATCTTCGAGATAGCGCCGGATGGCTTTAATCAACTCGTGCCGCAGGGTCAGATTTCGTGCCATGCGTTCTCGGCGCAGATCGAGATAGCGATATTTCAGCCGTAATTCTTCACGAACTGATGTATCGGCTTCAGCCGTAGACACCTGAAATGGCAATTGTTTGCGAACGGCATTGAGTAGCTCAATTTCATCGGCATAGACTTCGATTTCCCCGGTTGGCAGTTTGGGGTTGAGCGACTCTTCAGGACGATGACTCACTCGACCTGTAATTTTTACAACATACTCATTTCGCAGATCACCGGCTGCTGTGTAAGAATGCGGCGTACGTTCTGGGTCGCTAACAATTTGGGCAATTCCAGTGCGATCGCGTAGGTCTAAGAAAATCACCCCCCCATGATCGCGGCGACGATCGACCCAACCAAATAGGGTAACCGTCTCTCCAATATGTTCGGGTCGGAGTTGACCGCAATAGTGGGTTCGCATAGGTGTGAGCGGATTAGAATTTCAATGAAAACCCTTTCATTATCCTGTATCCATGGTGATTCTGATCAGGAAAATCAATCTTGAGCCGTTGACATAGTGATAGTCGTTCAAAACCAACCGAGTAATGTGCGGCAACGAGACGAAAGGCGCGGCGATGCTGCGCCTTTCGTTTGGAAATTATCGCTGCCCCATGACGCGGGTAAATTCTAATGGCAGCCCATCGGCATCGGCAATAAAGGCGACTTCGTAGATGCGATCGCCAATCATTTGTTGCATGGGTTGGAGTAAAACTTTGAGGGGTTTGAGCTGCTCCGCGTTGACCTCAGCGTTGGCAATAGCCTGATCAAAGGTTGCCTGGAGTGCCGCTAGCCACGTGGGCAGATCGTCGGTGGTATCCGTCAGGTCAAACGACAAATGGTAGTACCCGGTGTAGTGTTCATCAGCAAATGCATCGGCAGCCGCACGAGGTTGGGGAACCTGGATTAACTCAATTCGTCCGTTTAATCCTTCCATCCAGCAGGCAAGGGTAATGCCAGCGGTAAACCGTTCGCAAACCGTAAACCCCAGCAATTCATAAAAAGCGATCGCCCGATGAATGTTAGCCGTGCGAATAGATGCGTGATGCATAGGTATTCAAACTTATGATCTGCTGTTTAATAAAATCCTAGTTTTGTTGTGGCGCGGCGAAGCCGCGCCACAACAAAACTAGTACCTTAAAAGTTTTAGAGGGGGTGGAGGGGGTAAAACCCCCTCTTGGGGGCGTAGCCCCCAAACCCCCATGTTGCAAAATTTCGTGTTTGCAACACTAGGATTTATTTGATTAAGAGTGCTTAAAACTATTCAAACAAGCGGAAATAGGGATATCGAACGGGTGCGCCAGGTTCCTTATCCAGATCAAAGTTGATCACATTCCAGCACGGTTCATCTTCTGGATCGGGGCTAAACTCCACGGGCAACCCATACAAACGGGGACGAGAAGAATCTGACTGCCCTCGCCACGGTGTGCTGCGTTCTAAATAGGTGCTGATCAAATCTCGATAGCGCTGGGCGATCACAACTTTCGTTGCCCGATAGCCTTGGGTGTAGAGCCGATCGAGGGCTTCATGAATTTCAAAGCGAATGCCGTCAGGGTGCGTATGCTGACGATACCATTCGTTATTCCACTGTCGCCAATGACGCCCCGATTGGAGGTGAATTAGCTCCTGAGTATCAGGATTGGCTTCAAATGCGCCATGTCGTTGACACAGATAGGTATCTGTCAGTGTCAGCGCCGGAATCGTTTGGCGACAGTGTGGACACTGAATCTCAGGTCCGAAAATAGGATATTGCAGGGCTGGATTCATCATGAAATTATTGCCAGCATAGTCTCCGTATGCCATCGCCAATGGCTCTATTATAACCAGGGGTACTTCACGCTTAAGCTCATTTCAGGTCGTGCCCTGCGGTAATTCATTGGAAATGCCGAGTGCAGTTTCTAGAGACAAAGCTGTTACTTAACAATGCCCATTCTACGAGCATTCTACTAAATCTGACAGGAGTAAAGGTGACTAATTTTCAATCGTCTTTATCGCAACCACCGTCATTTTGGCTGCCTCCAGATTTATCTCAGGCAGCATTTGTTGCATGTAATGCCACCGTGATTGGGCACGTTGAGGTGGCGGTAGGGGTCAGCATTTGGTACAACGCGGTACTTCGGGGAGACATAGACCGCATTGTCATCGGTGCGTATAGCAATATTCAAGAGGGTGCAATCTTGCATTGCGACCCAAATTTGCCAGTGGTTTTAGAAGACCATGTTACGGTTGGACATCGAGCGGTGATTCATAGTGCCCATATTGAACGCGGTAGTTTAATCGGCATTGGTGCCATTGTGTTGAATGGGGTGCGGGTTGGGGCGGGTAGCATGATTGGAGCTGGTTCTGTGGTGACGAAGGATGTCCCAGCGCGATCGCTTGTGGTGGGGGTTCCGGCTAAAGTCATGCGAGAGATTTCAGACCCAGAAGCCGCTGAGTTGATCGACCATGCGCGGAAGTACGAAAAACTGGGGCTGGTTCATGCCGGAAAGGGAACGGATTTGGGGTTTGCTTAGCCAACCGATCTGGGGAACGGGTCATAACAAAATGTAAATAAATGTAAAGACAGGTCTAGAAAAATCGGGAACTTCAGCGCAAAATAGATACCAAGATGAGAGTTATTTATAAATCTTTAAAGGGAGGCTCGTGAGGTTATGGATTGGCGTCTTTTACTAGTGGTTTTGCCCCTCGGTTTAGCGCTGTTCTGGGTGTTCAAGAACATCGGACAAGATGCGCTCAAGCAAGGTCAAGACTTTTTGAACAAGTAAGTTAAACCTTGCCTTAAAGCAAGGTATTTGTACGATTCCAGGCGATCGCTCTTTCTCTACAGGGCGATCGCCCTTGTTTTACAGGGTTGCCTGACACGATAGACGTCTGAGTCCTGAATTCTCAGATTTCTAGCAAAACTTAAAATTTCTCCTGTGAATACTCGATTGAGTGCTCGATATTCGATCCGTCTCCACCACTCATGAATAGACCTCTTGCAAATTAAGGTTCTGAGATTAGTTTGGGCGGGGGCGAAGCCCCCGCCCAAACTAATCTGCAAGAGATCTAATGGGTTGCAGAGACGCGATGCGTCGCGTCTCTACTGGAACTCTTGACCCAGGATATTGACTCTTTACCGATCGGCTGGTTACGGTTCCTCCTGAAAATTGCCCAAGTTAAACAAAAAGGGGATGCCACCCGATTCTTTACCCAAGACTAAAACTTTGGGCATCTGAGCCCCACCCTCTCTCCAGGCTTCGATCGCTTCTTTTTGCAAGACAAGCTGACCCCCTGCGGCTTTCAACGTTTCAGCCAGCAGCCGCTGAGCTTCTGCTTTACCCTGTGCCCGGTTAATGTCGGCTTGGGCTTCCTGTTCGGCTTCCTGGGCGATATATACGGCTCTCTGGGCGCGTTGTTCGGCAATTTGCTTATCTTCAACGGCTTTGGAAAACTCTTTCGAGAAGTTCAGATCGACCACGCTCGTGTCCAATACTAAAATGCCGTATTTCACAAGCCGTTCGCTGAGGGCATCGTCAAAGTCTTGTTTGAGTTCGGGACGCTTAGTAATCGATTCTTCGGCAGTTCTGCGGGCAGCCGCAATTTTGAAGGATTCTTGGGTTTGCGGGGCAACAATTTTGGCAACGATATTTTGCAAGCTGCCTTGTTTGCGGCGAATATCTACCACTCGTTCGGGATCCAGGCGAAAGTTAATTGCAAAGCTGGCAGACAATTCTTGCAAATCTTTGGTAGAGCTTTGCCCCGGCACTTCAAATTTTTGTACGGTGACGTCATAGACATCGACGCGGGAGATTAAAGGGGGTTTTAAATGAATGCCTTCTAGTAAAGGACCATCCATCGCTTTGCCTAAAATACTCAGGACTCCTGCTTCGCCAGGGTTGATGATGACAAACGAACTCAAGCCAATGAATAGCGCGATCGCAACAATCGTTCCTAAGACCAGGGACGACAAATTCTGCATGGATGCATTCTTCAAATCCCTTTTCTCCATTCCAATGAGCTACAGGTTATAGGGTACAGGAAATAAAATAAAAACCGAGTTTTGTTGCGGTGCGGCTCCGCCGTACCGCAACAAAACTCGGTTTCATATCGCTACAGGTTCAGAACCAGGAATTTGATGGGTGGAACAGCGTCGCTCCGCGACGCTGTTCCACCCATCAAATTCCTAACTCAATGGCGTATGGAACCCCGATGCTTAAAAATCGGCATTGCTTAATCCAACAATGAAATTTGGTGTGAGTGCGGCGCTCCGCGCCGCACTCACACCAAATTTCATTGCCCAAATCAGCAGCACCTAAAAATCCTCTGGTTCGTCAGTGAGGGTTTCAATTAACAAATCAACTTGATGGCGTTGATGGGTCAAAAATTCTTCGCACTGATGCAACTGTTTAACGGCGATCGCAAATTGTTGAAACACTTCTGCTAACTCTAGTTCACCCGTTTCAATCCGGTTAATAATTGCCTCAACCTCAGCAACCGTCAGTTCATAACTCCAGCCTTGGTCTGAGGCCGAAAGAAAAGAAGCCATGCTGTTAGCCGTGCGATCGCCATTATCGAGCAGACGCTGTTCGCCAGGTGAGTCGTTCATAGGTCGTCGTGAGTAGATTGCTCGGTTTGCAGATCAGGAAACTTGAGAATTTCAGAAACCGTGACTTTAATATGACCTTGAGCCAATTGGAGGTTGAGCGATTGCCCCGGAGTCACCTCTGCGGCGGATCGCACAATCGCACCATCAGCTTGGCTTGCCAGAGCATAGCCACGCCGTAACACGGCAGCAGGGTCGAGGGTACCCAACTTTTGCTTGAGCAATTGGCAGTGTGCCTTCGCCTCCTGAAGTTGTTGGGAGGTACTACGAATTAAGCGCTGTTGCATCCAGGCGATTGTCTGGTTTTCGCGTTGCAACTGGCGATCGAGTCGCAACCGTTGTAAGCGTTCTTGCAACCGTCTGGTTTGAGCATGAGCATTGTCTAAATAGGCATGAATCGCCTGATCGAGTTCCGCAATCCGTTCTTGATGTTCTGCATAGACTTCAGATAGACGCGGAACAGCTTGTTCTGCCGCCGCTGTTGGCGTGTGAGCGCAGACATCGGCAACCAGATCTGCCAGCGATTCATCTCGTTGATGACCGATCCCAGCCACTACGGGAATGGGACACGTGGCGATCGCTCGCACCACTCGTTCATCGTTAAAACACGCCATATCTTCAACCGCACCTCCCCCACGGGAAAGGATCAACACCTCGGCGCGTCCATCTCGCTGCACCCGTTCGATTGCCTGCACAATTGAACCTGGTGCCTGATCTCCCTGGACTAACGCCGGAGAGAACAAGACGTGCAGCCCCGGATAACGGCGCTTGAGCGTCCGCTGAATATCTCCCCAGGCGGCAGCTTGAGGAGACGTAACCACGGCAATGGTTTTAGGATGGGTGGGCAACAGTCGCTTGCGGTCTAGCTCAAACAGCCCTTCGGCTTCTAGTCGCTTCCGCAATTGGCGATAGCGCAATGCTCGTAACCCTTCCCCGGCAGGCAACGCTTGCCAGACAATCAACTGGTAGCTGCCCCGTTGGGGATGAACATGGATTCTGCCTAAAATAATCAGCTGTTCACCATGGGCGGGCTGGGCAACCAGTTTATTCAGATGGCTATTCCAGACAATGCAGTTGACCGCTGCCTGGGCATCTGGATCTTGTAAGGTAAAAAACAGCCCACTCCGATAACGACTAGAACTAGAGACTTCTCCAGTGACCCACACTTGGCGCAACTGATGATCGTTCTCTAGCAAGGCTTGAATATACGCATTTAGCCCTGCAACCGACAATGTCGTGTCTGGGATGAGCAGGCTAGGGAAGTTAGAAGTCATAATTCCCCAAGGTTCTGGTTTTCTAGACGCAGTTTTCAGGTTGAACCGTAAAGATCTAGAGCAAAAGATCTAAGACGAACTGATATAGTACACTTGTATCTAATTGACTGTAATTTAGCCTAGAATGGATCAGAACTATTTTTAGACGGTCTTTATTAAAGACTGTCTATAGATTAACGAGTCTAAGTTGAATTAGACAGTAAGCTTTATTGCACTTCAAGGGGTTTCTTCTACTGAGGACAAAAACTAGAACGGGTTTTCATTCATCGGTTTCAGAAATGGCTAGGGGTTAGGCGTTGCCTTCGTACCCTGTGTCTTCCAGAGTTTACTGAACGAAACACTAGAGGGTGTGAAAGACGTGCAATTGTTTCATTTAAGATACAGTGCAGACTGGGGTTGTAATCACTAAATTTTGCAACATAGGGTCAGTTTTTTGCCCTCAGAGGAGACGAAACTTCCTCTGCCCTCTGCCTCCCTGTTGATCGGGTCTATGTCAGATCGTGGATTGAATTAAATCGACAACTTTAGCCTTCTACGGGTGCGACATTCGGCAAATGACGCCGATCGCGACCGTTTTTTAAGCCCTGAGGCAACCTACCCCATTTGGTCTATCCCTATCTCCAGAAGTATTGCTATAGAATTCAGGAAATTTGGCACGGCAATATTTTAACGCCTGAATTCTAAAGATTTCTAAAATTTTGTTTTGAGGCACTAATGGCTAAGACGACGAGCAGCGAAAGTTCAGAAAAAGAAAAGGCACTCAATTTGGTGCTCAACCAAATCGATCGCACCTTTGGCAAAGGCACCATTATGCGCTTGGGTGATGCCACCCGCATGAAGGTTGAAACCATTTCTACCGGCGCATTGACCCTGGATCTGGCATTGGGTGGAGGGTTGCCCAAAGGGCGAGTCATCGAAATCTATGGGCCTGAAAGTTCGGGTAAAACCACCTTAGCCCTGCATGCGATCGCTGAAGTCCAGAAGGCAGGAGGCGTCGCCGCATTTGTCGATGCTGAACATGCCCTTGATCCGGCGTATTCGGCAGCATTGGGTGTAGATATTGCCAACCTGCTGGTTTCTCAACCCGATACAGGCGAAGCCGCGCTGGAAATTGTCGATCAACTGGTGCGATCGAATGCGATCGATATCGTCGTGATTGACTCTGTCGCCGCTCTCGTCCCGAGAGCTGAGATCGAAGGAGAAATGGGCGATGCCCACGTAGGGTTGCAAGCTCGATTGATGAGCCAAGCCCTGCGAAAAATTACCGGAAGTATTGGTAAAACTGGCTGTAGCGTGGTCTTTTTGAACCAGTTACGGCAAAAGATTGGGATTTCTTACGGCAATCCTGAAACCACAACGGGGGGTAATGCCCTCAAATTCTATGCTTCTGTGCGGTTGGATATTCGCCGTATCCAAACCCTGAAAAAAGGTACTGAGGAGTATGGTATTCGCGCCAAAGTCAAAGTGGCAAAAAACAAAGTTGCCCCTCCCTTCCGCATCGCAGAGTTTGATGTGATTTTTGGTAAAGGAATTTCGACTCTGGGCTGCTTGATGGATATGGCAGAAGAAACCGGGATTGTAGTGCGCAAAGGTGCCTGGTATAGCTATAACGGCGAAAATATTAGCCAGGGACGAGATAACGCCATTAAATATCTAGAAGAAAAGCCTGATGTTGCTAAGGAAGTCGAACAAAAAGTCCGGCAGAAGTTAGAAACAGGCGCAGTGGTTTCCGCTAATTCGGTCGCAGCCGTTTCGCTGAGTGAAGACGAGGATGAAGATGGGGATGAGGATGAAAACTTTGTAGAAGAAGAATAACTGCTGTCCAGCCGTGATCTAAATTCACGCTCTAAAGGACTGATGGTCTGTCCATTAAAAATTGATGGTTAAAACGGGTGATGTGCTGCGCGAAGCGCAGCACATCACCCGTCAGAAAATACTTGACAAAGCACTGGTGTTGCAAACACGAAATTTTGCAACATGGGGGTTTGGGGGCTGCGCCCCCAAGAGGGGTTTTTACCCCCTCCACCCCCTCTAAAACTTTTAAGTTGGTGTACTAGTGTAGTTCTGTGAGGTCTTGGAGTTGTCACAATGCGGCGGAGTTGTGCCTTACCAAAACCGGGACTTTTCTAAACAGCAGATCCCTAAATAGACGGTGAAAGTACCTGTCCTATGGACGGGTACTTTCACAATCCCGACTCTCTAGCGCCACAATAGAGGGAGTGAACTTTTAAACTGCCGTATGTCATCTGACCAGCCAGAGGGATTTTCTGATAATTGGGCTTATCTAAAAACAGAATTGAACTGGTTGGAACGGGTCTTAATGTTGGCGATCGCCCGTCAGCGGAAAGAAACGAAAGACGTAGATCGGATTGCCCATAGCCGGGTCGATAAAGTCACCAGTCATTGGTGGAAGGGTGTCGTTTCCCTGGAAGGGGGCAATTCTTATGACGAGCATCGCAAACCATCGACTACTCCTAACAAAAGCTATCAACAACAACTGGAAGCCCAGATTCAGCTGAGTCAAAAGCGCGGGGTGGTGTTGGCTTTGCCCCTACTGTGCGATCGCCTGCACCTGAGCCATTTTGAGAAAAATCTGATCCTCATGAGTCTGGCACCGGAAGTTAATCGTCGCTATGCTCGTCTCTATCGGTATCTGCAAGGAGACGATACGTTGTTCCAGACGGATCTGCCTACGGTGGATCTGGTGTTGCGCTTGTTCTGTCGGAATGATGCAGAATGGCGAGATGCCCGACTTCGGCTAGCCGATTCACCGCTGCAAGCATTTCAATTATGTAACGTATTACCGGGGGTAGCCCAGACCTTCTTAAATCAGCCGATCAAGCTGTCTGAGTCGTGTATCACCTATCTCCTGTCAACCCAACCGACCCTGGAAACGTTAGAACAATTGCTGACCCCCGCGATCGCACGACCTCAAACACAGCCAATTTTGCTGACACGTCCCCCCAGCATCGGGACAGATTTGGTTTTGCCCTCGCCCCTTCTCGATCAACTACAGGCGATTGGTCACGCTGCTCAGCAAATTCAGAAGCAGACGGAAGGATTGACCCACCATCCGCTTGATCAACTGGGACGGGTGATTTTATTCGCAGGAGCAAGCGGAACGGGTAAAAAAAGTGCCGCAGAGGCGATCGCCCAGGCGATGGACGCAGCATTGGCTCAAGTCGATCTAGCCCTGGTAAAACCGGAAGAGTACCGACAAGTTTTTCAGGAAATCGCGGATCAAGCCCCGACTGTAGTGCTGATTCAGTCCGCCCACCATTGGTTAAAACGCTCTGCCCCGATCTCACCGATTGACTTGAATCAATTTCTGGCTCAGCGCCAAAGTCTAGCAGGCATCACGATTTTAACCGTAGAAAAACTAGAGTCGGTGAGCATCCGTTGGCAAAAGCAACTGGATCACATCCTCCATTTCCCCATGCCCAGTTCAGGCGATCGCCTCAAACTCTGGCAGCAATCGTTCCCACCCCATATCAATTTTTCCTCAGATATCGATTGGCAATGGTTGGCTCAAAAACTAACGCTGAGTGGTGGCGACATTCGGGCGATCGCTCAGACCGCTAGCCTACATCTGGCAAATTCTGCTGCCGAAAACCTCAGCTGGCAAATACTAGTCCAGGCACTTCAGCAACACGGTAAAACGCTGAAACAGCCACCCGCGCCAGTCACCCAACCGGCAACAGTTCCCACGCAACCCAGGCGCACTCGCAAGAAAACCTCCCAGTAAATCGGTCGTGTTTCAAACTGGTTGTGAGTTGTTGAGCAAGGCGCGCGGAGCGCGCCTTGCTCAACAACTCATAATGGATCTCTGACTCATACCCGGCAAAAAGAAGTTGCTAAAAGTGTAACCATTGCATTGTTTTGAGCGGAGAGTGCCAAAGTAAGAACATGCTACTTAAACCAATTGTGAGGAGATCAAACTCTCTATGAAATCTGCTCTATCGATCCACTCTACGAATTCGCTTAAAAAAATTGCGACTATCTTGCCGTTAGCCTTGGGGTTATTGAGTTTAACGATGGTAAAACCCGCTTTTGCAGAAGAACAGCTATTGAGAACCATTACGGTTTCAGGTCAAGGGGAAGAAAGCATTGCCACAACTCTGACGCAAGTTAATTTGGGGGTTGAGGCTCAGGGTGAAACAGCTGAAGAAGTGCAACAAGAAGTGGCTCGTCGCACCAATGCCGTGGTTGATTTGTTGCGATCGCGCAATGTCAGTAAGCTGCAAACCACTGGAATTTCGCTCAGCCCCATGTACGATTATTCCGATAATCGCCAGCGGTTGATTGGTTATACTGCCACCAACATCGTCAGTTTTGAAATTGCCACAGAACGCGCCGGAAGTATTTTGGATGATGCTGTGAATGCAGGTGCAACCCGGATTGATGGCGTTAGTTTTATAGCGACCGACGAGGCGATCGCCCAGGCACAGCGGGTTGCTCTGCGCGAAGCGACCGAAGATGCATTAGAACAAGCTGATGCTGTCTTAGCCACCTTAGGCTTGACCCGTCAGGAAGTGGTCAACATCCAGGTCAACAACGCCAGCCCCCCGCCTCCCATCTATTTCCAAGATCGTGCCATGCGGATGTCAGAAGCGGCGGCTGCCCCAACTCCCGTCATTGGTGGCGAACAAGACGTTCAAGCCTCTGTTACCCTACAAATCCAGTATTGAGACCCCGGCTCTCACACTACACTCATAATCTATGGCGCTGTGCGGGTTGATGCAGTACGGTGTTGTGGGGCGCGGAGCGCCCCACAACACCGTTTCTACACTGAACGAACTTGCACACCGCTACATAACAGGGACGAAGCCTTATAAAAACAGTAATGGATGCGCGGCATTGCCACGCATCCATTACTTGTTTCATGGGATCAGAGAATTCAACATCCACTGTTTGATCAGGGCATTCACCTGATCCGGTACTTCATCATGGGGACAATGCCCCGCCTGGAGATAGTGTTCTTTTAAGCGGGAATAATATTGCCGAAACTTTTCACCCCGCGCTCTCGCATTCATCCAGGGATCACCTTCACCCCAAAGCAGCAACAGCGGACACTCCATTTGACTCAGTAACGTATCCACCAATTCACCACTGGGTGTTTTAAACACAGAAGCAAAAACCTGTGCTGCACCGACATCACACGATGGGCGATAAATATCTTCCACCAGTTGATCGGTAATGGTGCTGGGGTCGAGATAGACCTTTTCTAATGTTCTTCGGATAATAGCGGGTTGGCGCACATATTGAAACAAGAGCCAACTGGGTAGCGGTTGCAACAATACCGATCGCACTACCTGACTGATCACCTGTTGCATGGGATTGGGCTGAAGCTTGGCGTTTGCGTCGGAAAAAGGACCGG
This sequence comes from Calyptranema fuscum S582, assembly GCF_055793305.1. Classification (NCBI taxonomy): domain Bacteria; kingdom Bacillati; phylum Cyanobacteriota; class Cyanophyceae; order Oculatellales; family Oculatellaceae; genus Calyptranema; species Calyptranema fuscum. The sequence continues at coordinate 171,371 of NZ_JBSLYH010000002.1, forward strand.
CACTGTTGAGCAAAATAACGCCCCTGGCAGACTGCGATCGCTGAGCTGCAACACACAATGAAATATATCCGCCTAACGAATTACCTGCCAACACAACGGGTTGACCGATGACGGCTTGGATAAAGTCAGCCAGTTGGTCGCGCCAGAGATCGCTGCTATATTGCCAATTGGGTTTAGCCGATCGCCCAAACCCCATCAGGTCGATCGCCCAGACTTCAAAATCTTTGCTCAGTTCAGCCAGATTCTTACGCCAGTGGTCGGTCGATGCGCCAAAGCCATGAACCAGCAATAAAGGCGGATGACCGCTGTCGGCATTGCCAGCCCGAACATAATAAATAGGCTGCCCCCGCCATTCCCAGTAAGCGCCGATATGAGTTGCGGCTGCTGTCTGCATAAATGTTGCTCCTGTACCCCATGGCATACGGTTCGGGATCATGAATTGTATAGACCAGACGTTTGGACAAGTGAGATTCAATCTGTGATCCTGAGGCGCATGGGGCAATTGATTAATGTAAAGAAATGTTAATCATCATTTTATCGCGATCGCCACGCTATTGCTTAGCCTCTCGCTTCAAGAATTTTCTGATTACTAAAATCTCTGGTTGCTAAAGATCCTGATAAAAATAACTTGAATAACTTTTTTGGGAGAGTAAGGCAGAGCCGCACTCTCCCAAAAAGTTGTGGGTTTTAATTTTGTAAATATCCTTGAAGGAGATTTCTGATACCAATTTGATTAGCGATCGCACCAGATACTGTAGGGGCGCATTGCGATGCGCCCCTACATTAGATCGATGTGCTGTGAAGTCTGTTTAAATCGGTATGAAAAAGATGGTACCCCTGTAAGGGCAAAGCATTCGTTAGATAGTCTTTGGTAAATGGCAAACACCATAGTTCGAATGCTTTGCCCCTACATTTTGCTGATGACCTTTTCTAGAAATCGCCTAAAATCTTTGCGTCGTCAGTGACGCGACAGAGACATACCCTCAGCAAAATGGGGATTTGATGCCATAGCAGCCAAAGAGCTGGTCAGGACAACAGGGTGAAGCCCCTGCTTTCTGTCCTAAATTAACCATTTCATTGCTATATTTCTAGTCCTTAAGTGATGCCAGTATTTGCCGTTAACCTGCGATGATAAGGTTGCCTGTGGTGCCCCGCTGGTTAAAAGGCTGAGGGCAGTCTTAAGAAATGTAAAAATTCATCATGGCAGCTCTGAGACTTTCTTCTAAATCCACTTCAGTTCGCCGTAAAAATCGGTGGTTTGAAAAAATAATGGCGGCGATCGCCCTTGCTAACCTGGGTCTCGTTGTATTTGACCTGAGTTATATTCCCCTGCGCGATCTTTACCTCAGCCAACTTCCAGATTTTACTAATTGGTATGGTCGCCAATTTAAAGGCATCGAACCACACCGATCGACCGAGGCATATCTAGCAACCGTTGCGCAGCTAGAAGATCAGATCGCGGCTCAAGGGTTAACGGCACCTCAGACGCAGGAATTACTAGCCAATTTGAGCGCGCGTAGCGCAGCAATGGTCGATGAAGATCCCTTCGAAGTTGCCAATAAGTCCGGCACGTTAGAGCGCATCAAAGAGCGAATGCGCGATCACGTCAGTCAAGAAACTGATCAAGAATTAGAATCTTCTAAACTTGCCTTCGAGCTGTTTTGGAGCCAGCGCTTTTTGATGCAGCAGGGGTTCAAACAAGAGATCGATTTTTTTGATGCCAAAATCCGACCGCTGATTGCGACAAACTACTATCGCAATATTGGGTTTGATGGCAGACCGTTAAATCGATTTATCTTAATCGAGTTACCCTTTATTGCCATCTTTGGTTTAGAGTTTTTAGCTCGAACCTGGTATATTCGGCAACGCCACAACACTATCAGTTGGCTAGATGCCATGCTCTGGCGTTGGTATGACCTGTTGTTGCTGATCCCGTTTTCGCTATTTGCTCCTTTATTTGGGCTGTTGCGCGTGATTCCGGTGATCACCCGCATCAATCATTCCAACCTGATCAATTTGGAACCGTTGCGCGATCGCATTACTCGCAGCATCATTGCCAGCTTTGCCGTGGAGTTAACCGAAATCGTCGTCATTCGCATGATCGATCAAGTGCAAACGCTGGTGCGTCAGGGCGATATTGCCCAGGTGCTGCTCAACCCCGATACAGGTCCCCGCTACGTCGATCTCAACAATGTTGATGAAGCCAGCGTTATTACCCAACGTATTTCCAGCACCCTGGTCGATCAAGTCTTACCCAAAGTACAACCAGATATCGAAGCCCTGCTCAACCACACCGTTAACCGGGCACTCGAAGGAATTCCTCTCTATCGAGGGATTCAGCAACTGCCAGGAATGCAGGAGCTGCCACAGCAACTCACCCAACAATTGGTGACAGAGTTATACCAGGCACTCTATGGCGTCCTCAAACGATCTTTAAATGATGAAGCCGGTGCAGAATTAATCCGCCAACTCTTACAAAACTTGAGCAGCACGTTTAGAGCCGAAATCGGTCAAGAAAAAACGGTAAAAGAGATAGAGACCTTGGTCAATGTCTGGCTAGATGAATTCAAAATTAACTATGTCAAACGCCTAGCTACCGAAGACATCGAACAGTTGCGAGAAAAGACACAACGGCTTTACGAAATTACTCAATCTGCCAATAAAAAATAAAATAAAACCCCAGTTTTTGGGTGGCGCGACTGTGCCGCGCCACCCCAAAACGGAGATTTGCTCAACAAGTAGACCAATCAAACGTTTGATCACGGGGTGCAGGGGTTCCACCCCTGCGTGGGGACGCAGCCCCCACACCCCCACTGTCCTAACCATCTACTCAATTGTTATAAAAGAACAGGCGAGTAGGCTAAAGAAGCCTGCAACTCTGGAATTGATCCGCTAAACTAATCTATTAGGCGCAGGCAAGAAATTGCCTGTGCGCTTACTTAGGCATCATTTCGCCGGAAGTGGGTCACAACCCGCTTTTTTTATTGATTTTATTGAGAAATGACTCATCCGTTAATTCCACACGTTATTGATTTGGCAACTCCTGTGGCAACCCATTTGGGGTTGGAGTTGGTCGGTGCTGTTTTTCACACCAACCAGAGTCCGCCCGTTCTGCGCATCGATATTCGCAATCCTCAAACAGATACAAGCCTCAATGACTGTGAACAGATGAGCTTAGCCTTAGAGGCAACGTTAGATGCCTCCGATTTGATTCCCGATGCTTATATTCTGGAGGTCTCTAGCCCAGGTGTGTCGCGATTCCTAAACAGCGATCGCGAATTTATCTCCTTTAAAGGATTTACTGTCACCGTCACCACAACTGAGCCTTATAAAGGACAAAAAAATTGGCAGGGTCAGCTGATCCGTCGAGATGATGCCGCTGTACATCTCAGCCTTAAAGGTCGGGCGATCGCCATTCCCAGAGAGCTAATCAGTGACGTTCAACTTGAGGACAAAAGCGACAACTAACCCATCCCAAGCTTTGAGTTTTAAGTTCTCAGTTTTGCGGGAAACGTCGGGTCACACATGTGCAGATAAACCAGTGAACACCGTCGCCAGTTTATTGCCTCTGACGTGATCCCCACACTCTACTTCAATTCCTTAAATGCTGGATGTCTGAATCGTTCCTGCAAAATTCAAACCTTAAAATTCAAACTTAAACTTCGAATTCTGACATTTCAACGTCCAAAACTCGATTCCAAAACTCAATATATCCTCTGGAGGTTTCTCCTATGTCCATGGTTGCGTTACCCGGACTTCAAGACATGATCGACGGCATTAGCCGTGAACGAAATTTACCGAAACACGCGGTTCAAGCTGCTCTACGAGAAGCATTACTCAAAGGCTACGAGCGCTATCGACGCACTCATCGACCCGATCACTCTAGCTTCGATGAAGAATATTTCAATAACTTTGAAGTTGAATTAGATATTGAAGACGAAGGGTTTCGCGTCCTGGCAACCAAAACCATTGTAGAAACGGTTACCAACCCAGATCACCAAATTGCCTTACAAGAAGTACAAGAAGTTGCTGCCGAAGCCCAGCTCGGAGATACCGTCATTTTAGATGTAACCCCTGACCAAGGTGAATTTGGTCGGATGGCGGCGATCCAAACCAAGCAAGTCCTTGCCCAAAAATTGCGCGATCAACAACGCAAGCTTGTCCAAGAAGAATTTCAGGAACTTGAAGGCAGCGTTTTGCTAGCCAGGGTGCTGAGATTTGAGCGCCAATCCGTGATTATGGCGGTTAGCAGTGGCTTTGGTCAGCCAGAAGTCGAAGCCGAATTGCTAAAACGGGATCAGTTGCCCAACGACAACTATCGCGCCAATGCGACGTTCAAAATTTGGCTAAAAAAAGTCTCTGAAGGTTCCCATCGCGGTCCTCAACTGCTGGTCTCCAGGGCAGATGCTGGTCTGGTGGTCGATTTATTTGCCACAGAAGTGCCTGAAATTGAAGATGAAATCGTTCGCATCGTCGCTGTCGCACGAGAAGCGAACCCGCCGTCTCGGTCGGTCGGACCTCGTACCAAAATCGCTGTTGATACCGTAGAACGCGATGTTGATCCCGTCGGAGCCTGCATTGGCGCAAGGGGATCACGCATTCAAGTCGTTGTAAATGAGCTGCGGGGCGAAAAAATTGACGTCATTCGCTGGTCGCCCGATCCGGCAACCTACATTGCCAATGCCCTCAGTCCGGCAAAGGTGGATGAAGTACGATTGATGAACCCTGAAGATCGTCAAGCCCATGTGTTGGTTCCTGATGATCAGCTCAGCCTAGCCATTGGTAAAGAAGGGCAAAACGTCCGTTTGGCAGCTCGTTTGACGGGTTGGAAGATCGACATCAAAGACTCTGCTAAGTATGACTACGATCTAGAAGATCGGAAAATTGCAGACTTGCTAGAAGAACGCCGTCAAGCCAAGTTAGCCATGCAGGCGGAAGACGACGAGTACGACGAAGACGAATACGACGACGATCAAGACGATCAGGAAACCCAGCAAGCCCAACAAGACCTGCAAGACTCGCAAGGTCAAGAAGATTTTCTGCCGGAAGGCGAAGAATTGCCGGAGCAAGATGACGCAGAAGAGGATAGGGTTGCAGAGGGATCACTACCGGAGGACAGCCCATCCGACGATGGGAAAGATGGGTTTGGCACTGAAATCAGTGCGGCACTAGAGCGCCCCCAATAACGATCGCATTGTAAAAGTCGCGTATGCAGCCTAATTACCGTAGATGTGTCAGTTGTCGCGAAATTAAACCCAAGTCCGATTTCTGGCGAATAGTCAGGCTGCATCCGTCTAAGACGGTACAATTAGATCAGGGTATCGGACGCTCTGCTTATCTTTGCCCTAATTTAGCCTGTTTACAGGCAGCTCAGAAGAAAAATCGTTTAGGGCGATCGCTGAAGGTGCCGGTGCCTGAGTCTATTTACCAGACCCTGGGGCAACGGTTGGCTGAGCAACCAAAAGATATCAAAGGATTTTAGTAACGAGGTCAAGCCGGACAAAATTCCCCACAGCACCCCCCAATCCAGAAATTAATCAATAAGATTGATAAGGGGGTTCGTGGAATAAGACGCAAAGCGCCACAATCAAACAACGCACTTCAAAGAAAGTGCCATACCTTCTAGAACTATATCTGGGTTCATTTCAGAAGAAATGTGCGACGGTTAAGTTAGATTAGTCGTTGAACACGAGACATAATCTGTTTCAATCGTAGAGATGTAAAAATCATCCCAATGATTTTTAACTTTCTGAAATTGATGCAAGATTATACAGTAGTCTTAAATCTTCTGAAGTGTTCAATCTAGCCCTTTAGTCAAAAACTACGACAAGGCTTACCTCTTAATCACCTTAGATTCTATATTCATGGAGTATTGGATTTGAGAAATTACCCAAGGTTAAATTGATCACAATGTAGTTCCTGTAAAGGCAAAAGGTCATTCTTATGTAACAAAAGTTGGAATAAATTGGAACGAAGGGGAAAGTGTGGATGAACAACGGCAAAGTTAGAATATATGAACTATCACGGGAGCTCAATCTGGATAATAGAGACATTTTGGCAGTTTGTGACCAACTCAATATTTCGGTAAAAAGCCATAGCAGCACGATTTCTGATGCTGAGGCAGAACGCATAAGAGCTGCCGCCGAGAAGTACACACCCAGCCACTCTTCCTCTACTACTAAGACACAGTCGTCTAGCTCAGTCTCAAACTCACAACAATCGCGTAAATCAGGCTCACAACCTCCTGTGCGTAAGCAACAAATTTTAGAAATTCGACGGAATCGTTCTCTAACCGAGCCGCCTAAGCGTCCCGATGTTGAACCCTCTACTTCCCAGGGTGAATTGTCTCCCAAACCTGCTGCATCGCCTAATCGCCCTCCGGTTCGTTTAAACCAACCTAGTCGCCAGCCTAAATCAGCTGACGAACTGGCTCAATCGGAGCCAGATATTCTTGATGAAGTGGCTCCAGTTTCACAAGAGCCAGTCGTAGAAGCACCTGCTGCACCTGAAGCAGACGTGGTAGAGGCATCGCTGCCACCCGTGCCGATCGTGGAAGAGGAGTCAGTAGAGCTTTCTGCTCCACCTGCTCGTCCTGAGCGAGCCAGTCGCGCTGTCAACATTCAGCCTGAAATGACGGTGAATCGTCCGATTCTGAAACGTGTTCGCACTGATAGCCCCGATCGGAAACCGGCTGAGACTACGAGTAGTTCGGAGCCATCAACTCGGGTTATTGGTCAGCCTCGCAGAGGGTCTGAAGCCGGAGCGGCGATCGCATCCAGCCCATCCAGACCATCGCCCGGTGGTGAACGAGGCAATGCACCTACGCTAAAACCGAAGCCTGTGATTGAGCTTCGCAGCAAACCAGTGCGTCCAAGTAAAGCTGGTGCTGACTCTGAATCCGGCGACTCAGATCCAAACAGATCTCGGGTTGGTGTGGTTGAGACCCCAGGCGATTTAGAACTTCGTCGTCCTAGTCTTCCTTCCAAAGTCAAGCGGGGCAAGAGCTGGGAAGAGGAAGAAGATGAGCAAGAGCTCGCCAATAAGGTTAGTAAAACGGGAGTCAAGACCAAGCGCAGGTCTCAACCTGTTATTGACGAAGATGAAGATTTAGATGTTATTGACGATCTTGAGGATCTGGATGAGGATACTGACGATCGGGATGAGCTGTCGCCGACCCAGGTGAGCTTGTCGCTGATGCGTCCGCCCAAACCCAAGAATCGTCCGTCGCAGCCTAAACCGGCATCGGCACCGTCTGTGCAAAGGCGTAAACCTGGATCGGGTGATTCTCAACGCAATGCTCGTCGCGATCGCCGTGAGCAAGAAGTGAAAGAGCGCCCCACACAGATTGTGTTGACCGGCAGCTTATCGGTGCACGACCTGGCAGATGCACTGGCAATTCCTGAGACAGACATCATCAAGACGTTGTTCTTCAAAGGTATCGCCGCCAACATCAACCAAATTCTGGACATTCCCACCGCCACCATGGTGGCGCAAGAGTTTGAGGTAGAGGTGGAAACGGCTGAAGCCGAGGCTGAAGCCAAGAAAGTCACCGAGATGATCGACGTGACGGATATGGACAAACTCCAACGCCGTCCGCCTGTTGTCACAATCATGGGACACGTTGACCACGGTAAAACCACCCTGCTGGATTCGATCCGGAAGACTAAGGTGGCGCAAGGTGAAGCCGGTGGCATTACCCAGCATATCGGTGCTTATCATGTCGATGTCGAACATGCGGGTCAAGAACAGCAAGTCGTCTTCCTGGATACTCCGGGTCACGAAGCCTTTACGGCGATGCGGGCACGAGGAGCCAGGGTAACCGACATTGCGGTGCTGGTTGTCGCTGCGGATGACGGTGTTCGTCCTCAGACCATTGAGGCGATTAGCCACGCGAAAGCAGCAGGCGTTCCTATCGTTGTTGCCATCAACAAAATTGATAAGGAAGAAGCCCAGCCTGACCGAGTTAAGCAAGAGTTAACCGAGTTTAACCTGGTGCCTGAAGAATGGGGTGGCGACACGATCATGGTTCCAGTCAGCGCCATCAAAGGCGATAACCTGGATACTTTGCTAGAAATGTTGCTGTTGGTTGCAGAAGTAGAAGATCTGCACGCCAATCCCGACCGTCTCTCTAGAGGTACGGTAATTGAAGCCAACCTGGATAAATCGAGAGGTCCAGTGGCAACCCTGCTGATTCAAAACGGTACGTTGCATGTCGGCGATGTCCTGGTAGCAGGCTCTGTCTTCGGTAAAGTCCGGGCAATGATCGATGACCGGGGTAAGCGGGTGGATGCAGCAACGCCATCCTTCGCGGTTGAAGTCTTAGGCCTCAGCGATGTTCCGGCAGCAGGCGACGAGTTTGAAGTCTTCGCTGAAGAGAAAGAAGCTCGTTCGATTGCATCGGGTCGTGCAGATCAACAACGTCTGTCTCGCTTACAACAAGCGATGGCATCTCGACGGGTCAGCCTCAATACCCTCTCTGCCAAAGCGCAGGAAGGGGAACTGAAGGAACTCAACTTGATCTTGAAAGCAGACGTTCAAGGGTCTGTTGAAGCGATTTTGAATGCCCTGCAACAACTTCCCCAAAAAGAAGTACAGGTGCGGGTCTTGCTGGCTGCTCCGGGTGAAATCACAGAAACTGATGTGGATCTTGCTGCTGCCAGTGATGCTGTCATTATCGGCTTCAACACAACCTTTGCCAGCGGTGCAAGATACGCTGCCGATACGGCAGGGGTGGATGTCCGTGACTACAACATCATCTATAAACTCCTAGAAGATGTCCAGGGTGCCATGGAAGGGTTGTTAGATCCAGAAATGGTAGAAGAGCCATTAGGACGGGTCGAAGTTCGGGCAGTCTTCCCGGTAGGACGGGGCGCAGTGGCTGGTTGCTATATCCAATCGGGTAAAGCCATTCGTAACTGTAGAATACGGGTCAATCGTGGTGGCACGGTTGTCTTTGAAGGAAATCTGGATTCCCTCAAACGGATGAAGGAAGACGTCAAAGAAGTCAATGCTGGCTACGAATGCGGTATTGGGGTGGACAACTTCAAAGACTGGGAAAATGGCGACATTGTCGAAACCTTCCAGTTGGCAACGAAGCGCCGTACCCTCTCTGCTTAGGATCACCGATTCATTTTAAGAGAGTGACGGCTGAGCCGTCACTCCCTTTAAAAGAGCCGAGGTTGACTAAATCTATAATTTTTGGGGCGATCGCACATCAAGGCGATCGCCCTTCTTTTGTTTGAGCATCTCTGGGAGAGACTTCGGCGTCAGTCAGATACCGAGGTGTTGGTAAGGTGATTTTGTAGCGAATCGAGATCATGCGCGACAACACAATCGCGGCAAATCCTATAAACGAGGCGGTCGTTGGATTCATCCCCAAAAACAATCCCCCCAATAAAAGCCAACAACCAAAGAACGAGCATGTGGCATATAACGACGTTTGTGTGCGAAAAATGACGGGGATCTCAGCCAGCAAAACATCGCGCAAGACCCCACCAAACACACCTGTAATCACACCAATTAACGAAGCGACAAAATAGGGCGTCTGGTAGACCAGGGCATAGGATACTCCCGATATGCTAAACAGTGCCAACCCCAACGCATCTACTCCATCAAAGACGTGCCTGAACAGCGGTCGGGAGGGAAAGACCTGGGGGAGATAGACGAAGATAACTGCCAGAACAAACAAGATGACAGGATATTCGGGATAGTTCACCCAAAACAGCGGGCGACGGTTCAACAGAACATCGCGCAACGTTCCGCCCCCAAACGCGGCAACAAAGGCAACGATGTAAGTGCCCACTAAATCCATGCGTTTCTTCCGGGCAGCCAGCATCCCCGAAAATGCTGCCGTAATCACAGCACCCGCTTCGATGAAGTATTCCAAAAACGAGAATCTTTGCAGCTGAGTGGCGATCGCCGCATCCAGGACGGTATCTAAAGACATATCAAAGGTGGGATAGAAGTATTCAGCCTTGCTCAATCCAGCTCTGATACCAATTTTTTATGAAGATGCGCCAAACCCATGACCCCCTATAGTCCCCCTTGGCAAGGGGGACGGCGACAGCCGGGGGTAAAATCAGGCGCAGCCTCATATCAAAACGGTATGAGGTGGGCTGGAAATCCTGCGGATTTCCAGCCCACCTCAGAGCCAAACCAAAATGATTGTGAGATGAATCAGCTGCTTAGGACAACGCAATAAACGTTCTCTCTTGCGACACAGAGTCAACTATTTCTCCTGCTGGATGTTTCTCGACTGTCTACCGCAGACAATCAAACTTAGCTCAATTTCCTTCCCAGGAGAAGTTTATGGCTAGTCGTATTGAATTTAGTTTATTTGCGCCCTATAACAATGCCGCAGCCCTGGTGGGTTGTTTCTCAGATTGGGAAGCGATCGCCATGACCAAAGGTGAAGATGGATATTTTCGCACTCAGGTTGAATTAGAAGACGGCATTTACCAATACAAATATCGAATTCAGAGCAAAAGTTGGTTTTTTGAACCTGACCAATGGGTGGATGTCAACGATCCCTACGCCACCAATATTGACGACCCCACCCAAAATTGTATTATTCAAGTCAAAGATGGGGAGCGCATCATTGATACCTACGTCTGGCAGCATGATGACAAACCCTTACCTGCTGACCATGAATTGGTAATTTATGAAATGCATGTGGGTGACTTTTCTGGGGGTGAAGATGATCCCTATGAACGCGGTAAGTTTCGCCATGTGATTGAGAAATTAGATTATCTGTGCGACCTTGGCATCAACGCGATCGAACTGATGCCTGTAAAGGAATATCCTGGGGATCATAGCTGGGGCTACAATCCTCGTTATTTCTTTGCTTCAGAATCGAGCTACGGCACCACCGACGGCTTAAAACGCCTGGTCGATGAATGTCATGCACGCGGCATCCGCGTGTTGCTGGATGGCGTTTATAACCACTCCGAAATGGAATGCCCGCTGGCTCAGATCGATCACGATTATTGGTATCATCATGAACCCCGCGATCCCGATAACAACTGGGGTCCCGAATTTAACTACGAACACTACGACGAATTATTAGAGACATATCCTGCGCGCCGTTTTATCGGAGATGTGGTGCGTTTTTGGATCAATGAATACCACGTTGACGGTATTCGTTACGACGCCGCACGGCAAATTGCCAACTACGATTTCATGCACTGGATTGTTCAAGAAACGAAACAAGCAGCCGGAACAAAGCCATTTTATAACGTTGCTGAACACATTCCAGATACGCCTGAGATTACGAACGTTGATGGACCGATGGACGGTTGTTGGCACGAAACGTTTTACCACTGTCTCCTATCCCATATTTGCGGAGACAGTTTTGATCTGGACGCGTTAAAAGCAGTTTTAGAACCGAAACGTCGGGGTTATATGGGTGTGACCAATGTGGTCAACTATTTGACCAGCCATGACCACAATCACCTGATGGCAGAATTGGCAGACCGCAATATTTTTGATGAAGCCGCTTTCAAACGGGCAAAGTTAGGAGCGGCTTTGCTGATGACGGCTGTCGGCATTCCCATGATTTGGATGGGAGAAGAATTTGGCGAATATAAGCACAAAACCGTTGAGCAAGCCAAAATTGAGTGGTCGTTGCTCAAGAATGATTTGAATCAGGGATTATTTGACTACTACAAGGGTCTGATTGCTCTACGCAAAGGAAATCATGCGCTTTATACCGATCGCATTAATTTCTTCCATGAGAATCCAGAGGCTAAAGTATTAGCCTATGTTCGTTGGAACGATGAAGGTTCCCGCGTCGTTGTCGTGGCAAATCTCTCAGACCAATTCCTGGCAGGCTATACAGTACCAGAATTTCCAGAGAATGGAACCTGGCATGAATGGACGGGAAACTATGATGTGGAATCGGGTGAGAATAGTATCATGACCGATCTACCTGAGTATGAAGCAAAGGTGTTTGTCTGGCAGCACTAATCTGATGGTGCTGATTTGATTTAGATAAATTGAGTGTGGTGCTGCGCTTCGCGCAGCACCACACTCAATTTATTGAAGGGGAGAACGACCGTCTGCCCCTGTAAACAAGCGCTGTGCAGGTTGATTCAGTACGGTGTTGGGGGGCGCGGAGCGCCCCACAACACCGTTTCTGGACTTAACGACCTTGCACACTGCTATAAGGTCAATTAGTTGCTTCATTAAAGACGGCTGCCAGGGCGATCGCCAATGCATCGGCGGCATCATCTGGTTTTGGAATCGTCTCCAGATTCAGCTCATGGGCAACGGCTTGTTGCACGGCAAATTTATCTGCATTGCCGTAGCCCGTTAACGCTTGTTTGATTTGTGCAGGCGTAAATTCAACAAAGGGAAGTTTGTGCTGTGCTAACACCAGCATGATCACCCCCCGCGCTTGTGCCACCAGGATTGTATTACCCATGCGATAGAAAAATAACTTTTCGATCGCCACCAAATCAGGTTTAACCTGTTCTAGCACGCTATGCAGATCGTCATAAATGATACAGAGGCGATCGCCCACCTCCGTTTTTGCGGGGGTTTGAATCACCCCATAATCCAACGCGGAAATACTCTGAGGTTTAGCACCGGGCGAGCCGGTGCATACAATCGCACCAAACCCCAACGTTGCTAACCCTGGATCAAGCCCCAAGATACGTTTTTCCATACTGTAGCTAATAGCTCATCGCTATCAGCCGAAGAGCAGCTTAAAAAGCCTCACCCATCTAAAATTCTTAATCCCTACCGCACCCCGGCTCCATTGGCTTCAGCATCAACCAGACCAAACACCTGGCTAAAGACTTTATCGACTTTATAGCCAGAATCGATCGATTCCAGGGGATCTTTACGAAGACGGTGACGCAGGCATAAGCCAATTACCCGCCGGATATCGTCTGGGGTTACTTCGGTTCTGCCTTCAAATGCTGTTAGCGCTTTTGCGGCTCGGTTGGTGACAATGTCGCCCCGCAACCCATCGACATCGAGTTCTGAACAAACTTGAGAGATTTTAACCCGTAAGTCGTACTCGATCGAAACAGATTTCAGCAGGTTTTGAGCTTCGACCAGGCGATGCTGCAATTCATCTTGTTGAGCCTGATATTGTTCTAGAAAACGTTGCGGCTCCTGGTCAAATTCGGTTCGTTGTTCGACAATCTGCACGCGTAAAGCCGGTTCTTTGACCGTGCGAATTTCAGCATGCATACCAAAACGATCGAGCAACTGAGGACGCAACTCGCCTTCTTCGGGGTTACCAGACCCTACGAGAACAAAGCGAGCCGGGTGACGAATCGAAATTCCTTCTCGTTCCACCGTGTTCCAACCCGACGCCGCAGAGTCAAGCAAAACATCAACCAAGTGATCATCCAGCAAATTGACTTCATCGACATAGAGAATGCCACGATTTGCCTTTGCTAAAAGCCCTGGTTCAAAGGCTTTGACCCCTTCCGATAAGGCTTTTTCAATGTCAATGGTGCCGCATACTCGGTCTTCTGTTGCGCCCAGGGGCAGATCTACCATCTGCACCTTTTTTTGCGTAATTTTGATGTCTTGTCCCTGCTCTACCCGCTGTTTGACCACATCGCTCATCAAATCGAGGTCGCTAGGGTGGCTGCTGAACGGATCGTCGGCAACTACATCAATTTCGGGTAGCAAATCTGCCAGGGCACGAATGGTAGTAGATTTCCCTGTACCGCGATCGCCCATAATCATTACCCCACCCACTTTAGGGTCAATGACATTGAGCAATAAAGCAAGTTTCATCTCTTCCTGCCCTACGATTGCTGTGAAGGGGAAGACCGCTCGACGAGTAGCAGTGGGGGAGGCAAGGGTAGCAGAAGCAGTAGGACTCACGGAATTACCTGGCAACGAAACATTAACGACTGACCCTATTTAGAATATCAAATAACTTTGATTAAATCGGCAAACAACTTCGTTTACGTCCATCAGATGTAGTACATCGGATTCGTTTGCCGATGAAGATCGCGTCGCTGACACAAATCTTGCAAGGTGTACTGTCCTAATGTGTCTTGTGCTGCTGCTACTGCCTGCTGCCAGATTTCCTTCACCAGGTTTTCTTCTAAGCTTAGCAAGCCAGACCGTTTGGGGTCTGGACTGGCATCGCGTTGAGCAACACCATCTCTAGAAAAATCTCCTTCCACTGCCAACAAAATTTCTAGTAGCGTGATTCGCCAGGGTTCGCGTGCCAAAACATAGCCCCCCTTTGCGCCGCGCTGACTCTGAACAATGCCACTACGACGCAAACTCGTCAAAATTTGCTCTAAATAGCGATTGGGGATAGGTTGCTTGGCAGTAATTTCACTAATCTTCAAGGGTTCTTTGTGGGTATAGCGGCTTGCCATTTCTAGCAACGCCAGGAAGGCGTATTCGACTCTAGCAGACAGTTCCAGGAGAGTACTAGACATCAGGATAAAAGCCTAATCATTATACTACGGTTTTCCGGTCGGATTTTAGTGTTTTATCGTTTTCAAATCATCATACCCTCTTTATGAAAGAAAACAACGGTATCTTGATGGGTTTTTAGTATTTTTTGGGTTCGCCCAGATGGGTTAACGGGAATTCATCCTTGAGTTCAGCCCAATGGGTGAAGGTTGATGCGCGAACGGCATACTATCGTAGGAATGTCTGGGATGGGGAGCGGTTTGTTGGGGGCAATTAAAACCGTGAACCATTCCCAGGCGGCTATACCAGTCCAGACGACTACTTAGATCAGCAGCAGTGATAAATCAGGTAGACATGGACGCGGCACAGACTTAAGGCGATTTTTAGAAAAGGTCATCCCAGCAAATCGTCAGGGCAAAGCATTCGTTTAGATAGGCTTTGGTAAATGGCGAAGACCATGGTTCGAATGCTTCGTATCTACAGGGGTCACATCTTCAGAAATCTCCTACTCCTAAACTCAACCCATCAACCGATACAGAGCCGATACAACCTGGGTAAGCGCAAGAAATTGATCCAAGCTTGAGAATCGTTGCGATTCTAAAAGAATCGTTGCAAAGAGGGCGATTCTCAAAAAGAACTTGAGCTAATCTAATCGCAAAGTTCTATAGACAGTTAATCTAGATTAAGAACCTATTCGGAAAATTAATTTTTTATACCCTCTGGGCACGAAAAATTAATTTTTCTGATCACTGTTTGGATAGGTCTGACGTGCAGTCTGTTAGGAATTGGTATCTAGGTATGAGCAGCCGTGTCTCTGTGATTTCGGATAACGAGTTTGATGAACAGGTTGTGCAATCGAGTGAACCTGTTTTGGTTTATTTTTGGGCATCCTGGTGTGGTCCCTGTCGGCTGATGGCACCCGCAATTGATTGGGCGTC
Source organism: Calyptranema fuscum S582 (assembly GCF_055793305.1). NCBI lineage: Bacteria > Bacillati > Cyanobacteriota > Cyanophyceae > Oculatellales > Oculatellaceae > Calyptranema > Calyptranema fuscum. Next base: position 186,703 of record NZ_JBSLYH010000002.1, read on the forward strand.
TCAGCAATATAGCGATCGCCTGAAGATCGTCAAGATGGAAATTGATCCAAACCCAAAAACTGTTGCTCAGTGTGGTGTACAAGGGGTTCCGGCGCTGGTGATCTTTCAGGATGGTCAGCAGATTGAAGCTACCGAAGGGGCAATGAGTAAGCAGAAGCTAGAAGAATTTCTGGCGACGCATTTAAATCAGTAAATAGCGATTAGCAATTTAGTTATTGGCAATTAGCCCACTATTGGGGATTGAGCAAAACTCTGATCGAGAGAGTCATGGCTTCGCCATGACTCTCTTAAACCCTGTATGCAGCAACGCCTGGGTGATTGGCTCTGTGATCCCAATGGCTACCCCTTAGATAAAACTCAGACGTTTGTGTTTGCAAGCGCAGCGTTGCTGCGCTTGCAAACATAACTTTTCGGCTTGATAAAATCCCCAACCTCAACACCCCATAGCTATAACGATTTTTAATGAAGCGGAGTCCAGATTATTGTTTGAATGCCATGCTCTGCATGGCATTCAAACAATAATCTGGTTCTAGCCAAGCGCGAAGCGCTACAAACCTTATCTAACGTTTGCAAGTAGAGTTTTTCTTACAGCAAAACTCCGGCTCTAAACTTAAATCAGGTATAACGGCTAACAGCCAATAGCGAACGAGGTCAAAGCAATGGAATTTGCTAAGCGGTTGGAGTTTCTTCAAGCCAATGTGTTTGCGGATATGGATCGGGCGAAAGCCAGGGCAAAAGCGGCAGGCCGTGATCTGATTGATCTGTCTTTAGGATCGTCGGATTTGCCAACTCCTGGTCATGTGTTAGATGCGATCGCCCAATCGCTACCCGATGTCAGCACGCATGGATATCTCCTGTTTCACGGCACCCAGGCATTTCGGCAAGCTGCTGCCCGGTGGTACAGCGATCGGTTTGGGGTTGCTGTCGATCCAGAAACCGAAGTTTTACCCTTGATTGGTTCGCAAGAAGGAACGGCACATTTACCTTTAGCCGTATTGAATCCCGGCGATTTTGCTTTGTTACAAGATCCGGGCTATCCGTCTCATGCCGGGGGCGTTTACCTGGCAGGAGGTCAGGTTTATCCCATGTCTCTGCGAGCTGAAAATGGCTTTCTGCCGATGTTTGATGAAATTCCAGTGGCAGTGTTAGGGCAAGCTCGCATGATGGTGTTGAGCTATCCCCACAACCCCACCACGGCGATCGCCTCATTAGACTTTTTCCAGCAAGCTGTCGCCTTTTGCCAGCAACACAACCTGGTGCTGGTGCATGATTTTCCCTATGTCGATCTGTTTTTTGAGGGAACGGCTCCCCCCTCCGTCTTGCAAGCCGATCCGGATAAGCGGGTATCAATCGAATTTTTTACCCTATCCAAGTCCTATAACATGGGAGGCTTTCGGGTTGGCTATGCGATCGGCAATGCCGATCTGATTCGGGCACTGCGTCAGGTGAAAGCTGTAGTGGATTTCAATCAATATCGCGGCATATTGAACGGGGCGATCGCGGCACTGACGGGTTCGCAGGGAGGAGTAAAACAGGCGGTTGAAACATTTCAGCAACGCCGAGATGCCTTTGTATCGGCATTGCATCGCATTGGCTGGCAAGTGCCCATGCCCACCGCAACCATGTATGTCTGGGCAAAATTGCCAGACCCCTGGGCAACAGACTCAATCCAATTTTGCACCCAATTAGTTGAAGCCACGGGTGTAGCTGTTTCGCCCGGTGCCGGGTTTGGCAAATCGGGTGAGGGTTATGCGCGGTTTGCCTTAGTCCATGAACCGGCGCGTTTGGAAACGGCGGTGTCGCGTATTGCCGAGTTTCTAGGTTAAGCGGTAGGTTGCCAGTCTTTGTAAAGACGCAAGCATATGTTAATAATTGTAAATCGGTGTTGCTCTTGATGCGATCGCTGACATTGAGGTGTTAACGAGCGCAATTCACTAGCACTTCAGGGAATTCTAAGAGTAGGTGCAACTGCCTTAATCCAAAATTTGGCAACGATTACATATAGCAGCCGAAGGGTTCGTTAGGACGGGGGCACGGGGGCTGTGCCTCCGGACAGGGGTTCCACCCCTGCACCCCATCCTCATCGACCATTCCATGGCTATCGAGTAGATCTTTTACTTAACAATCGTAGCCAAACAGGCCTGTTCGCTCGGCTCCCGTTTTAGCAACTTCTGGGGGAAGGAGGTGTTCATCCGTTCTCTTGAGAAACGCAGATTGAGATAACCCCAATTTTTCGAGAAAGTGATGGCTCATCTGCCACTTTCCTGAAAAGAAATATGGGTTCATTGAATCTGCGATCTTTAGCATAGGTAGAAGGATCCCCTTCACCTGGAGATGTAACGTTGAAGCCTCTTCAAAATTTATTTTTTGAAGTACTCGTTAAAAAACTATGCAGACGTTTTCCCCCGCGTTCTTCCGCTCTAATTCTTTTATTCCCCATGGGCATTGCTATCTCTGGAAACCCGAGCTAGTCGGACTTCACCTGCTTGCAGATATCGTAACAGCGATCGCCTATTATTCCATTCCAATTGCCCTGATTTACTTTGTCTTGAAACGGCGAGACTTGCCGTTCAACCGAGTTTTTTTGCTATTCAGCGCCTTCATTGTCGCCTGTGGCACCACCCATCTGATGGCGGTCTGGACACTCTGGCATCCTGATTATTGGCTATCCGGGGCAATTAAAGCCATGACAGCGGGCATTTCGCTGTATACGGCTGTCGTCTTGATCATTTTGATTCCCAACGCTTTAGAATTGCCTGCTTTGGCAGAAACGAATGAACGCCTGGAAACTGAAATTGCCGAACGACAGCGAGTTGAACTCGCCCTGCGCCGCAGTGAAGAAAAGTTTCGAGCATTTTTAGAAAATGCTTCAGAAGCCGTCATTGTCAGCAATACTTATGATGAAATCGTAATTTTTAATACCAAAGCTGAGCAACTATTTGGTTACGACCACACAGAAGTCATGGGGCAGACCATTGACCGCTTATTGCCAGAACACTATCGGCGATGTTATCTTCCTCAGGCTCAGTTAAACGCATCATCAACTGCTGAGGCAACACCGCTATCCATTCAAGACAAAACATCAGACGAAACCATTGCAGTCACTTTGCCAGGAGAAACCACAGAATACCCCCTTAATCTGTGGGCGTTACGAAAAGATGGCACAGAGTTTCCGGTCGAAGTCGGGCTTAGTACTGTAGCGGTGGACGATGAAACGTTTACGTTGATATTTTTAACTGATATTACAGCGCGTCAGCAAGCTGAATCTGCGTTGCGCCAAAGTGAAGAACGCTATCGCTGCCTGGTTAGTGCGACAGCGCATGTCGTGTGGACTGCCGATAGTAACGGTGTAACCACCAGCGTTTCCCCCGCATGGACAGAGCTAACGGGGCAAGAGCAAGCCGCTTCTTTAGACTGGGGCTGGCTAGATTATGTTCATCCCGAGGATCGCGATCGCGTTGCCCAAACCTGGCTTCAGGCTTACACCACCCAGGGGCAATATGAATTGGAATATCGGTTGCGATCGGCAACGGACGACTACCGCATTCTCTCCGTGCGGGGTGTGCCCGTACTCAATTCCGATGGTACTGTGCGGGAATGGATCGGGGTCTATAACGATATTACCGAGCGCAAACAGACGGAAGCGGCATTGTATGAGAGCGAAGCCAAAAGTCGAGCCATTTTGTCAGCGATTCCTGACCTGATGTTTTGTGCCAGTGGAGACGGCGTTTATCTGGGCTATATCACGGGCAATCGCCAGTTTGATATCTTACCCAAAACCTGCGATCCCGTCGGTCAATATATGTCAGAGGTATTGCCCCCTGAGATTGCGCAACGACAACTACAGTACATTCATCAGGCTCTATCCACCCATCAGTTGCAGGTTTACGAACAACAAATTCAGGTAAGAGACCAACTCCAATATGAGGAAATTCGGATCATTCAGAGTGGCGAAAATGAAGTTCTCTTTATGATTCGGGACATTAGCGATCGCAAACGCAGTGAAATTGAACGGCAACAAGCCGAAGAAAGTCTGCGGGAGAGCGAAGCCAGATTTCGCAGCACGTTTGAGCAAGCAGCCGTGGGGATGGCGCATGTGTCGCTCACAGGACAGTTTATTCGCCTCAATCAACGGTTTTGTGAAATTGCCGGATATCCACCAGAAGAGTTGCTAAATCTGACCTTTCAAGATATTACCTACCCAGACGATTTGGCTGCCGATCTGGAACAAGTAGAAAATTTGCTGACGAATAGCATTCAGACCTACTCCATGGAAAAACGCTATATCCGCAAAGATAGCTCCATTGTCTGGGTTAATTTGACTGGCTCGCTCATGCGCGATCGCAACGGTGAACCCGAATACTTTATTGCAGTCATTGAAGATATTACTGCGCGTAAACAAGCCGAAGAAGAACTGCGCCAAACTGCACAACTGCGACTGGAACTGCAATTGCTGGAAAATATCCTGGAAAATTCCCTGGCAGGCTATTGGGATTGGAATATTCCAGCGAATCAAGAATACCTCAGCCCGACCTTCAAGCAGATGTTTGGCTATGCAGAAGACGAGTTGCCCAATCGTCCAGAAAGCTGGAAAAACTTGATTTTTGCCGAAGATTTGCTCAAGATCACAGACTCCTTTACTCGACATGTCAACAGCCGGGGTGCTGTGCCGTTTTATAACGAGGTGCGCTATCGCCACAAAGATGGCTCTACGATTTGGGTGATTGCGTCGGGCAAAGTCATTGAGTGGGACTCAGAGGGCAATCCCTTACGGATGATTGGTTCTCACATCAACATTACCCAGCGTAAACAAATCGAAGAAGCGCTAAAGGAAAGCGAAGAACGCTGGCATCTGGCACTTCAAGGGAGCAATGATGGCATTTGGGATTGGAATCTCAAAATCGATCAAACGTTCTTTTCAACTCGCTGGAAAGAAATGCGAGGGTTTGCGGAGGATGAAATCACACAAGAATTGAAGGAATGGTCTGATCGCATTCATCCCGACGATCGCGATCGCGTTCTTAGTGCTGTGGCAAATCACCTGGCTCGCAAAACGCCCTTTTATCGAGAAGAATATCGGGTACAGCGCAAAGACGGGTCTTATCTGTGGGTGCTCGATCGGGGGCTGGCATCGTGGGATGAAGAGGGGTACCCCAGCCGGATGACGGGTTCTGAGACCGACATTACCGATCGCAAACTGGCTGAAGAACAACTGCAACAAACCAATGAACGGCTTGCCCAAACCAATGCTGAGCTTGCCCAGGCAACTCGTTTGAAAGATGAGTTTCTTGCCAATATGAGCCACGAACTGCGCACCCCATTAAATGCAATTCTTGGCATGTCAGAAGGGTTACAAGAAAATGTATTTGGTACGTTGAATCAACGTCAGTTAAAGGCGATCGCCACGATTGAGCGCAGTGGTAGACATCTGCTGGAGCTGATCAACGACATTCTGGACTTATCTAAAATCGAAGCAGGCAAACTAGAACTGCACCTGAGTGATGTCTCTATCCGCAGCCTTTGTGATGCCAGCGTCACGCTGATTCGACAGATGGCACTGAAAAAAGAGATTAACCTCAGCATTCACATTGTCGATCAACTCAGCAGCGTTCATGCAGACGATCGCCGTCTGCGGCAAGTGTTGATCAATCTGCTGAGCAATGCCGTCAAATTTACCCCTGACGGTGGCTCCGTCTCGCTAGAGGTCTGGCTTGAACAAAATAACCTTTGCTTTTCGGTCACCGATACGGGTATTGGAATTGCCCCTGAAAACATCAGCCAGTTATTTCAACCTTTTATCCAACTTGACAGTAGCCTCAATCGCCAGTATTCCGGTACGGGACTGGGGTTGACCCTGGTTCAACGGATTGTTGATCTGCATGGGGGTACCGTCTCTGTTGTCAGCGAGCTGGGGCGAGGTAGCTGTTTTACTGTACGCATTCCCTATCAAGCCGCAATCCAACCCCCACTGCTGTCAACATCTGAACCGGCGCATCACTACCAGCCGATTGCCAATGCTCCTGTTTTGATTATTGAAGACTCTAGCCCTGCGGCAGAACAACTGACCCGCTATCTGCAAGAATTTGGTATGAGTCCGGTGGTCTACCCCAACGGTAAATCGGTGATTGCTGAAGTGCTGCGGGTTCGACCTATTTTAATTATCTTAGATCTGCAACTACCCATCGTGTCCGGTTGGGATGTGCTGACGCAGATCAAAAGGCATCCGCAAACTAAAGACATTCCGGTTTTGATTATTTCTGTGGTGGACGAACCCGCGAAAGGGCTGGCTGAGGGCGCATTTGACTATTTAATCAAACCCATTACCCGCTGCCAGTTGCAAGCTGCCCTCGATAAATTACCCATTCCAATGCAAACGAAAGGAGCGGTGCCAAGTAGCGGTAGTGTCCCCATGCCTGAACCTGAGGCACCTCTGATTTTGCTGGTAGAAGATAATCGAGCCAATATCGAGACGATGTCTGCCTATTTGGGGAGTCGGGGATATCGTCTGATGCTGGCGCAGAATGGGCAAGAAGCCATTGATGCAGTTCGGGTCAATTGCCCTGACTTGATTGTTATGGATATTCAGATGCCTGTAATGGATGGCTTGACAGCGATGCAATATATCCGCACCGAGTTGCAGCTTGTGGATGTGCCGATTATTGCTCTGACGGCTCTGGCAATGTCGGGCGATCGCAAGTTGTGTCTGGCTGCCGGAGCCAATGAATATATGGCAAAACCTGTCAAACTCAAACAGTTGAACGAAATGATTCAACGATTTGTTCCCTCACCACGCCGGATTTAGATTGCAAACGATCGGAGACGGGTAATGAATTCTCAGCCTTCTATTTTAGTGATTGATGATGAACCTGATAATTTTGATGTGATTGAAACCCTTTTGCAAAATGACATCTATCAGTTTCATTACGCTCCCAGTGGGCGGTATGCGCTCGATCGCCTGGATTATTTTCACCCCGATGTGATTTTGCTCGATGTCATGATGCCCGATTTAGACGGCATAGAGGTGTGTCGGCAAATCAAAGCTCTACCCCAATGGCAAGTCGTTCCGATCATTATGGTCACGGCATTGAGTGGCAAAGAAGATCTGGCAAAATGCCTGTCAGCTGGGGCAAATGACTTCATTAGTAAACCTGTCAGTCGGGTTGAATTATCTGCCCGAGTGCAGTCGATGTTACGCATCAAAAAGCAGTACGACGACCTACAAATTTTGCTCAGACAACGAGAAGATATGGTCAACATGGTCGTGCATGATATGCGGACGCCTTTGACCAATATCTTCCTATTAAGCGGCATTCTTAAAGCTCACAGCGTCTTAACGCAACAACAACAACAGCGGGTTGAACAAATTGCGATCGCCGGACAACAATTGCAATTTATGATTGACAATTTGTTGCTGATGGCAAAAGTAGAATCTGGCACAATGATGCTTAACTATAGCGATGCTGATCTCTGTGCCCTCTGTAGTTCAGCTATTGCGGATATGGAGGCGATCGCCGCTGAAAAACGGTTAACTCTGGTCAGTTATTTACCCGATCCAGGGGGCATGGTAACAGTCGATATCAATATTTTTCGACGGGTATTAGATAATCTACTCGCCAATGCGGTTAAGTTTTCGCCTGAAAATAGTCAAATCAGTGTGCAAGCCAACTATTTGCAAAGGGGTGGTGCCCAAATTCAGATTGCCGATTCTGGACCTGGTGTTCCGGAAGAACTGCAACATACTATTTTTGAAAAATATGAAGTTGGCACGCTCTTTAAAGATGTGCCTCAAATTGGCTTAGGGCTGGCATTTTGCAAAGTGGCGATCGAAGCACATGGCGGCAGTATCTCCGTTCAAAACAACCAACCTCAAGGGGCAGTTTTTACCATATCGCTTTCTGAAGAGCGATCGCTGCTTCAATCATGAACTTTGCCATCGGGCATAATGGCACCCTGCAAGTTGGCATCGGTCAGTGTTACTCCGGTCAGATCGGCATCTCTTAGATTGGTCTGACGTAACAGTGCCCCGGTTAAATCGGCATAACTCAGATCAGCACCTCGCAGATTGGCTTCACTCAAATCTGTGCTGCCGTGTTGGCTGGTGCGGTTGAGATGGGCACGGCAAAGTTTTGCCCCTTCCAGGTTGGCTTGAAATAAAATGACACCATTGAGATAGGCATAACTCAAATCTGCATCGCTTAAAATTGCGCGTTCTAAGTTTGTCACCTGGTCAGCGGTCGATCGCAAATCTGCCTCAAATAAGCTGGCACGCAGCAATCGAGCCCGTACTAAATTGGCACCACTTAAACTGGCTTTCATTAAGTTGGTGCGTTCTAAATTGGCATATTCAAGTTTGGCACCGCTTAGATCGGCTTCTCGCAACACTGCCCGATAAAAGTCGGTTTCTCGTAAGTCTGTTCCCCACAAAATCGCTTCACTGAGATCGGCTTCGCGAAAACTGGCTCGACTAAAGTCTGTTTTGCCCAGGCGAGCCTGACGCAAATCCGCTTGATTCAAATTCACCCCGTGCAGATGAACGTCGTGGAGATCGACCTCTTTGAGATCGACCTTCTGAAAGCTGCGATCGCCTTTTGCATACCGTTCTAGAATTTCATCAACGTCCATAGTGCTCGCCTTTACAATGCTGATTCAACTGTATCGCTTCTTAAGAACAGATTACCGTAGCCAGCCTTGATCCTGATATTGCGAACCGGGCGTTGTTGATTTTGGGAATGAGTTTGAACGCGAAACCTTTAATTCCCCGCTCAAATCCGGTATTGCGTGAGAGCCGCGCTCCGCGCGGCTCTCACGCAATACCGGGTACTTCACATCGTTGGGAATGGCTATATTCCAGGATTTTGCGGTGGGGATCGATGAGCATTCCCCAGAGCATGTTAGGATGTAGGGCATAAATCTACGGTATTCCGACCAAGTTTTAGTAGTTTTATCCGTAACGCAGAGTTTCTATTATGTTTGATTCTTCAACCGCTGTTCTAAAGCCTGTCCCAGCGCGATCGCATTGGTTTGAGCCACGCTCTATTTTGCCCTTGTCGCCCCATAAAATCTGGCGGATTGAAAGTGGAGCGGTGCGGACACTGACCTGGTTAGAAGATGGCTCACTGGTCGTCCTGGGTATCTGGAGTGTTGGCGATCGCATTGGGCTGCCGTTGTCTCAAACTGAACCGTATCAAGTGGAGTGTCTGACCAATGTCAACGTTACCTCCCTGACCGTAGAAGAAATCGATGATAAAGCCGAGATTTTGCTGGCACATTTGCAACAAGCTGAAAAACTCATCACCATTCGCAGTTATAAGCGAGTCGATGTCATGTTGCTGCGGCTGTTGAGCTGGTTGGGAAGACGGTTTGGGCAACAGGTCAAGGATGGTTTGATGATTGATTTACGGTTGACTCATCAAGAGATGGCTGAAATGCTCGGTTCTACTCGTGTTACGGTGACACGGATGCTGAATCAATTAGAACAACAAGGCATCATTCAACGCCTTTCGGTGCAACGCATTATCTTGCATGAAGACGAGATTTGGCACTACGACATTTAAGCCGACTGGCTTGATGATCAGGAGCATAGATTTAATAACCTGCAATTCTTGGGTAAGGGCGCACAGCAGTGCGCCCCTACAGAGAACGTGACTGATAGAAATTATTTAATCCACGATCCTTAGGATGATGGAGGGTTACCTGGGCTTCGCCCAGGCAACCCTCCATTATGATTCTGTTTCTAGCATGGGAATTATCGGAGTAAAACGGTGGCTCCTATGGCTTCTAGCCTTGCTTTTGCGAGGGCGATGTCAACCCGCAGTCGCGTTACATCAATAGGGGTAGACTCCACAATCTCTTTGGCATCTTTCAACCCCATGCCGGTGATCTCGCGAATGACTTTAATGGCGGCAATTTTTTGACGAACGGGGATAGATTCCAGGATCAAACGGGTAGCCCCATCGGGGCTTGATGACCGATCCAAGGATGGGCGATCGCGGATCGGCAGGTCTATCTGCATCTGTTCCAAGACTTTATCCAGGCGATATTCCAAGTCATCGAGGCGTTGGCTGAGTTGGCGTTGGCTACTGAGCAAGGTATCGATGCGGGGGTCTGTGGAATTGAGCGATCGCGGACGCTGATTGCCCAACAGCACGGAAACGACAACACTAGAGGCGATCGCAATTCCAACTACCAACCAAATTTCCATGGCATCCTCTCCAACAAAACATCTAAATCCGTAATATCTATAGCGCTGCGTGGGTTGATTCCGTAAAGTGTAGACACTCTACTTAACGAACTTGCATACGGCTATGAATTCGTTCTAAACGCACCAGGGCGTTGTAATCAGGAACCCCCTCTTGCGATCGCTTTTCTTTGTCCAACAATCCATTCCCTTCGGGCCAATGAATTTGTAGATTGCCGGGTTTCATTGGGGCGAGATAAACGCGTCCGCGAAATTCACCCCGCTCATTTCGTAGTAGCACCGGATCGCCTTGTTTGCAGCCCAACTTTTGAGCATCGCTTGCACTCATATATACCGCATCGCGCAACGCTCCGGTGATGGCGTCTTTTTTGGCTTGCACCATGCTATTAAACTGTTTGCCGCGTCGGGTCGAAACCCAAAAGAAACCGTCCTGGAGCGGATCGGTTGATTCCGCTAGAGCTAGAGAAGTGAAGTGGGCTTTGCCGTCGGGGGTCGGAAAATTCCAGCCGAAGCAGAGATGTGACCCACCATATTGAAACTGATCTCCAGCGTGTTTGAGATGCTGAATTCCGGCATAGGCAGGAATCAGTTGAGCAATCTCTTGGCGAATCGCTGTTGTATCGGCAAACTGAAGCTTTTCGGCTAAATCGGGACGGACGCGTTGGGCTAATTCTAGAAATACTTGCCATTCGGGACGGGCTTCACCAATGCGAGGTCCGGGAATTTCAGGACTGAAAATCACCCGTCGTTCGGTACTGGTTTCAGTCACACCCCCCGGAATTTCATAACGGGTTGTAGCCGGTAGAAGTACTACGGTTTCAGCCGGATCAATCAGCATTTGACTGGAACACATGATATCCAGATGCACTCGCAACGGTACTTGTTTGAGTGCCATTTCTACGTAGTCTGGATCGGGCAGTACTTCCAGGAAGTTGCCCCCTACTGAAACCAGTACATCGAGATTGCCCTTTGCGGCAGACGTCACCATTTCAGCGGCAGTTAGCCCTGGATGGCTGGGAACCTCAAAGCCCCAGCGATCGCCCAACCAAGCGGCATTTTCTGGCGTAATCGGCTTGCCACCCGGCAAAACCGTTGCATAACATCCCATCTCCGCCCCACCCTGGACGCCAGAATGCCCCCGAATGGGCATCAACCCACACCCTTCTCGTCCGACAAAGCCTTTGGTTAACGCCAGATTGATAATGGCACGAACATTGTCTTCACCACATTCATGCTGAGTAATGCCCATACTCCAAACAAACACAGCGGTTTTTGCCTGATTCACCATCTGGGCAAAGGCATACATGTCTGCTCGCGTTGCCCCGGAGAGTTGTTCCAATACGTCCCACGATTGAGCTTCCAGGGTTTGTTTTAATGCTTCAAAGCCAGTGGTATAGTGCTGCACAAAGTAGGGTTCAAACCATTCCTGCGCAATCATATGCTTCAACACACCGTTGAGAAAGGCAATATCTCCCCCCAAATTCACCAGAAAGAAGTCTTCGGCAAACCGGGTACCGAATAGCGCACTTTCTGGAATTGAAGGTACCCAATAGCGCTCCATGCCGGGTTCGCGGTAGGTATTGATCACGACAATGCGAGTGCCTGCTTTTTTTGCCCAGTGCAAGTACTTGACGGTAACGGGTTGATTGTTAGCAACATTCGAGCCAATAAACACCAATAAATCAGTGCCAATCCAATCTTTGTAAGAACATGTGGTTGCGGCTGCGCCAATGGTTGATTTGAGTCCGGCAGTGCTGGGAGAGTGGCAGATGCGAGCGGCATTGTCGATATTGTTACTGCCCATCGCCCGGACGGCTTTTTGGGTGGCGTAATAGGTTTCATTGACCGTGCCACGACTCGTAATATAAAACCCCTGGCGATCGCCCTCTGTTTCTTTAAGGCGGTTGGCAATCACTGCCATTGCCTCATCCCAACTTACCCGTCGAAAGCCCGTTTCTCCCGCGTGACGGATCATCGGGTAGGGCAATCGTCCCATTTCCCGCAACTCAGCACTCTTTTTACCGCGCAACTGCGACACATCTGCCAGTAGATCTGGATCAAAGGCAGGCATCGTATTCATCCGCAATAGCCGCAGCCGGACATTGCAGACATGAATGCCATCTGTTGTCCAGTCTTGCATCCCGGTTGTGCCCAATGCGCAGCCATCACAAACCCCCTGGTTGAGAATCTCCCAGGCAAATTGCCACTGATCCCGATTGACCCAGGCAGCGCGAAAGACTTCCCAATAGTTGTTGGGATATTGTTCGCCTAACCCAAAAGGTTTCCAACTTGCCCAATGTTCAGGTGTCCAGCGTTTTTTTGGCTTCGGCAGCATAGGTCTTTATCGAGATAACAGTAGTCCCATCCTTTATAGCGCTTCGCGCCTGGGTCGATTGTGGTTTTTGAGTGAGAGCCGCGCTCCGCGCGGCTCTCACTCAAAACCTTGTACGTCGCGTCACTGAGAATTGCTATGGTGTTTTACACATCACCTGTCTTACCTGCACGGCGAAGCCGCCACGCCGCCGATTGGGCGATCGCTCGTTTGATCCCACGCGGCATCAGATTCAACACCCGCATCAACCAGCGATAAGGACGATGGGGAAACACCAGCGCATCACCCCGTTCAAATCCCCGCAACGACTCCTCGGCACACTGTTGAGCAGAAATACGAAATCCTTCTAAAAAGCCCCCGATCGCCCTCTGGCTGCCGGTAGATTGATGGATTTCTGTATCCACGGGGCCCGGACACACCTGGGTGACGACGATACCTGTTCCCACCAGTTCTGCTCGCAAACTTTCGCTGAAGCCATTCACAAAATGCTTGGTGCCGGTATACGCGATCGTTCCGGGGATAAAGGCATGAGCTGCCCCAGAGCTGATATTGAGAATGCCACCCTGCCCCTGTTGCACCATCGAGGGCAATAGCCGATGGGTCAGTTGCGCCAGGGCTACAACATTGAGCCGAATCATTTGCTCGACTCGTTGCCAATCAGCTTGTTCATACAACCGTTGCCCTGTTCCCATACCCGCATTATTAACAAGAATGGCGATCGCCCCTACTTTCTCTAATACCGACGTCAGCATCGCATCCACTGCCACCGCATCACTCAGATCACAGACTTCGACGTACACCATCAGCTTGGGATAGATGGCTTGCAATTCCTGACGCAGGGCGTCCAACCGTTCCGCACGACGCGCCACTAGGATCAACGTTTTGGCACGGGCGGCAAATAATCGTGCTAATTCTCGCCCAATCCCAGACGATGCGCCTGTTACTAAAACCACACTGTCATCAATCGGTGGATGCATACTCATGAATACCCGTCAGTTGATAGATCGCTGCTCCGCATACCCGTGCTGGGAGGGTAGTGGTATTCATGTAATGATTTTTTGTGGCGCGGGCGACGCCCGCGCCACAAAAAATCATTACGGTTTTAGGACGACCCTAAGAGTAAGCTGATAGGGAGAGACGATCAACTCATCCCTATCTTATGCTGAGTACGGCAATTCGGTTTCAGCTAGAACCCGGTCAAACAATAACGTTGCATCCCGTTTCCTGGCAGCGATTTGAAGAGATTTTGACCGAATTGGGAGAACGACGTTCTTCCCGAATTGCCTATGCCAACGGAATTTTAGAAATCATGGCACCTTTACCAGAGCACGAGCGCACCAAGGTTTTGATCGCAGATCTGGTCAAACTAGTGCTCAAGGTACAAAAACGAGCCTGGGAGCCGCTCGGTTCTACAACGTTTAAGCGAGAAAGCATGGTCGCCGGAATTGAACCGGACGAATGCTTCTATATTCAACATTACCAGGCAGTAATTGGTAAAGAACGGCTCGATTTAGCGATCGATCCCCCTCCCGATTTAGCCATTGAAACAGATGTCACCTCTAAAACTGAGCGGAGTGCTTACGAAGCTTTAGCCGTGCCGGAGCTATGGATTTATGCCGCTGGCAAATTGATGATATACGTTTTGCAATCGGGGCACTATGTTGAGTCAGAAACGAGTCTTACATTTCCCACGGTGGCGATCGCCCATTGGATTCCATACGTCGTTCAACGCGCCAAGGAGATTGGGGTCAGCCAAGCCTTAGACGAATTTGAACAGCAGCTTAATCAAATGAATAGCCTATAAAGAAAATTTCTACCGGGTTCTCGTTCTCATACAGAATGATATGTCTACCTGTGCCGCGATCGATGCTTTCCCAAAAATCATCAACCACATCGTCAGCCTGATCCGATGCAAGGAGTCTCGATTCAACCAGGGCATGGGTTGGTTGTTCGGTACCAAAAAGGCGGATCAACTCATCGGCGGATAAGGGAAATGACGTACACAACAGATCCATGCCGTCTTGGGTTGATGCCTCCATCGCTTCCGCATAGGGGATTGTAGAGAGCTGCCACAGATCGAGAATCGAACGAGTGCCATCTGCGTCAGAGGCTTCCAGGGCATCTTCTATGGACGAATGCTGTGCGCCTGGGCTGGGGGAATCGGCAGTAATGGGAAATTCTAGGAATGATATGACGGGATGATAACGACCTGCGGCAAATTCTCGCTGGCGTAATGTTTGTAAGGTTGTATTGATGTCGATTTGGTACGGTGTGTAATACCAATAAGGATGTCCGCCCATCGCTTTTACCTCCCAGTTGTGGTGTGTGTTGCAGATTTAGGTATTGTTTTGGCAACGCTCACAGCGCTCACACAACAACCGTAATGTATCCAGGCGGGACGCGCTAGATTTATGGCACTGGAACCAAAGAATTCTAAAGCAGAGCTGCGATCGCTCCAAACCTGTACCCCTTTCATGTCACGCTAATGAATGACCGTTATTTCTCAGACTGACCGTGAAGCAGAGTGGTAAGGTTTATCTGATTGGAGCCGGACCCGGCAATCTGGAATATTTAACTGTACAGGCACACCAATTGCTGCCTCAGGCAGAGGTATTGGTCTACGATGCCCTGGTCGATGAGCAGTTGTTAGCATTAGTGCCACCCGATTGTCTTTTAGTCGATGTCGGCAAACGGGGCGGCGCACCGAGTACCCCACAAGCCGAGATCAATCAATTGTTGGTGCATCATTGCCACCAAGGACGACGGGTGATTCGATTAAAAAGTGGCGATCCGTTTATTTTTGGGCGATCGACCACTGAAATCGAAACATTGAAACAGGCGGGTTGCGATTTTGAAGTCATACCCGGATTATCGTCAGCCCTGGCAGCACCGTTGCTGGCGGATATTCCACTCACCGATCCGGTGTTAAGTCGCTGCTTTGCCGTTATGAGCGCCCACGAACCCGACGAACTCCACTGGGAAGCCCTGGCACAAATTGAAACACTGGTAATTTTAATGGGAACCCGGCAACTGCCGGAGATCTTGCATCAGCTAGAACGCCACGAGCGATCGCCCCAAACTCCGATTGCGGTGATCCGGTGGGCAGGACATCCCGACCAACAGGTGTGGACAGGGACACTGGGGACGATCCTGCAACAAACGGCGTATCAACCCCTTTCCCCGGCGATTATGGTGATTGGTGAAGTCGTAGGGCTGCGTCCTTATCTACAAGCCTCCGCCAAGTCCCCAAGCCCGTCCCCTGTGTCCTCTGCTGCCCTGCCACAGTCTCATCCGCCGCTGGCTGGCAAAACGATTCTGGTAACCCGCTCTGCCGGACAATCTAGCCAGTTTACCCAGTTGCTCGAAACTGAGGGAGCAACGGTGATTGAGATGCCTGCCTTAGAAATCGGGCCGCCATCAAGTTGGGTAGACTTAGATGCTGCGATCGCCCGTCTCAGCGAATTTGACTGGCTGATTCTGACGTCAACCAATGGGGTTGATTATTTCTTTGAACGATTACAACACCAGGGCAAAGATGCGCGGGCGTTGGCGGGTGTAAAGCTGGCTGTAGTGGGTAAGAAAACGGCTCAAAGCTTGAAGCAATATGGGCTGCACCCCGATTTTATTCCTCCTAATTTTGTGGCTGATGCTCTGGTCGAAACCTTCCCAGATAGCGATCGCCTGGCGGGACTTAACATCCTTTTCCCCAGAGTTGAAACGGGGGGCAGAGAAGTATTGGTCAAAGAATTTAGCGACCGAGGGGCTGTTGTCACTGAGGTGCCTGCCTATCAATCGGGCTGTGTGCAAGCGATCGCCCCTGATGCCTTGCACGCTTTACAACAAGGCAGCGTGGATGTCATCACCTTCGCCAGTTCTAAAACCGTGCATTGTTTTTGGCAGCTGTTAGATCGGGCGTTAGGAGGTCAGGATCAGGCGTCGGATATTGGGGATCAGCGTATTTCCGGTTCCCCCGCTTCACCCTCCGACCCGCCATCCCCATCGGCTCACTCTGTCTTAAACGACATCTGTATTGCCTCGATCGGACCTCAAACCTCAACAACCTGCCAGCAGTTGATCGGCAGAGTCGATGTAGAAGCCTCAGAGTATACTTTGGAGGGTCTAACACAGGCAATTGTGCAGTGGGCAGAGAAAAATAGAGGATGAAGGATGAAAAATACAATCTATTTGCCGTGGGCAAGGTCGCCCGTCCAACCATGGAAACGGGTTGAATAGCTCAATCGCAGGTTGAACAGGTGTGCGCTACTTCACAACGTTGAACCTATCAACGTTTAACCCCCAGATTTGGACTGTTGTCTGCCGGAATCGTGTGTTCTTCTGATGAGCGATCGCAATTCTCAATTGGATACAACTTCGCAACGTATTATTGGTTTAACGGGTGGTGTGGGCATGGGCAAAACCACCGTTTCTAACTATTTAGCTACGGCTTTTCAATTGCCGGTCTTGGATGCCGATATTTATGCCCGTGAAGCTGTGCAACCGGGTTCTCAAGTTCTCCAGCAAATTGTCGAGCGCTATGGATCGTGCATCCTTTTGCCCAATGGATACCTCGATCGGGTGCGCATTGGAGAAATCGTTTTCAATAATTCCGCCGAACGACTCTGGTTAGAACAACAAATTCATCCCTATGTGCGCGATCGCTTTGAAGCAGAACTAGCCACATTCCGCACCTCAGGCAATGCCACCCTTGTTCTGGTTGCACCCCTGTTATTCGAAGCCCGCATGACCGATCTGGTGACCGAAATTTGGGTGATTTATTGTCCCGTCAGCCAACAAATTGAGCGTCTTCGGCAACGCCAGGGAGAGAACGGCGATTATCTTAGCCTGGAACAAATTTATGCTCGAATTAATAGTCAAATGGCGATCGAAAAAAAACTTGCCCAAGCCAATGTCATACTCGATAACTCTACCGACGTAGAAACATTATTAAAACAAGTCATCGCCGCTGTTAATCAATCCCCCGTAACAAATTCTGAGGTGCCCAAAACAGTTCACGATTAATTTCTGATTTCACCAGGAAAGCAGACAAGCGATTAATATGAGAAACGGTGAGAATGGCAGGGAAGAGAAAATCGCATGGGCGCGACGTTAGAACAAATCGCACAATACTTAGACAACGCCGGTTGGAAATATAAAATCGACGAGGAAGAGTCTCGCATTCTAACTGGAGTCTATGCTGAACACATCGACAATTTTTTGATTGTCGTTCAGCTCGATGAAGAGGGTGAATTTTTTGAACTCTTTGCACCCCGAGTCCTTTCTGGGGTAAAAGATCATCCCCATAAGTCAGCCATCTTACAAACCATGCTCAGCATTTCGTGGGAAACCAAAATGTTGCAATGGGAGTACGACCCCACCGATGGCGAAATCAGAGCCATTATTGAATTCCCCCTAGAAGACTCGATCCTCACCGAACGTCAATTCAACCGCTGTCTGCACAGCCTAATTCAGATTGTCGATGAAATGGCAATGCCCCGCCTGAAAGCCGTCATGGAAACCGGCGAAGATCCCGGCGATCTGGAAGAAGGCGAACGGTTATTGCTCAAACTCCAGGAAGAAGCCCCTGGCTTATTAACCGTACTAGAAAAGGCAATGGAAGCTCGCAAACGTCGTGGTCGGTTATCGGCTGAGTAATTAGGAATCCGCATTTAGATACTACTGTTTAATAAAATTCCAGTTTTGGTGTGGTGCGGCAAAGCCGAACCAAAGTTCAAGGGCGTGAAGTACACGGTGTTGTGTGAGAGCCGCGCTTCGCGCGGCTCTCACACAACACCCGGAATCTATCCAGGCGCGAAGCTAAGACTATAAATCCAAACAGCATTAACGTTGGTATCGGGAAGGGGAATCAGTTAAAATCCTAAAGCGAGTTTTTCAGGCACAGGAGCGTTTTAAAGTTGCCTACGCTGGGTGTAAATATTGACCACATTGCCACCATCCGGCAAGCCCGACGAACCGTGGAACCCGACCCCATTGCCGCCGCCGTTTTAGCTGAACTGAGCGGAGCCGATGGGATTACGGTGCATTTGCGGGAAGATCGGCGACATATTCAAGATCGGGATGTTCGTTTGCTGCGGCAGACTGTCCGCACCCATCTCAACCTGGAGATGGCAGCGACCGATGAAATGGTTGCGATCGCCCTCGACATCCAACCCGACTACATTACCCTGGTGCCCGAACGCCGTGAGGAAGTGACGACTGAAGGTGGCTTAGATATTGTCGGTCAACAGGCTCGCATGGCAGATGTTGTAGAAACCTTACAAAGTGCCGGGATTCCGGTCAGTCTGTTTATCGATGCTGATCCCGACCAAATTGCGGCATCGGCAGCCGTCAGGGCAAAGTTTATCGAACTGCACACGGGCACCTATGCCGAAGCCACCGATGAACACGATCGTGCTAGAGAATTAGCTGTCTTAGCAGATGGTTGTAAACGGGCGATCGCACTTGGGTTGCGAGTTAATGCCGGACATGGACTGACCTATTGGAATGTCTATCCTGTCGCCTGTCTCGCAGGTATGGAAGAATTGAACATTGGACATACCATCATCAGTCGGGCTGTACTGGTCGGTATGGAACGGGCCGTCAAAGAAATGAAACAAGCAATTCGGGGAGAGTTATGACCACTTATCACTACATCTTAGCCAGCCAACGCTTTTTATTAGAAGAAGAGCCGATGGATGAAGTCTTGCGCGAACGCACGCGAGACTATGGAGAAAAAGGAAAGGAAATCGACTTTTGGGTGATCCAACAGCCTGCCTTTTTAGACGCTCCTGAAATGAGCGAGGTTAAAGCTCAGTGTCCTCAACCTGCGGTCGCCATTGTTTCGACCAATCCGCAGTTCATCACCTGGCTCAGACTCCGATTAGAATTTGTTCTGACTGGAACGTTTGAAGCACCCTCCGAATCCATTCCTAACCCCCTGGCATCGCTCGCATCTGTTTAGAAAACCTAATCCTATTTGAGAGGAGCGGACGGCAGAGCCGTCGCTCCTCTCAAATAGGATTACAGGTTTATGTGTGAGTGCTGCATGAAAAGTGGCACCCCCACCAAATTTCGTAGCTGGAGCAATGCCTGGATTTAATCCAGGTTGGCATCAATAACAATGGCTCGCCAAATCAAACGGGGTGACGGTTGGCGTCTGGGCTGGGATGCAGACGCACCCGACTATTGTGGATTAGTCGGTGGTGATGATTGGGCGATCGAACTGACCGAGGCAGAACTCGACGATTTTTGTCGTTTGCTGCTGCAATTGGCAGACACCCTGCATCAGCTTCAGGCAGAACTTATGGACGAAGAACGCATCAGTTGCGAAGTGGAAAGCGATCGCATTTGGTTAGAAGCAGAAGGATTTCCCCATTGCTATAACCTGCGGCTGCTCGTACTAACCGGGCGGCAGGGCGAAGGTGCCTGGAATGCGATCGTAGTTCCTAACTTGATTCAAGCTGTTCAAACCTTAAAAGTCTTCTAAAGTATGTTATGCTAGTCAAGCGAAACGGGGCGTAGCGCAGCTTGGTAGCGCACCACTTTGGGGTAGTGGGGGTCGTGGGTTCGAATCCCGCCGCTCCGATCTTTGAAAACCGCTCATAATTGGGCGGTTTCAGTGTTTTAAAGTAGCGTTGTTGTGAATAACGCATGCGCCATCAGGCACGGGAAATAAAATCCCATTTTGTTGAGGCGCGGCAGAGCCGCGCCTCAACAAAACGGCTAAAGCGTTTGAGAGTAAGATTGTTCTCTACATTTTTATGGTTCTACGCCATCCAGTTAGGACATCAGGGGGGTGGAGGCACCGCCCCACGCAGGGGTGAAACCCCTGTACCCTCTCCTAACCCTAATGCATACTGCTAGTACAGAAGCGGTGTCATGGGACGCAGAGTGCCCCATGACACCGTCCTGAATCAACCCGCACGGTGCCATAGGAAATGCCACCTGCATTTCAGACTTCAATAGCGGGATGAGTTTGGGCGTAAACCCTTCGGGTTCACGCCCAAATTCATCCCCAAAATCAGCACTGCCACATTTTGAGTGTTTAGTTTACGCAGACGGGTTAGCGTTCAGTTCCTGCTCAAGTTGCTCATCCCAAAAGGCAGCTTCTACCTTGTGTCCGTCTGGGTCACGAACAAAGCATCCATAGTACGGCTCACTATACTCAGACCTGCCCCCCGGCGCACCTTCGTCTTTGCCCCCTGCTGCCAAGGCTGCTTCATAGAAGGCGTGGACAGCCTCTTTTGTAGGAGCAATAAAGCCCACATGGGTACCATTGCCAACTGTTGCAGGTTGCCCATCGAAGGGAGTTCCCACCCAAAATTCTGGGTACTGTTTGCCATAGGCGATCGCACCGGGATGCTCCATCAATCGCCTGCAACCCAGGGTCACTAATACGGCGTCATAAAATGCGATCGCCCGTTCAAAATTATTGGTGCCAAGCGAGATGTGAGAGAGAATGCTGGGATTATTGCTCATATCTAAGTTCTCCGTGAGTTGAGTTGAGATCGGACACGTTAAAGATTTAGAGCGATTTTGGCGTTTGTTTTAGCTCGAAGCGTGATTAAACAACCAAATCCTATCAATTCATGTGTACTATAGCAACTCTCTACGGCGTGAAGTATTACAGCGCTTCGCGCTTGAATATATCTAGATTTTTTGTTGTGTGCCGCGCTCCGCGCGGCACACAACAAAAAATCTGTGGCTTAATCAATTGAAAATGGTTGTAAGTTGCCAGTTTCCTCCTAGAGTCGCTGACAAAGTGCAGGAAAAAGATAACACAGACAGGTTGTTTTGGCGATCGCCCCTCCCTTTTCAAAGAAGTTGTATAGCAGTCGAGGGATTGACTAAGACAAAGCTTATGTGAGAACCCGCGCTCCGCGCGGGTTCTCACACATTCTGATTTAACCGTCTCGACGGTTGCTATAGTGCCTTCTTGACGCCTTGTAGCGCCATGTATTATGTTTGTAGCATGAGATGAAACATAGCGGAGTCAATCCCATGAACACTCAGTCCCTTACTCACACTAATTCTTTCTTGAAGTTCCTAGAGTTCTTAAAAATTCGCCATTCCGCTACATCTAAGCCACTTCAAGATGATTCATTTCATCAGGAAAATCAACGGAATTCTTCTGCCGCTCAACATATGCAAGCACTCCGCCAACTTCAGCAAACTTATTACCTGGAACGGCGTTGCTTTTTCTAATCCCAATCAATCAACATAGCGGTGTGCAAGTTCGTTAAGCACAGAAATACTATTGTGGAGCGCTCCGCGTCCCACATCAGCGTACTCAATCAACCTGCACAGCGCTATATGGAGCGAGGTGAGTTCAATGATGTTTGCAAGTACAAACCCCAACAAAGTTCAGCGCAACTATATGTAGACCATCAAGCATATGAGTGAACATCGTTTGAGCGAAATTGTAATTGAACGTCCTCGCCATGGGATGAGAATTAGTCTCAGAAAGCTGCAAGGGTTTAAGAAACGATTAGATCAGCTTACTGAAGAAGCAACTCAGGATGGATTACTCAGTCCTTACCTGATCAAACCTAGAAACAAGTCTAAATATCTCTCGGATCATCTGGGACCCCTGCGTCGGTTTTTGCGATCGCATGTTGGGCAACCGTGGAATGATGTTTATAGTAAATTGTGTCGTCAATTAGATAGTAGCACCATGACAGGGCAGCATGTTTTGAGTCATGTGTGGGACTATGTTGAACGGCACGTTGAACTGATTGATGGTGTTCCTTATAGCAAGCCCTACCGGGAATTTCATAGACCTTTAGGGAGTCATTGGCGAAATCAATTTTACGTGCATCCTGAAACAGGCATTTTGTGTGCATCTGACAAGCTACCTCGGAAGCAGAAGCGGAGCCAAGTCCAAGTAGACAAGGTGATTCTGGATGATGCTCATCAGTATCACAAACTCAATGAGATTTGGTATTTGATTACATTTGCCGAATTTCCATCCCCACCGACTGAATCTGTGAAAGATGCTTTGCAAGGTTTGATTACTCGAAGTAATACACAGGTGATCAACGGTCGTAACGTATATGCCGTGAGCAAACGGCAGTGTAATAAAAAAGAAATTCGATTCATTCTGAATCAATTACTGCGTTGACTTTTTCTCATTCTTCATGCGATCGCATCTTTCAATCGGTGTTTCAATGTGCGGTAGAGTTTTTCCCAGGTATGGTACTACTCCCGGCACACTCGTCTCATCTGGAGTTGTTGGAGATTTTAGACGGATTGTTGCCAGTGCGATCGGATTAGTAGGGTTAGAATAGGGCATAACTGATCGATCGTCAGTTGTGCCCTTTCTACTTTGCTGAGTTGACGTTGAGCAAGGGGATAGTTCTAGTGGTACAGGTTTCAGAAAAAACAATCACGCTGGAGCAGTTTCTAAAGTTGCCAGAGACAAAGCCAGCCAGCGAATATATTGATGGGCGCATCGTTCAAAAACCAATGCCACAGGGAAAGCATAGTATTCTTCAGGGCGAATTAGTGACCGCAATCAACACGATTGTCAAAAAGCAGAAAGTTGCCTATGCGTTCCCAGAATTGCGCTGTACGTTTGGTGGGCGATCGCTGATTCCTGATATCTCCGTATTTGCCTGGAATCGCATTCCAGTAGATGACAACGGCGATATTGCCAATGTCTTCCCCATTTGCCCAGACTGGACGATTGAAATCCTTTCCCCCGATCAAAGTCCCACGAAGGTAACTGGAAATATTTTGCATTGCCTCAAGCATGGTTGTCAGATGGGTTGGCTAATTGATCCAGAGGAGCGATCGCTCCTCATCTATCCATCTGGGCAGCAACCTGAGTTTTTACAAGACGAACCAGATAGTTTACCTGTTCCCAGTTTGGGTACTGATGTGAGACTCACTATAGGTGATGTCTTTAGCTGGTTAAAGCTATAGAAACAGGGATACCATTACCAATAGGCGTGAGTTTTGTTGAAACAGGTGTAAACCCGTAATTATGTTAAGACAGATAACATATTGAAAAGCTTACGTAGTGCTGCTTTTCAATACATTACCATTCTGATTCTGAGCATGCAGCACTGCATTAGTATAATTGTGTACAGAGAATTTTACCTATATCAAAATCTGAGAAGGAAGGTTTCGATGAATCAGACGCACCTTATCAAAGTCGGTTTTATAGGATTGGCTAGTGCCGTTGTTTTGGGTACATTCAATGCTGGGCAGGTCGTTGGGCAAGCGACTATTGATCTGGCTACTTTTCGTAGCACGGCACTCTCTCAACACAATGCTTATCGGGCTACCCATTATGCTCCTGATATGACCACCAGTGACTCTCTCAACGATAGTGCGCAGCGTTGGGCTGAACACTTGGCAAGCACCGCAACCTTTGACCATAGTGGCATCTCTGGGATTGGAGAGAATCTTTACGTTTCGTACAGCACAGAGGCGTCTGTAGACGCGGCAACCCTGGCTAACGATGCGGTTCAAGCCTGGTATGACGAAGTTGCCAGCTATGACTATGGAAATCCAGGATTTTCCAGCAACACGGGTCATTTTACTCAAGTGGTTTGGAAGGGCAGTACACAAGTCGGTTGTGGTGCAGCTCAGGGAGTGGCAATAGAAGACGGTACTGAGTTCAATGCCTTTTACGTGGTATGTCAATACACCCCTCCTGGGAATATGGAAGGTGCTTACGAAGATAACGTTTTGCAACCGTAGCACCTTGAAGGATTGCGATCGCCAAACCTCTGACATCGAAGCACAAGGTCGTTTAGATTGAATGTTGAAATAGATTGCGATCGCTGACGATGGCGACTTGGGGACTTGCCCCCAAACCCCCTCCGATAAATTACTCAAGGCGCGTTTTAAAACTCGTTTAAAGGCTGTTTTTTTGTGCGCTTCGCGCACGAAAAAACAACCTTTAAAACAGACCCTATAGTTTAAGCCATAGAGATAGATGCGATCGCCCCAAATACCACACATCCGATCGCTACGCCCATAATTAAAGGCATTTGTCTGAGGCTCGCCAGAATCACTGCAAGGCTAGCGGCGATCGCTGCAATGGCTTCCAGCCCATTTCCTGAAGTAGGGTCAATAAAGCTGACTACACTGCCGACTGCCATCACGAAGATCACTGCAAAGGGAAGATGGGTAAGCCAGCTAGCACTAAAGAATTTTGCCGGAATCCATACCCCAGCCGTTCTCATTCCGTAGGTGCCCAATCCTGCTAAAAGAATCATCCACCAAATAGTCATGGGGTTATATCTCCTGTCGAGCAATTTCAAGTGAGTGGATTGTAGAAGGTTGAAAGTCCATCAAGTGCAAAGTGTTACAGCTTGGGTTGAGAAAAGGCTGGCGTTTCAGGCTCGTTTGGCTTCAGCAGATAGGATGCAACCAGCGTAATACTTAAAATCGCCAGCAAAATACCGATTGATCCCCAGGGCTGTGTGATCAAAACAAGGGCGACTCCAATTCCCAAAACCCAGACAATTTCTCGTTGCCATGCTTGTTGAACGGCATTGACCAGCAAACAGAGAAACAAACTGGGCAAAGCAAAAGCTAACCAGCGTTCTGAAACAATCAAGCCAAACTGACACCCCAGCCAGGTGCCCAATATCCACGCTACCCAGCACGATAGATGCAAGCCCAGGTAATAACTAAATGGACGTGCAGCTTCAGACGATTCCAATGCGAAGGTTTCATCGACAATGCCGTGGCATAAAATCCAGCGTTTCCAGGTGTCAAAACGGTTATAGAGGGTTTGGGCAGAGAAACTCATGGGAATATGGCGCAAGTTGATGATCAACACGGTTAAAACAATGCTGAGCCAGGGCAAACCTTGCCGGATCGCTTCAATCACGGCAAATTGCGAGGCTCCCGCAAAAATCCATACCGACATGCCAACCGTTTCCAGCTTCGTTAGCCCCGACTGAACGGCGATCGCCCCAAAACTCATCGCGATCGGTAGAAACCCTGCCACAATTCCAACGGCACGACTGCACCCTCGAACAAACTCATTCATCACAACCTTCCCTGGTATCAACAGCTAGGGTTCATCGTAGAGAAATAAACAGGGTGCCGTCTTGAACGATCTTGCTCTACTTCTCAGGACACCCAATTAACGCAGGGTCACCCATGACGATGAGACTCGGACGTTTACGCGAAACATCGACCCTTCTGATCACTTTTCGGATAAGTTCTAAGATGGGTGTGTGGGCTTCGTTCCCATAAGAGAGCGCAGATCCTATTGCTCCCCTTGAATTTGCTCAATTTTAAAGAGCATTCGTAGTACACCATTGCACATGGCTGTAACCGTTTTGTCAGGATCACAAATTCGATAAAATCCAGACGTTTATGTTGGCAAGCGCGGCGTCGCCGCGCTTGCCAACATAAACGTCGGTTTTATTCAATCACAATCCTGAAGGACTGAATGGACTGTAACCCTCTCTTAGGAATGGTAATTAAATAACGTCGATGATTTGTTGTAGGGGCGAACAGCCGTTCGCCCCTACAAACGATTCAATAGGCGATCTGATTTAATCCACGATCCTTGGGACTGTGTCCCAAATTCTCTGTTGGAAGACTCGTTACGTTAGATGCGATCGCGTGTGAACCTGTGGAAGATAACAATTATTTCAATTCGTCATCATTATCATTCAATACCGATAGTAAGCTACACCATGTAATGGCACGGCTTGCCAACAACCTTGAGCGAGATCATCTGGTTCAACGGTTGCTAAATACGTTGCGATCGCAGCTGGCGGTCGATCGCCTGGTGTTGTATTACTTTTACTATCCCTGGAAAGGGCAAGTCACGTTTGAGGCATTGAGTGATGACCGCTTTTCGATCTTTAGCTCCATGGGGCCAGACGATTGTTTTAACGCAGACTATGCTGAACTGTACCGCTTAGGGCGGTATCGAGCCATTGCCGATATTGAAACAGAACCCATCCATCCGTGCCATCGCGATTTTCTCCGGAGTTTGCAAGTACAAGCCAATTTAGTGGTTCCGATATTGACTCAGCATGGGTTATGGGGGTTGCTTGTTGCCCATAGTTGCCACTCAACCAGGGTATGGACAGATGCCGATATTCAGGCGATGCAAGAAAACGCTGTGATCCTGGCGACTGCACCTTCAATCCGGGGTGGGATTTAATTAATCTGGCTTCACGCTATTAAACTTGTAGACGTTGCTCAGCTGAAAACAGAGGTATAGGGTGGCACAGTTTTTATTCGTGACAGATCTGGATAACACACTGGTTGGCGATGATGCCGCAATGAAACGACTCAACCAACGGTTAGACCAGCATCGGCAAACCTATGGAACAAAAATTGTCTATGCAACTGGGCGATCGCTCACCCTCTATCAAGAATTGCAAGACGAAAAGTCGTTACTCAACCCCGATATCTTAGTCACCTCGGTGGGTACTGAAATTTATCAGGGTGCTGACCGACAACTCGATCAGACCTGGGCAAAAATTTTGAATCAGGACTGGGATCGCGATCGCATTTGGGCGATCGCCGGACACTTTGCCGACCTTGTGCCCCAACCCGATAGCGAACAGGGTGCCTTTAAAGTCAGCTACTATCTATCGGAAACGGTTGCTACCGACCTGTTGCCCGATCTGGACGCCAAATTACAAGCCGCAAGTCTAGCCACCTCGTTGATTTACAGTGGCGGTCAAGACCTCGACATCTTGCCCTACCGTGCTAACAAAGGCAGCGCTGTTGCCTTTTTGCGCCAACAGTTGCAGATCAGCCCTGAGCGAACCGTGACCTGTGGCGATTCGGGGAACGACCTGGCATTCTTTGTTGCCGACGAAAACCGAGGAATTATCGTCGGCAATGCCCGTCCTGAATTGCTGCAATGGCACCATGCCAACCCATCAAACAACCGCTATCTTGCCCAATCTACCTATGCCGCAGGCATCTTAGAAGGTTTAGAATACTTTGGCTTATTGGCAGCGGCATGAGCCATTCCAGCGGTCAGCCAATGGCTGAGAAATGCTTCTAACCACTGGTCTACCTGTGCGGCATAGTGCGCATGACCTTGCCAGTGCCGTTCCAACGACTGTGCCCCCGGTAAGTCCAGTTGTTCGGCGGCTTTACTCGTCCATTTATCAATCAAGGTGTGGGTAATTTCGGGATGAAACTGCACCCCATAGGCGGCTTTGCCATAGCGAAAGGCTTGATTCGAAAACGTTTCACCCTCGGCTAGCAACACCGCATCCGAGGGCAGCTCAAACCCTTCCTTGTGCCAGTGGTAAACATGCAGAGGGTGCGTACCAAAATACGCCTCACCGTCAGCAGTGGGGACGATAGGGTAATAGCCAATTTCCCGCAGCCCTTGAGGATGGGGAGACACCGTCGCCCCCAAAACTTTCGCCAGCATCTGTGCCCCCAAACAAACTCCCAGGAAGGGTTTGCCTGATTCCAAGACGACCGGAATCCACTCTAACTCTGTGCGAATAAACGGTAAGGTATCGCCATCATTGGCACTCATCGGACCTCCAAAAATTACCACAGCATCATGGTTTGCCATGGTGGGCGGCAGTTCATCCTGGGCACTGAGGCAACGAATATCTAACTCATAGCCCTGTTCACGTAGTTTTTGACCCATCAAACCCGGATCAGAATCGGGTTGATGAACGATTAAAAGTGCTTTCTTCACGAGTCTGTCAGTTAACGGGTGTGTAAAATCAGCAGGCGTCTTCTTCAATTGTGAATGATTGTGAATAAATGTTGGTAAGAAAGACTGCACTATTCTCGATAAATACTGCTAAACTACTACGCTGTCAGCGTTGGCTAGTTCTCTTGTCTCCGCGTCATTGATCGATCCCGCGCTAAAATCATTGGCAGTACAAATGTATTTTCAGATTTATGGTTCAGTATACTCTTGCTCAAAGCCCCGAAATCATTTTGACCGTCCCCGGTAAAGATTCTGCCAAAGCTCGTGAAAAAGCGATGGATCAGTTACTTGAACTCATGGAATCGGGTGAATTACCCACCGATTTATCAGAGGGATTTGGTTCCCATCAATTTATTGAAGTAAAGGAGCAACCGCTCGTGAATATTGACGAAGAAGATGCTGTAACTCAGGCGGTTCAGCTCCTGAGCAACCTAGCCAACTTGAAACTGAAAGTGCAAGCATCCCGGACAGAAGCCATGAAAGTGCGGGCGCAGATCGATTCTTTGTTTACCGATGAGGTGGTCGATGAAGACGAGATCAACGCTCTCAAAGAAGGCTTTAAAGCGCTGAAAACCTTTGCACAAGCCAATTTACGCTATCGTGAAGCTCGTGCCCAGGCAGAAGAAGCCCGGACTGTTTTAGATCGGGCATTAAAGCAGTAGGTTAGATGGCGGCAACGCCGCATCATCTATTCCTGAGAGATAGTTTTGCTTGTGAATCTTTTGGGTTTGACACGCAAAACTATCCTGCATCAAATCTGAATCAAGCAGCGCTCAACCCCTGGCTGAGTCAGCGTTTCCTGATGATTTTGCGAGATTTTAAATTCGTTTGCACTTGATTGCGATCGCATTTTTCTAGCACAGAATCCGGGTAGGTTAAAAATAAGGCAAGATCTAGGCGTGGAGGCACCTGTAAGCGTCTGTTGGTGCCCTCCTAGATCTCATCCGAACCCAAGCTAAACTGGCTGGTTTTGGGTATGAATTTGAATGTGAAACCTTCGGTTTCACATTCAAATTCATACCAGAATTCAGCAAGACCCACAATCTAACCTATCGTCCAGTGACCCTGACGGAGGGTGATATGGTTTACAACCCAACCCAACCGGATATTGAAATCATCACAGCCCGAAACGAACGCGAACGCGAATTAACCCTGGAAAAGCGATCGCTTCAGAACCGAATTGCTGAAATCGACCAAACCTTAGACGAATTACACTATCATCCGCATCCTTCGTATTATGGGTTGCCATCCCCTGATCCATCCTCTACGGCAGCAACCGCACCCGGTAAATTTGATGAATTCATGCAATCTGCCTTTGCGATCGCCATTGGCTTAGGGGCAATACTCAGCATTGCCCTGATGATTTTGTAACCATTATCGGCTTCTCAAAGCCCCTCTCCCGCTCTGGGAGAGGGGTTTGGGGTGAGGGCATATCTGTCCTATCAAGCAGTCAAGTCCTGACTTTCGTAGTGCCTATGCTTAGCACTACCCGATCGCACCCAAGTTATGTTACACCTGTAGGGAAATTTACGGATTGTATGGCAGCTTGTAAGAATAAGTTGATCATCTAAACGAGTGCAACGGTTGGAACAAGAGGCTTAAGCCCCTTGCCTGAATGATTGCAACGGTTGGAACAAGAGGCTTAAGCCCCTTGCCTACGAGATCCTTGACCCCCGAATGCCGATGAAAGCTGCCGAGATTATCAACCGTTATGCCCAGGGAGACCGCGATTTTCGGGGCGAAAATTTGCGCGGATGTAACTTTAAGGGGCAAAACCTGAGCGGGGCAGATTTTAGTGGGACAGATATCCGGGGAGCCAATTTTGCCCGGGCAATCTTAACAAAAACAAACTTTAGCTGCACCCAAGCCGGACTGCAAAAACGCTGGGTAGCGGGTCAACTGCTCTTGATCTCTCTGATTGCAGTGCTGACAGGATTTCTTCAAGGTTACTCTGGCTATTGGCTCGCCTATTACTTCCCACGTCCTTGGGCTTTTAACTATAGTGAAATCTGGTTAATTTCAGATAGTACTGTAACAGGCGTTTATTTTACCGTGATCTTCACGGCATCAGTTGCAATTCTCCGGTATGGCTTCACTGCTAGAACAGCTGGACTGATTGTAGTCACAGACATAATTGTAAGCGCAATAGTAGTTACGATTGCAATCACAGGTATAGGCTCAATTTCAGGTGCAGGTGTAGCTGTGCTTGCGCTCGCAGGAGGAGGTGCAGTTGCAGTCGCAGGTATAATCGTAGGCTCGATAGTAGGTGCAATCACACTTATAGACGTAGATAAAACTATAATCGCAGTTGTAATTGAAGTTGGAGTCGCATTAATAGGCGCAATTGTATTAACAGATATAAGTCCCGTTTCCGTTTCCGTTTCTGTTTCGGTCGCACTCGCACTCACGGTCGCACTTGTAGTTCTGTCGTTTATTTTAGGTATTTATTCGGCGCAACGAGCCTTCGGGGGCGATCCCAATTTTTTTGTGATCCGAAATTTTGGGCTGGCATTGGGAGCGCTAGGCGGTACCCGTTTCTATCAAGCGGATCTGACTGATGCAGATTTTAGTAAAGCCCGGTTAAAAAGTACAAATTTTCGCCATGCCACTTTGCATCGGGTCTGCTGGAAAGGGGCAGAGCAGCTTAACCGTGCCCGCATGGGTGAGTCGATTTTGGCAGAGTTGCCCATCCAAGATCTGTTGGTGTCTTTGAATGGCTATGGCAAAGAGTTTCAGAATGCCAATTTGCGGGGAGCCAATTTGGTGGGTGTCAATCTGGAAAAAGCCAATCTCAAGGGAGCCAATCTGAATGAGGCAACGTTACGGGATGCCAACCTTAAGGATGCTAACTTCACCGAAGCGTTGTGTCTGGAGACGGATTTTACTGGGGCATACCTGACGGGTGCTTGTCTTCAGGGCTGGAATATAGATTCCACAACCAAATTCGATCGGGTGGATTGTCAGTATGTGTTTTTACTAGAGAAACCCAATGCTTACGGCAGTCGCGATAGACGACCTCATGACCCCGATAAAGTGTTTCAACCGGGCGATTTTGAGAAGCTGTATCGCAAAATTATCAAAACCGTGGAGTTGTTGTTACGCAATGGCGTCAATCCCGAAGCGTTTCAAGCCGCGTTTCAAAAACTCATGGAAGAAAACCCAGAGATTACGCCAGAGTCGATTCAGGCAATCGAAAAAGTGGGTAATGATGTCAAGCTAACGATCGCCGTTCCTGAAACTGCCGACAAGGGCAACATCGAACGCACCTGGGACACAGAATATACTGCTGTGATACGAGAAGCTGAGAAAAATCGTGCATTGCTGGACGCAGCAAATTCTCATAAGGAAGAGCTTCGAGAACTGGCAACAACGGCAATCAATAATTTAGGCAATATTCTATCGAATTTGACTGTTAGTGCAACTGCTACGGCAGAGGGTAAGGCTATGACCAACAGTTTTGATTCCAGTCGCAAAATTCAGATTGGCGATGTAGGTGGTGATTTTACGGCTACTGGATCACTCAACTTGGGCGACATCAGCGGCAGGGTGACGAATACAATCCAGCAACTCTCCGATGCCCCTAGCGGCGAAATTGGCATCAAGGAATTACTGACCCAACTGCAAGCCATTTTAGAAACTGCTGATCCGGCATTGCTATCGGCAGACGACAAAACCGATGCACTGGAGCAAGTCAAGCTGTTGGCAGAAGCGGCACAAGCCCCAGAACCGGAGAAGACAACTGTGGGGGCAAAGGCAATACGATTTTTACGCCGCATTGTCGATGCAGTACCCACAGCAGTGCCGATGGCAACCGTCTTGGTGACCGAGTTTCATAAATTGTTGGGGGCGATCGCACCGCTGTTAGGGCTGTGAAACCTCAGGCATCGCCCGCGCTACAAAAAATCGCACCTTTATTTAATTTCTGCGGTTAACAGGGTTTTTAAGGGGGGTAGTAATGCTTCAAAGGCTCGACCGCGATGGCTGATGGCGTGTTTCGTGGCAGCAGGCATTTCAGCAAAGGTCATCTGACACTCTGGGACATAAAAGACCGGGTCATAGCCAAACCCACCGTCGCCCTGGGGTGCATACAAAATTTCTCCCCGGCAGATTCCTTCTGTTTCTAAGGCAATCGAACCATCGGGACGTGCGATCGCCACAGCACAGACAAATTTAGCCTGACGGTTGGGGTTATCACCCAGTTCCGTTAACAATCGCCGAATCCGATCGGGTGTATCTTTGCCATAGCGAGCAGAATAAAGCCCTGGTGCGCCATCCAGCGCATCAACCATCAACCCCGAATCATCGGCGATCGCCCATTCACCTAGCGCTTTGGCAACTTCGGAGGCTTTCAGACAGGCATTTTCTAGAAAGTTTGCACCTGTTTCTTCGACCTCGATGTCATCGGGCTTTAAGGCTAATTCACACGGCAAATCGGTCAGATACGCTTGCATCTCTTGGACTTTACCGGGGTTACTGGTGGCAACAATCAGTCGGGGCATAGGGATGAAAAAAATAAGCGGTACGGGTCACAATTTTAGCGGATCGCTGAGATTACAAAGACTCACTTCTCCTTTGACATGGCGATCTAACCAGTTAGCAATATCATGAATCACCTGCGGTGTATACGGGTCAATGTGTAGATCATGACAGCCGCCCGGATAGTTGCGATATTCTCGATCGACCGCTGCAACGTGTTCAAACAGGCGATCGCTATTCTCCGGTAGCGCCACAATATCATCACTGCCATGGAGCGTCAAAATCGGGGTTTGCACCTGAGAAAGCTGAGATTGCACGGATTGAGCTGTTTTCAGAAACTCGGTTGCCAAGCGTGCCGTGCCTTTGGTATGCCGTAGCGGGTCGTTATTGTAGAGCGTCACGATAGTAGGGTCGTGGGAACAGGCATTGCGGGGAATGCCCGTATCCAGGGTAAAACGAGGAAAGATGCGAGAGAGCAACTGCCCAATGATTAGGCGAATGGGAGGAACTCCTGCTGGCTTGAGCACGGGAGCCATAGTAATAATGCCTGCCAGCGTATTGGGATAGTGCAACACATAGTCAAGCAAAATAATGGCACCCAGGCTATGCCCTAGCGCAAAACAGGGGCAGTGAGGATGCTGGTCAACAATGAGCTGTCTGAAGCGATCGAAATCCTGGCGAAATTCATCCCAGCGATTGATATACCCCCGTTGACCGGGCGATCGCCCATGTCCGCGCAGATCGATCGCATAGACGGCATAACCCAGTGGCACAAGCGCAGCTGCAATCGATTGAAATAACTGACTATGGCTTCCCAACCCATGCACAATTGCCAGGGTCGCTTTGGGTTGCATGTCAGGATGCCAGTTTTGATAATACAGCGCTAACCCATCTGCGCCCATCATCGTGCCTTCAGTATGTGGC
Organism: Calyptranema fuscum S582; assembly: GCF_055793305.1. Lineage (NCBI taxonomy): Bacteria > Bacillati > Cyanobacteriota > Cyanophyceae > Oculatellales > Oculatellaceae > Calyptranema > Calyptranema fuscum. Next base: position 220,306 of record NZ_JBSLYH010000002.1, read on the forward strand.
ATAAACCCAGTCTCCAAATCGGTTGATATGGCTAAGGATCGTAGATTTAATAAAACCGAAGATTTATTTTTGTCAGCGCGGCTCCGCTGCGCTGACAAAAATAGACGTCCGGGTTTTAATGAATTTGTGATCCTAAACAGCTAGTAGACCCAATGAAACGTTTGACAACGGGGTGCAGGGGTTCCACCCCTGCGTGGGGGCTGCGCCCCCACACCCCATGGTGCAAAATTTAGTGTTCGCAACACCAGGGCGAGTTTTAAAACTCGCTAAGAAGGTTGTTTTTTCGTGCGCTTCGCACACGAAAAAACAACTTTTAAAACAGATCCTAGGAGTGAATAGATGAATCAATCGCCTGGGCAATTAGGGAGGTTTCCAGGCGTTGCAGGTTTTCTCGGAGGTGTGGGCTAGAGGCTTGACTGAGCAACCAGAGATCATAAGGGCTACGGCTAATAGATGCCGCATAGGCGGCACTTAGAGGAGGAATCGATCGATCGGGAACGGTGAGATGCTGGTTAAAAAATACCAGGCTGAGGCTGTTGATGTAATTCTCAAAAGGTGCATTTTCAGGTGATGAAGAACGATGGGGCGACAGTTTGATCTGCAAATTCAGGTTATTGACCAAGCGTTGCAAGTCTTGAATGTGGGTTTTTCCTTTCATTAATGCTAAATAGTGCTGTGGTGCTTTAAGCCACTGAAAAATGCGGATTTGTTCCAGGGCAAGGGGAGCAGCCGTATCCTGGCTGCCAGCGATTAATAAGGTAGGAATCTGAATTTTTTCAATCCCTTCTGCTCCAAAGACTTCACTTCCCAGCGAATCTAGCACTAAAATTGCCTGAATGCGATCGTCTTGCAAGTTATAGAGCTGTCGTGGTAATTCCAATACCTGACATTGGAGTAACAGCGAGATATTAGGGTCGTCGGCAACGGGGCTGCACGCCCGTTCTAGTTTTTCAAAATGAATATCTGCTCCTGCCAGCGCAAAGGCGGTATAGGCTCCAAAGGAAAACCCCATCAGACCCACTGCGTTGAGGTTGAGTTTTCCGGCAAAGTCTGTTTCATTGCACCGTTCAAGTTGGTTGAGCAGGTAGCTGATATCGCGGGGGCGATCGATGAATTCCGTTAGCTTAAACACTTCTGAAGAATGACCTGCCAGCATATTGCGCACTTGCTCGACATCACTGCCGCAATGGCGAGGAATTGCCACAAAATATCCATGCGACGCGAGATGTTTGCCATAAGCAATCAGATCTTCCGGAGAAGACGCTAAGCCATGAGACTGGATAACGACAGGAATCTTGCCATCGGGCAACGGCGACGGGGCGTAGCACAGAACATCTAACTCGGGTTGAGCAGTGGGTTTCGTCGTCTGCTCAGCAAGATAGGGAGGGAGGACCAGTAAATACTGTTTCACCTCCCAGGTTCCGGGCTGTCGGGCATCCACCGAATAAGCCGTTGTCAACGGTGCGGCATGGGCTTCGGCGATCGCCAGTTCACGAATCACATCAACGGTGGCATCGGCAGTCTGCAACAACAGTTCCACCCGCTTTGCCGTGAACAGAAGTTGATCGATATTGACTTGAATCGTATTGGGCGATCGCCGCAAAATACTGAGCAAAGACAAGCCTTCGGGATCGTTTGCCATCTGCAACAGCAAATCTTTGAGGAGGTGGTGTTTGTTGGGCGCACCGGGCAAATGAAAAAATCGCTCAAACCAGGTGAGTAAGGTTTGACCTAAGGCGGTGTGAAAAAACCGATGAAGTTGAGCAGGGTTTAACTCCATGCGGGTGCCCAAAATGCGCCGACATTTGGCACGGTGGGCAGCATCCGCATCTCCCAGGTAAACATCGCACGCTTTGTTGGCAACAAAGGGCAACTTTTGTGCTTCGAGTAACCCTTTGGTGCGATGAAAAAGCTGTAACGACAACGACTTGAGATATTTGAGGGTTGTTTTTTTGGCTGGCAATGGGGCAGGAGCAGGAGAAGATTCAAAAGAATCCATAGGACACCTCAGCAGACGAGCAATGTGCGTGTCGTCCGTTCCTCTCCTATTTCCAAGATGCCTTAAGCCAGTGCCTTTTGATACAGATAGTAATGATTAGTAATAAGCCCCCTATCCTGAATCATTCGCCGCGCTGTATCTCTCGTTCGGGCATTGCACACATTGATACCAATTTAATTAGCGATCGCACCAGATCCCGTAGGGGCGCATCGCGATGCGCCCTCACAGAAGATTGATATGCCGTACAGTCTGTTTAAATCGGTATGAGAATGATGCGGGAATGTGTCATGCGCAAATCACCCACCATAGGACCACGGCATTGCCGTGACCCTACGAAAATCATTCATTAATCAGGTGTTGAGAGCCGCGCTCCGCGCGGCTCTCAACACCCACAATCGATTCAGGTGTGAGGCATTATCTCCCTGTGGGGATCATCCTACTGTTGCGGTTGATCGGGGGCTGACAAAATACACTGAGCATCCAAAACACTGAGTTTGCGGGTTTTCAGGACAGCGCATGGTTCAATTAGGCTGGGTAAAACGGGGGTAATGCCCTGGGACAGTTGACGGTTGACCCGCCGCACAAGGGGCTGAAATTGTTGTAACCAGCGGGTGACGTTGATTTGTCCGCCATCGCCCTGGGCACGGGTCGAGGTGCTGAAGTCGCGATCGAGCAGCCAAAAATCAATGCCGTATTGACGAATGAAGGTTTTCACGTCGCTCAGGTTGGGGCTATAGCTGGCGTTGATCAGGTCGAGGGTGCGTTGCCGAATTTGGTTGTAGTAGCCCAGGTTGTAGGGAATGCTGTATTCTCGTGCAGTCAAAACCGATCGCTGGGAAAACGCGGGAATGCGATCGGCTTCGGGGGAAATGGCGGCGATCAAACTATCTTTGGGTTGCTGGGCAAAAAATCGGTAGACATTGGCTGAGGTGCCAATGATAAAGGAGGAGTTGGGAAAGTGGTAGAGATGAGGGGAGCCAATCAGAACGATGACCATAACGGCAGTTGTGGCGATCGCCAAGCCGGGGCGAAATTGGGCAGAGGCGGTTTGAATCCAGCGGAAGATAGCATCGAGAATGACTAAGCCTGCGATCGCTCCGGCAAACGCAGAGACAATCTGCCAGCTGCTTTGAGCATAGCGGCTGGGCAAGTAGAGCTTAAATAGCAAGACATGGGCAGCAAAAAACAGAAAGGCAGAGACGATGCCCAATTGCAACAAAATACCAACGTTTTTGACCCGATTGACCAGTGGAAAGAGTCCGGGAAAACGCAAGATGATCGGTAACAAGGGCACGCCTGCCATCCCTAAAGGCATCACCCAGGCAAGCGCCCCAGTGCGCCCACCGCCAATCCAAAATTTCCACCAATCGTCTACAAAAAATTCGTTGCGCCCATTTTCGCCAAACTCGCGCATGGTTTTGGCTTGTGCCAGCGTCACCACAGGATCGTACTGAGAAATCTCCAGCGCATAGGGCAGCATCACCAGAAAGGCAACCCCTAACCCAGTGCCACAAAAAATATAGTCCTGGCGATCGCTCGATAATCGCAAGCCTGACTGCCATTTCACCAGCCGCAGGATCAACACGCCACAGATAATGAAAACAAATTGCGGATAGATTAATCCCGCCAGAGCAATCGTGATCAGACAGGGAAGCAGCGATCGCCGCAACAGGTAATAGAGAAATGCCATGAAAATCGGGTAGACAAAGGCTCTAGCTGTACCCGAACCCAGGTCATCTTGCAGCCATAGGTTTTGATTCAGCATCAGGGCGGCAGCAAATCCCATGGTTGGAATTGGCAACAGCTGCATCCCCACACCAAAGCCATAGGCAGTCGTAATCAACGACAACATCATCGGCAGCAGCTTGTTAAACACCAGTGGACTGATGCCGATCCATGCCATCAAGCGATAGAGCGCCACATAGCCCGCTGGAGCCACCGATTGATAGTAGTCGGCGATCAGGTCATTGGGAAACAAATCGGGGTCTAAAAACCGCATCATCCAAAACACATGCTGGCGGGCATCATCTTGAATGACAAACTCGCCACTAAAGGCAGTATGCAATTCAATCGAGCCATAAATTGCGGTGAACACCAGGCTGAGGATGAGCCAGAAGCGGGTCTGACGAGTCGGGATAGAGTCGGTAGGCGGTAGCCAAAATTGATGCAACTGTTTATTCAACATGCGATCGCCAGTCAGGAAGTCAGAGAAATCAGCTAATAGCTCATTATCACCCTGGTACTACCTCACAACGAGATGTTTTTGTGCGTGAAACCTTCGGTTTCACGCACAAAAACATGGAGTTCCATAAGCCACGCTAAAATTATCGCCCCAGTTGTTGTCTGGCTCGGTCTCTGAGTTGCCGTGCGGCTGTATTGTTGGGTTGAAGTTGCAAGGCTTTGTCGAGAGCGGCGATCGCCTCATCAACTCGCTTGAGATTCCATAGCGTTTGCCCTCTAGCTGCCCAGGCATCGGCAGAGTTGTTCAGCGCAATGCTCTTATTCAGCGCATCGAGTGCCTCGTTGGCACGTCCCAGTTCTTGCAATGCCACGCCCCGTTGCACCCAGGCTTCGGCAAAATCAGGTTTATATTGAATGGCACGTTCGTAAAGCTCCAGGGCTTCTTGCCAGAGCTTTTGTTGCCCATAGGCATTGGCTTTGCCATAGACGGCCTGGGCATAGCGCGAGTCGTAGCTCAGCGCATTATCACAGGCAGCAATTGCTTCGTCGGGACGCTGTAACCCATTGAGACTATCGCAACGCCCCCAGTAAGCCTGGACATAATCTGGCTTCAGGGCGATCGCCTGGTCATAGAGCTTCAGTGCTTCGGTATATTTCTTGGTCAGCCGCAATTGGTCAGCTTGCCGCACGATCGCGATCGCCGCCTGATCTTCACTATAATTTAATGTCTCTGAGGCTAAGGTTTCTGAAACATTCAACCCTCGATTGGCTAAGCCCACCTGCGACTGTTTAATCCGAGATACCCCATAAAAAGCCCCAATTGCCATCACCGATGCAATTCCGGCAGCAATCAAGGTGCTATTGATACCCAGACGCACCCATTCAGATCGATTTTTCGGCAACCTGACCAGCGGCGTCTTCTCCAACCAGTCCTTCGGAATGTAGATAGGAGGCGTTTTGAGCAGACTGGGTTTGGGGGGAACAGGCGGCTCCGTCAGCACTGGATAGGGGGTAGTTTGGCGAACCGCTTTCACCAGCTTCCCCTGGGCAAGGGCAGACATAGACAGCATTTCAGTCGGTGCATTCAGCAATGCGTCCAGTTCAGTCGCATCGGTTGCGGTGGTGTCTACATCGGGTAAGGTAAAGTCGGACGGAGTCGTCTGAAAAATAACATTTTTTAGCCCTTCATCGGACGCTGCATTCGATGCAATGTACGCCCCTGCATGTGACCCAATATCGGTCGGGTCATCGGCAATATCCTCTGCGGTTGTGTAGGTTGGTTGCCAGGGCAGCACCGGGTCGATCAACCAGGTAGAGAGGTGGTTCAGTGCTTCTAACGCTTCAATCGCGCTGGGGTAGCGATCGCGAAAATCATATCGCACCATGCGATCGATCACTTTGAGCAAGTCGCGACTGACATGCGATGCCAGATGATGCCATTCAATTTCGCCATCCACATCATCGCGCAGATGCCGGGGGTTGTAGCCCGTCAAAGCCTGAATCCCCATCATGCCTACCGCGTAGACATCGCTGCTAAAGCGAGGTTTGCCAGCAACCTGCTCGTTGGGCATGTAGCCATGAGTGCCAATAGAAATCGTCAGGTTAGACAATCCTGTTTCAGGATCGATGGTCGGTGCGCCAACCTGTTTCACCGCGCCAAAATCGATCATCACGATCCGGCGATCGCGTTTGCGGCGCATCAGGTTAGACGGCTTCAAATCCCGATGGATGACCTGTTGCTGATGGACAAACACAAGCACCTGCAAAATATCTTGCAACAGGGCGATCGCCCGTCCTTGAGTCCAGGGTTTGCCCTTAATCAATTCTTTCGCCAGCGACTCACCTTCAATGAATTCTTGAGCTAAGTAAAATTCCTGGTTTTCTTCAAAATGCGCCAGCAAGCGGGGAATCTGGTCGTGAATCCCCAGTTTGTAAAGCGCCTGAGCTTCGGTATTAAAACACCGCCGCGCCATTTGCAGCGAATTGGCATCATTGGTTCGGGGTTTCAGTTGCTTGACAACACAGCGTGGATCACCAGGCAGGTGAATATCTTCTGCCAAAAACGTCTGCCCAAATCCACCTTCTCCCAGTTGGCAGATAATCTTGTATCGTCCGCCAATGGGTGGGTTTGAATTAACCTGAGGAAATGAACGACTCATGTTACATTGACTGAAGTTGAAGTTAGGCAAGTGTAAGCTGCTGGCGTCTTTCATGGATCTGAGTCAAGGATTTAACTGACCCTCCGTACCTACCTGCATAAACCCACGTATGATTTCAATATCTATTCTCATTGAATCTCAGACTGCTGCAAGTGTGTTATCTTCGCAGATTCTTCACGTTCAAGCAAACCTTCGTTAGTATACGCTGTTGTTACATAATCCGCGCCAGTTGGCATTTTTAGCGTTGCAATCGGTTCAGCGGGGCGCATTTGCAGATGTCGCTCTAGACAAAGCTTTAAACAAATGGCAAGGGGATGAACGCGATCGCCGTTTAATTACGGAACTAGTATACGGTAGCATTCGCCGACAAAGAACCTTAGATACCCTGATTACACAGTTCGCTAAACGTACATCGGCTCAGCAACCTACGGATCTACGGCTGATTTTGCAGTTAGGATTGTATCAACTCCGTTACCTCAGCCATATTCCGGCATCGGCAGCGGTGAATACGACGGTTGAATTGGCGAAACAAAATGGATTTACCGGATTAGCAGGGTTTGTCAATGGTTTAATGCGGCAGTATGGGCGTGCAGCCGAAATGGGCGATCCATTACACTTGCCCGATGCACCTGTCGAACGCTTAGCCATTCAACAAAGTTATCCCGATTGGATTGTGCAAGTTTGGGTAGACCAGTGGGGTGAGGACGAAACTGGGCGATTGTGCGAATGGTTAAATCGCCCACCCCATATTGATTTACGGATTAATCCGCTGAAAACGGAACTTGATCAGGTCGAAGCGGCGATGCAGGCGCAGGGAATTTTAGTGCAACGTCTGCCGTTGTTGCCGCAAGCCCTGCGGTTAGTCGAAAATGTCGGTGCTATCTGGAAGCTCCCCGGTTTTGAGGAAGGCTGGTGGACGGTACAAGATAGCAGCTCTCAACTCGTCAGCCATGTTCTCGATCCCCAGGCCGGTGAGGTAATTATTGATGCCTGTGCGGCACCGGGTGGCAAAACGACTCATATGACGGAGCTAATGGGCGATCGCGGCACGATTTGGGCGTGCGATCGCAATCCGACCCGCTTAAAAAAACTCCAGCAAAATGTTGAGCGATTACAACTGGCATCCGTACAAATCTGTACCGAAGATAGCCGCAGCGTCAGCCAATTTACGGAGCAGGCAGACCGTGTCTTACTCGATGCGCCGTGTTCGGGGTTGGGCACTCTGCATCGTCATGCGGATGCTCGCTGGCGGCAGTCTCCGGAACGGGTTCAAGAGTTGGCTCAACTGCAACAGGAATTGATCGAGCAAGCCATGACCTGGGTCAAACCGGGAGGGATTTTGGTCTATTCCACCTGCACCCTACATCCACTGGAAAATGAGGCGATCGCCCAGGGCTTTTTAGAACGACACCCCAACTGGCACCTTGACCCTCCTGATCCAGATCGTTTTGCTCCCCTAACTACGGCACAGGGATGGCTAAAAGTTTTGCCTCACCATCAGGATATGGATGGATTTTTTATCGCTCGATTTCGCAGAAACAGTTGAACACACGATCCTAAGGAGTAAGGCGTGAGTGCCCCGCTCCGCGCGGCACTCACGCCTCATTCCTTAAACGATAAAACCTCCACGGGTTTCTAATCTTCTTTAGGAGACTCGACCTTTGGCACGATCGTGGGGCGCTCTTTATCTTCCCAACCGGGCGGGCGTTTGGAGTTGTACCAGGCGATCGAACCAATCGTAACCGCTGCAATAAACCCTACAACATACACCAATGTAAAAGCGGTAGGAAAATCGCCGACAACAGCAAACTCTAGACTAGGCATCATTTCGAGCACTCCTCGGGCGTAGGGTAACTGTCCAAATTGTAAACTTGATTCTTAAGAAAAGTATCTTTTTCTCATTCTACGCCTCTCAGTGCCCAAAGATTTGGTTCCGCCCACATTCTATAGTTCTAAGCAATCTAGTTAGGACATTAGGGGGGTGGGGGCGGTGCCCCCACGCAGGGGTTTCACCCCTGCACCCCGTCCTAACCCGCTATATAATCGATCGCAAAAATAACAGGATGCCTGTATGTCTACAACTCTGCCCGATTCTATTCAAGCCATTCAGCAGGGACTGGTGGTTTCCTGTCAAGCACCTGTGGACTCCCCGCTACATGACCCTATGGTGATTGCGGCGATCGCCCATGCAGCGGTGAATCGGGGAGCTGTGGGAGTACGAATTGATACGCCTGCCCATGTGGAAGCAGTACGGCAACAGGTGTCTGTGCCAATCATTGGCTTGTGGAAACAGCAACTGCCGGGATACGACGTATATATCACACCGCAGTTTCATCATGCCAAGGCGATCGCCCAGGTCGGAGCCGATATTATTGCGATTGATGCAACTCAGCGCGATCGCCCCAATGATGAAACCGTTGCCTCTTTAATTCGCCAGATTCATCATGAGTTGGCGTTGCCTGTTATGGCAGATGTCGATACATTGGCAGCGGCGATCGCCGCCGTAGAAGCGGGGGCAGATCTGGTAGGCACCACTCTCTATGGCTATACCGACGCGACGCGACAGCAGACTCCACCAGGGTTTGACCTGCTGGCACAACTGGTTGAGCAACTGACGGTTCCTGTCATTTGTGAAGGGGGCATCGCGTCTCCGCAGATGGCAGAGCAGGCACTCAACTTAGGTGCCTATGCGGTGGTCGTGGGAACGGCTATTACGGGCATTGATGCCCTGGTATCGAGCTATCAAGCCGTATTTCAACCCACTGCAATTGAGTAAGCCATCGTTATTTTTGTGAGAGCCGCGCTCCGCGCGGCTCTCACGCCAAATTTTATAGCTGAATTGAGTCAGCAATGCCGTCTGACTGAAATCCACCCATCGAATCGACGTCCATTACGATAGAGGAGGGGCGCTATGTTCCCCATGATGTCTCACTCCTTATCTACCATGACGCCTGAGGAAATTTCAACGACGCTGAGAGATATATTTGGGGATGCGGTTCAAGTCGCTGAACCAAACTCCTGGCAAATCGAAGCAGAAAACTTTCGCCTGCTGATCTTGTTATCTGAAGATCAGTCCTGGTTGCGATCGCTGATTACGATTGCCCCAATCCAGCAAGCTCAACCGTATTTAGAACAGCTATTAGAAGCAAATTTTGATGACACCCAAGAAGCTCGCTATGCTTTATATCAAAATGTGTTGTGGGCTGTATTTCAACATAGTCGCATCAGCTTGACAACCGAAGACTTTCAAGCGGCGATCGCACGGCTGATTGCCCTTCATAGCAAAGGCTTATCGGACAGTTTTGACAAACTGGCTGAAACGCAAATTCGCATGATTGTTCGGGCAGCTAAACAGCAAGGGCAATCTCTGGAAACTACCTTGCAAAATATAGAACGCTTCTATCAAGAAGGCGTCATGGGCGACATTGACCAGAAAGCGCCTGAACGAAATCAGGTAGTTGGGGCGTGGCGATATCAACTGGAACGCTTGTGGAATGAAGAGGAAGGATAAATTGGTTGTGATATGAAAGCTCTGCTTTCATATCACAACGTATACTCTCTATTGCTGTGGTAGTGGTATTCATATGATAATTTTTTGTGGCGCGGGCGTCGCCCGCGCCATAAAAAATTATTACTTTTTTAGGATTATCCCGTCGCTATATCAATGATTGAAAATTTGAAGCTAACTATGAGTATTCTGGATATTTTAAGAGCAGATTACGATCGCTTTCCTAAAGATCAAACCTATAGCATTTATGCCACAGATGTTTACTTCAAAGACCCGATGAATGAGTTTCGGGGGTGCGATCGCTATCAAAAAATGATTCATTTTATTGATACCTGGTTTCTCAATCCCCACATGCAGGTGCATGATATGCAACAACAGGGCAATCACATCCGCACCGATTGGACACTCAGCTGGAACACACCTCTTCCCTGGCAACCTCGTATTCATATTCCGGGCTGGAGTGAAATGACTCTGAATGATGCAGGGCAAATCATCACTCATCTTGATTTTTGGCACTGCACCAAACTGGACGTGATCAAGCAACATATCCCTGGCAGAAAACCATCATCGGAACCTGATTGACTGACAAACGTTCTGATGTAGATTGGTGTTGAATAGCGTGAAACCCAATATTCACAATGATTTTGATGGGTTACGCTAACGCTAACCCATCCGACGACAAGACTACGTCCTGATAGGTCAGATAGCTTCGACGTAAAATCTATCAAAATCAGCAAATGTTAATGGGACTTACGTGCTGATTGCAATACATCCAATAGCTGCATTACTTGCTTGGGTGACACCAGCGTATTCGCGCAGAGAATTCCAGAGGCTGCCACGGCAGGTACCCCAATTCCGGGAAGGGTGCTATCACCAACCCGATATAAGCCTGCAATCGGTGTTTGGGTGTTGGGAAACATACCTTGTCCGGCAGCGATCGCCGGACCATAGGTACCTTGATAGCGGCGCAAATAATGGGCATGGGTCAAGGGGGTACCAATCAGTTCTAAAACAATGCGCGATCGAATATCTGGAATCACCCGTTCCAGGGCACGGAATAAAGGTTCTGCCCGTTCTCGCTTGCGGGTTTCATAGTCTTGATCTCGATGCCACCCGGCATAGGCTTCCAGAGTATACGCATGAATGCTGTGATGTCCAGGCGGTGCTAAATTAGCATCCCAAACCGATGGAATCGAAATCATGCACGTATTTCCTGGCACGGTAATATCTTGGTCGGCATCATGGACGACAACATGATGGCCCGTCAGTCCCTCTAACCCATCGGCACGAATCCCCAGATGCACATGCATAAAGCTATCGACTGCGGGGGTTTGCAGTGCCGTTTGGCGATAGCTTGAAGGTAAGTCGTCGGGTTGCAGCAGGTGGGTGTAAGTGTCCCAAATGGTCGCATTGGAAATGACAATAGGAGCTTTCAACACATCACCATTTCGCAACCGGACACCGATCGCTTTACCGTGCACTACTAAAATTTGCTCGACATGGGCATTGAGACGTAAGCTGCCCCCCCATTTTTTTAAGCCCCGGACGAGGGCTTGCACGATCGCATCACTGCCACCCATGGGATAATCAACGACGGAATGCGATCGCTCTCCCATCATAAATGCCATTTCTGGGGCAACAGTACCCTGTGCTTTTAAGCCAGACAACAAAAAACATTCCAGATCAATCAGCCGTCGAACCCACGGATCACTCACCTCCTGGTCGAGCAAGGTGCCGACTGACGCTTGAATCAACCCGAGTTGGGGTAAGAGTTTGAGCATGGCTAACGGATAGCGGCTCAGGATCAGGTGTAACGCTTGCCTATCCGATCGCAATGCCAGGGTTGGGATCTGGCGTAAGCCGTCATAGAGTTTGAGTAATCGCCGTTCTAGTCGTTCGAATTGTTGCGCACCCTGAGGAGTAAACTGGGCGATCGCCGCTCGATAGGCGTCAGCATTCCCATAAACCGGCAACATACCATCCGGGAAATGGTAGTGTCCTAGAGGATCATAGGCGATCGCTTTGACCTCTTCGCCTAATACGTTTAAGACTTGCTGCACAGGATTGAGAGACTGGCGATCGCTCAATCCACAGTAAAAAGAAGGTCCCGAATCAAACTGAAACCCCTTGCGCGAAAACCCATGAGCCGCACCACCAGGGATACTATGACTTTCGCAAACCACCACCGATTGCCCATAGCGTGCCAATAATGCGGCTGCTACTAACCCCCCAATGCCACTACCAATGGCGATCGCATCTACGTCTTGCTCAGTCATTGTTATCCCCGTTGCATGGTGTGAGGTTGGTAGTCCTAAAAAAGGAATGATTTTTTGTGGCGCGGGCGACGCCCGCGCCACAAAAAATCATTACATGAATACCACGACCTGTGAGGTTCTTAACGTTGTTTTCGAGTTTAGACTAAACCCAGGGTCTGTTTTAAAAGTTGTTTTTTCGTGCGCTTTGCGCACGAAAAAACAACCCTCTTAGCGAGTTTTAAAACATGCCCTGGAGTAGTTTGAGGTCACATACAATGTTAGATCCCTTGGCAATAGGTACAGAAGGCGCAAGCCATCAGGTCACGGCTATTATTTCTCATACTGTCCGACCGGGACGTGAGCAAGGATATGAGGAATGGTTGCATGGTATTGCGGCAGCTGCCCACCAATTTAAAGGTCACATCGGAGTCAATGTCATTCGTCCATTGGATCATACACATCCCGAATATGTAGCCATTCTCAAATTTGATCATTACAACAACCTCAAAACCTGGCTGGAATCGAGTGTGCGGCAAGACTGGATAGAACGGTTGCAGCCTTTGATTGAAAAGCCAGAAGCGATTCAAACCTTGACTGGTCTAGAAACCTGGTTCACCCTTCCCAGCAAGCCGATGAAAGCGCCACCGCCTCGCTACAAAATGGCGATCGTGACCTGGCTGGGAGTATTTTGTACGATATCACTGCTCAATCAGTGGCTGGTGCCCCTACTTGCAGGGTTACCTGCAGTACTCAGAACCTTGATGGTTACAGGACTTACGGTTGTCTTGCTGACCTACGTGATCATGCCCCGCCTCACACAACTCTTACGCAAATGGCTGTACCCCATCTGATAACGCCCATTTCCTCTCCGAATCTTGTCTCAATGGCGTGAACTACAAGGTGTTGTGAGAGAACCGTAATCTATCCGGGCGCAAAGCGCCATATAATCCTCCAACCGCTAGATGCGCACTTCTAAACCTGGGGCGTAAACTAATCGCATTCCTAATTACAGACGAGCATCTGGAGGAAAGATGGATCTCATCACCTGGCTGATTGTCGGTCTCATTGCAGGCATACTGTCTAGTGTCGTAGCAGGTGGCATTGGCTACGGCATTGTTGGAGACATCGTTGTGGGCATTGTGGGTTCTTTTGTTGGTAGCTGGCTCTTTACCCAGATGGGACTCGCCTCACCGTTTCCTGGACTGGCTGGCACAATCTTTGTCGCCTTTGTTGGAGCTGTTGTGTTATTGCTGATTCTGCATTTGATTCAACGGGGGCGTACTGCCTGAAGTCTGAAGCGATCGCCATGAAGTGCCGGGTACTTGGCTGAGATGATTAAAGCCATGCATCTTTGAAGCGCAAGACCTGAGACATATCAATCCTCATGCAAACCTTGCTCAGGTAGTGTTTGAAGTTGAGAGGATGCTGTTGGCTGAGACTTTCCTGTTTGCTACGTGAAGGATCTGATTCATTCGATCCAGCACGTCAGAGTATGAAACATGAATTAGCACGACTCGCTTACAGCCATTTTCAATTACTTGAGCCACAGATTTTTTGAGGTGTGCCGCGTGGAGCGCGGTACACCTCAAAAAATCTAAACATATGCAAGCGCGAAGCGCTGTAATACATGAACGAAGTTAAAGGTGATGGGTTGAAAGGCGACGCTTTTCAACCCATCACTTTTGCGTCTGATATATAACACGGTAGATGAATGCTGTATATCGCTTTTCAATGGCGTGAAGCACAAGGTATTGAGAGCCGCGCAGAGTGCGGCTCTCAATACCCATAATTTATCCAGGTGCGAAGCCCTGGATTATGAAGCTTTGAGAGAATTTGTTAAAACTGAGGTATAAATTTATTCAAGTCGTGTGTGTGTTACGGACTTTGATGGCGATCGCCTCGGCAGCGCGAGTGATTGGAAAAAAGGTGCATCGATACCGTTTTAGCCATGTTGATGGCAGTGCATAAACCTGAAGTTTCCCCCACAAACCTATGTCGTTTCTGAAAGATTTAGTCACACCCGACACCATTGACCTGACCGCTCAATCTAGAGCTTTACTCGAAGTCATCGCCTTTCTATGGATTGTTCACCTGATTAATTGGTGTATTTGTCGAGGAGGTTTGAATGTAGTCTTCGGCATTCGTCCCCGCGAATTTTTAGCATTACCCGGTATCGTAACTGCCCACTTTTTACATAGCGCAGACCCTGATGAGCAAGATCTTGAGGGCATGAATGCTCATTTAGTGGGCAATACGTTGGTTTTTGCCCCTTTAGCATTGTTAATTATCCTGAATGGCATCGACTTGTTTTATTTTGTTACCCTTGCCATTGCATTGATTTGTGGGCTGGGTACCTGGTTGTTTGGACGTGAAAGCACCTGTCATGTGGGATCAAGTGGTATAGTCTACGGTTATTTTGGCTTCATTTTGTTGTATAGCCTCTTATCAGGTAGCCTGCTGCGATTTATCTTGGCTATTGTCGTGGGGATCTTTTATCGCAGAATGATTGAGACGATTGCAGGTGTTGATATCAGAGGGTGGCTCGTATACATCCTTTTTGCTCCAGTTTATATCTTTATTCCGGTTACAATCCGCTCCAATACTTCGTGGGAAATGCACTTGTTCGGTTTGCTTGGGGGCGTGTTTATGGCGTATCTTGTCAGCTATGCCCAGGTCACGGCTTGAGGCGAAAGTCCAGCCTTTTTGTTTAAAAAGAATAACAGAGAGTTAGTTTCTCAAAATCCACTGATATATCTATAACCATCACGCAATCTGGCATTGCTTACAGCGTTTGCGCTTGAGTAAGCCATCGTTATTTTTGTGAGAACCGCGCTGCGCGTGGCTCTCACAAAAATAGCCTGGTTTTACGCAATTGAAAATCGCTGCAATAACGAGACAAATTTAAATGTGAAACCAAAGATTTCACGTTCAAATTTGTCTTCAAAATCAGCCATGCCCGACATCTCGTAGGGGGTACGACAACAGGGTTTCCCTGCCATCCTCCGCTTCAGAGACGTGTGCAAAGCCTTTCCAGGGGTACGAGACTATCAACAGGTAACAACAAGATGCGCAATTCTCCATCCGGACAACATACCGTGGGATTCATCCATGCGATCGCCCCTCGTGTGGTTTTCTTATTCATGGCGGTTTATGGCGGATTGCCCGGTGCTGCACTGGCACAATCGGTCACCGCTGAACCCAACGGAGCAGGAACCGTTGTCCATCAGACGGGCAACACTATTACCATCCGGGGAGGGACTCGATCTGGGTCAAACCTGTTTCATAGTTTTGAGCAATTTGGGCTGAGTGCTAATGAAATTGCCGACTTTCGCTCTCGACCCAATATCGAAAATATCCTGGCACGGGTGATGGGGGGCGATGCTTCTTACATCAACGGATTACTAAGGGTAACGGGGGGCGATGCCAATCTATACTTGCTCAATCCGGCAGGCATTTTGTTTGGGGCAAATGCGCGTCTGGATCTACCTGCTTCTTTCTATGCCACTACTGCTACAGGCATTGGGTTAGGCGATCGCACCTTCAACGCTTTTGGTTCCAACAATTACGCCAACTTAACGGCACATCCCGATAGCTTTGCCTTTACCCTGGCGCAACCAGGGGCGATCGTGAATGCAGGCAATCTCACGGTCAACCCCGGCGAAAATCTATTTCTTGTCGCTGGCACGGTGATTAACACAGGCACCTTATCAGTCCGGGGAGGCACCCTGACGATCGCCGCCATTCCGGGAGTGAATCGGGTGCGGGTCAGTCAAGCAGGCAATTTGCTCAGCCTGGAATTACAGCCACCCAACGGCGGCTGGGATCAACGGGTGCATCCTATCCCCTTTGAACCGCTGTCCCTGCCAGCACTGTTGACAGGTGGGGAACTGGACAATGCTAACACGATCACAGTGAACCCAGATGGCACAATTCGTCTGGGTGGCTCAACCATTGCCATTCAACCTGGAACAGCGATCGCCTCTGGCACCCTGAATACGGCTACAGCCCGATCCTTTACGCCTGAAATTAATCTTTTGGGCGATCGCGTTGCTGTCATCGGTGCCGATCTGAATGCGTCTGCTGGTACTGACGGCGGAACAGTTCGCATTGGGGGCGACTATCACGGCGAGGGCACGGTGTTTAATGCCTCCCAGACCTTTGTCAGCGATGATTCCGGGATCACGGCGGATGCCTTGCGCCGAGGCAATGGCGGACGTGTTGTTGTCTGGGCAGATGATACAACTCAGTTTCTTGGCACGATTTCGGCACAAGGGGGGACACGATCGGGGGATGGTGGCTTTGTTGAAGTATCGGGTGCCCAAAACTTGTTATTTGACGGTCGTGTAAATCTGGCTGCCAGCCAGGGGCAACTGGGAACGCTGTTGCTCGACCCCACCAATATCACCATCTGGGATAGTCCAGACAGTGCGGGGGTTACAACTTCCCTCCCCACCATTTTTGCGTCGGATTTGTCTGGGGACATTTTCATCAATAGCTCGACCCTCTACTCTCAAACAGGAAATGTGGTGCTGGAAGCTACCAACGACATCACCGTGGACTCCAATGTTACGGTCGCTTTTCCGGTAGGCGGTGGCTCGATTACCTTGACGGCTGATGCCGATGCATCTGGAGAAGGGGATTTTGTTATGAATTCCGGCAGTCGGATATTGACCTCTGGGCGTAATCTCACCATTTCTGGACAAAATATTACAGTCACCGACATCAGTACGACCCATACCGTGCCTTCAGCAAATTCAGGGTCGTTGACACTCGCCGCAGAAGCCAGTATTGTAACGGGCGATTTGGAGTCGTTCTCGTCTTCAAGTTATGGAGATGCTGGTAATGGAGGAGCCGTTACTATCACTGCCGGGGGCGCTATTGAGACAGGTAACATCGACTCATCCTCATTCTCCTCTTTGGGAGATGCCGGGGATGGCGGTGCAATCAGGCTCTCCGCAGGAGACAGCATTATCACAGGAACTTTAGATTCATCATCGTCCTCAGACTTAGGCGATGTTGGCAATGGGGGAGTCATTACCATTGCCACAGACAGCACTATTACAACAGGCAATTTAGATTCATCTTCATCTTCTCTGGCAAATACTGGCAATGGAGGAACGATCGCCCTTACATCTGGGGGTGATATGGAAATAGGTAATGTGGACTCATTCTCGTCCTCATCCTCTGGTGGAGATACGGGGGATGGCGGTGCGATCGCTATCACCACAGATAGCAGTATGATAACGGGTAATTTAGATTCATCTTCGTCCTCCTCTAATGGCGATGCTGGAGATGGAGGCGGAATCACCTTATCTGCCGTGGATGATATAGAAACGGCAGATCTAGACTCGTCCTCGTTCGCTAATGGAGATGCTGGGAATGGTGGTGCAATCAGGCTTTCCACAGACGGCAGTATGCTCACAGGTAATTTAGACTCATCTTCGTCGTCTTCACATAGCGATGCTGGGGATGGAGGACGGGTCAGCTTATCCGCTGTGGGCGAGGTTGAAACAGGTAATCTAGACTCATTCTCATCCTCATTTTCGGATGGAGATGCGGGCGATGGTGGTGCGATCGCTATCACTACTTCGGGCAGTATTGTCATAGGAGATTTAAACTCGTCTTCGTCCTCTGAGGGCGGAGGTACGGGCAACGGCGGCGCGGTCAGGCTGAATGCAGAGGGTGATATCGAAACAGGTGACTTAATTTCGTCTTCTGGCTCTGGTTCTTCCACTACCGTATCTGGCTCTTCCTCCTCTTCTACTACGTTCGATGCTGGGGATGGCGGCGCGATCGCTATCACTACATCGGGCAGTATTGTCATAGGAGATTTAAACTCGTCTTCGTTCTCTGAGGGCGGAGGTACGGGCAATGGCGGCGCGGTCAGGCTGAATGCAGAGGGTGATATCGAAACAGGTGACTTAATTTCGTCTTCTGGCTCTGGTTCTTCCACTACCGTATCTGGCTCTTCCTCCTCCTCTACTACGTTCGATGCTGGGGATGGCGGCGCGATTGCCATTACGACATCGGGCAATATTGTCACAGGAGCGTTAGACGCGTCCTCATTCTCTGAAGGTGAAGATGCTGGGGATGGCGGTAGGATAGCTCTTACAGCCAGTAGTGGGTCTATTGAGTCGGGTGATCTGAATAGTTCCGGCAATAACGGTGGCAATATCATCGTCACGGCTGATAGTGCCATTACTCTGGGGGTCATCGATGCCAGCGGCTCCAGCCAAAATGGTGGCAATGTTACGCTTGACCCCAGCGGTGATGTTGAGGTGGCTTCGATCAATACCGAGGGGGGCGACGATGGTACAGGCGGTACCGTCGATATCACGGCGGGTGGGTTCTTCCGGGCAACCGATACATTTACCAACCGTGATGGCACAGACGCCAGCATTTCAACGGCTGGCGGACAGGGGGGTGGTGCCGTCATCATTCGGCACGGCGGCAATGGCGAAACTCCCTTTGTGATTGGCGAACCCTTTGGCAATAACGGTAGCCTGGGCGCGATTACGGATGGTGAATCAACCTTCAATGTGGGTGAATCGTTTGAAGGTAGTATTACTCGTGGCAATCTGCAACTGATTACGGAAGCAGAATCGGTTGATCCGTCAGGATGTGAACCCGGTGCAGGTTGTACGCCCGACGAAGATGTAGATGAGTCAGGATGCGAACTTGATGAAGATTGCATTCATGAGGATGAGGATGACGAGTTTGATGAAGATGATGAGTTTAGCGAGGGCGGAGAAGACTTCATAGAGATTCCAGATGAAACCTTTGCCCAACGTCCATTGCTTGCCATCCAAAGCCAAACTGGGGTGCAACCGGCACTGGTCTACGTCAGTTTTGTCTCACCGGATATCCCCGTCAGCATAGATTTGGGGCAACGTGATGCGATCGCCACGCAAGAGATGACTGATTTTCTCAATCGCCCAAACCCGACTGAATCCGTTCTACTAACCGCTCAACGACGCGAGGATGATGAACTAGAGTTATTGCTCGTGCCACCCAACGGAAAGATCATTCGCTATCGGGTTCCGGGTGTGACGCGGGCGATGGTGACTCAGACCAATCAGGAGTTGGTGCGAAATATTAGCCGTTATCGTTACTATCCCAACCTCTATCTAGAGCCAGCCCAACAGCTCTATCAATGGTTGATTGCACCGCTAGAAGCAGACTTGGCTGAGGAAAACATCCAGAATGTATCGTTTATCGTCGATACAGGCTTAAGAACCATGCCGATGGCAGTGCTGCATGATGGCAATCAGTTCCTCATAGAAAAATATAGCCTTGGGTTAATGCCCAGCCTTAGCCTTACCGATACCCAACATCGAGATATTCGTAATTTACCTGTATTGGCGATGGGTGCATCGGACTTTGCGGAGCTAGATGACCTTCCGGCAGTGCCATTAGAACTTAGCACCATTGCATCAGAAGTGCGCAATAGTGTGGCATTCCTCAACCAGGAGTTTACCGTTGCCAATTTGCTGAATCAGCGCTGGCTGACCCCTTATGGCATTGTGCATCTGGCAACCCATGCAACATTCCGTCCGGGTGCCCCACAAAACTCTTATATTCAATTTGGCGATCGCCAGTTGCCCTTTGATCAACTGCGACAGTTGCAACTCAACGATCCACCTGTCGAACTTTTGGTTCTAAGTGCCTGTCAGACTGCCGTTGGCGATACCTCGTCTGAGTTAGGATTTGGCGGGTTAGCAGTGCAGGCAGGGGTGCGATCGGTATTGGCGAGTCTGTGGTCGGTGAGCGACGTCGGGACTTTAGGATTCATGAGTGAGTTTTATCAACAATTGCAGCAAGCTCCGATCCGCTCTGAAGCTTTACGGCAAACCCAACTGGCGCTGTTGCATGGAGAGGTTCGCATTCAAGATGGACAGTTACTCTTGCCCAATAACGAAGCGATCGCCTTGCCGCCAGAGCTAGCAGAAGCCGACACCATAAACTTCTCCCATCCCTACTTTTGGGCATCCTTTACGATGATTGGTAATCCCTGGTAAAACGGGGGGACTAATCTGGTGGATAAATTTGAACGTGAACCCTTCGGGTTCACGTTCAAATTTATCCGATTATGAAGCAATGCCATAAAACGACGTGTTGCTGCCTGGGCTTGCCCAGGCAGCAACACAGGATGAGGGACTGAGAATAACCCAATTTATCTTCAAAACCAGAGTCTACTGAACGGGCGGGACGGTGTCGGTTTGCGGTTGCAATTCTAAGACAGGGGTTTGAGCCATTTCTTGCAAATGAAACAACCCCAAGAGTCCAATCCATTCCTGAGGATGCTCCGTCCGATGGAGTGCCAACTGGGTCAGCATTTCTTGCCAGATATCGTGATTCGCATAGATCATGTATTGATCAGAGGCAGGTGTAACAGCCAGTTGCTGACTGAGTTCGGCATCGGTTGCCACCCGCTCGACCCATCCCGACACAGCGTTGTCGTCGGATGGCATATCGGGGTTGACTACGACCGAAAAGATCCATTGATATTGCCGACCAACCTCTAAACCGGGTTGATTGGTTGGCACCTGAAAGCGAACAATTCCTGCGGTTTCCGGTAGCGCAACGGCGATCGGTTGTTCTAAAACCGGCATTTGGTTGTCATCCAGTAAGATGAACTCGGCAGAAAGAGGGGCTGAAGTGCGATCGCCTGTTGAAATGGCATCGGGTGACCAATAAAACCAGAAGCTGGGATACGCTTCTACCGTTGTCCCTAAAGAACTAGAGGGAACTAACGGAATCAAACCGCCTGATTGGGTGGTTTCACTGCGAATCGCACCTCCTCTAGATCGTCCCGACGCATTACCTTCAGACCGTTCTCGGCTAAAAATTCCTTGAATCCGTTCAGAGAAAGATTGGGCAGTGGCAGGCTGCGGCAGAGCAATAGTCAGGCATGTAGCAGAGCCCAGCAGTGCCAGAAGGACGATTCGGAAAACGTGACGATTTAACATTGTTTTATAAATGAGGCTGGGGAAATTAATCTAACGACGGCTGTAGCATCATATTGAGATCAGGCGGCTGGGGACTTGTAAACCAGTAATGTTTGCCTTTGAGGGTGTGTTAGGCGATCGCCGTAACGCACCGCAGGCATTTCCATGCTGACGCAAGTCCCACATGGGTATGGCGTTAAACGTAAAACTTGGAGTTTCCCGTTCAGCCATACTCATATCTGTGATGATAGCAATTACACTTACGATCTCCCAACCTGACTCGGTTGTATCAGGTTAGATTCTTTAAGATCACTGATTAGTTCACCGATGCTTCTTTTGGTGTTGCTGATGGTGGGGATGACGTTAAACGTAAAATGCATTCTTTTTGTGGCAGTGATAGCTTCGCTATCGCTGCCACAAAAAGAATGTATTTGATTCAATCCCTAGACCAAAACCGTACTTCAACAGCAGGCAATAGTATTAGATTCAAAATTAGATTCAAGCTGGCGATCGCACACAAAAAAGGGATGCAGTCAATACCTACATCCCCCTCTTCTATACCCCAAAAACTATGCTGAAAACACCCTGATTACACGGCTGTCCGTCGGGTAAACAGACCCCACAGGAAGATTGCGATAATGGCACCGATGATGGCAACAAACAGACCTGGCAAGCTAAATCCTACCGCTGTTAGTTGGAGTGACCCTGTAGACAAAAGTGTAAACAGAGAGCCACCGACGAAAGCGCCGATAATTCCCAATATCATGGTTCCTAAGATACCGCCACCTTGATGACCTGGGTAAATCGCCTTTGCGATCGCACCTGCAACCAGACCTAAAACAATCCAAGCTAAAATATTCATGGTTGAAATCCTTCTGAAGACCTCACGTTTATGTCCTTAATTTATCAATCAGCCTTGTTGGAACCTTCCATCGTGAGAGATAGTTGTTCAATTCAAAAGGTAGAGAAGAAAGGATATTACTTGATCTCGCACTTAAAATCAGATTGATGATGGGTCAAAAGCCTTTCAGAGCATGGCTTTCAACCTATTACCTGGTCTACTCAAGTGCGTCCGACACCAGGGGTGGCATCCCATAGCATTTGTCTCAACTATTGCCCGATCAAACGCCCAATCTAGAATTGCCCGATTGGCGAACACAATCAGTCTGCAAAGCCTACCTTTTTGGGTGTAGCAACTTCTGATTGCATCAAGTACAAGTAGCCGCGCAGAGCGCGACTCTCTCTCAATACCCCCCTACTCCATTGTTTCTTCATTGTTGGTCTATAGCGCTATGCAAGTTTGTTCAGTACTCCGCGCCCCACAACACTGACTGAATCAACCCGTACAGCGCTATATCGGTGAAACTCTGCGGTTAAAAATCCGTCGGTAGAAAAAGGAATCTGATAACTGCTCGTTCAACATGGCAAAATTTTAGATAACGTAGAACACAACCCCGTGACAATTAATGACGCGGGAGCGATGCTCTCGTCGATCTCATTATTTTTTCTCGTGGTTCCAGTCCTTCGGGCACGACACAACGTGCGTCTGTCCTGTAACGTTAAAAAGGGCATTGCGTCATCAGTCAGATAGGGTTGAGCAAAAAACCTGAGGGTTCCCGTTCCAATCTATCTGCCAAGGCAGCATTGCCTGAGAGCCATCTAAACCGTGATTAGAAGAGTTGAATTTCCTGGCATGACTGCAACTATCCCAACACTGCCCAGCCAATACGATCCCTCTACAACCGAAATCAAGTGGCAAAAGTATTGGGAATCCAAACAATGCTTCAGGGCAGACCCCAACGCAGGTGGAGAGCCTTTCTGTGTGGTCATTCCGCCGCCCAATGTCACGGGCAGCTTGCACATGGGGCACGCCTTTGAGAATGCCTTGATCGATGTTCTGGTTCGCTATCACCGGATGAAAGGGCGGAACACATTGTGGCTACCGGGAACAGATCATGCCAGCATTGCCGTGCAAACGATTCTAGAGCGAGAACTGCGTCAGCAGGGCAAAACCCGTGACCAGGTCGGGCGTGAGGCGTTTTTAGAACGGGCATGGCAGTGGAAGGAAGAATCAGGCGGCACCATTGTTGGGCAGTTGCGCCGCTTAGGTGTGTCGGTAGATTGGACTCGCGAACGCTTCACCATGGATGAAGGCTTGTCTAAGGCCGTTCTCACAGCCTTTACTCAGCTGTATAAAGAGGGGCTAATCTATCGAGGCAAATATATGGTCAACTGGTGCCCCGCCAGCCAGTCGGCTGTATCGGATCTGGAAGTAGAAAATGTCGAAGTCACTGGTAATCTCTGGCATTTTCGCTACCCTCTGACCGATGGATCGGGATATGTAGAAGTCGCCACCACACGCCCAGAAACCATGCTGGGTGATACGGCGGTTGCCGTGAACCCCAACGACGATCGCTACAGAGATTTGGTGGGCAAAACGCTGATGCTGCCGATTATGCAGCGCGAAATCCCCATCATTGCAGATGAGTATGTCGATGCGTCCTTTGGTACAGGGTGTGTTAAAGTCACGCCTGCTCATGATCCCAATGACTTTGACATGGGTCAACGGCACAATCTGCCGTTCATTAACCTGTTGCACAAAGACGGCACCTTAAATGAAAATGCAGGTCCATTTGCAGGGCAAGACCGCTTTGTGGCTCGCAAAAATGTGGTGCAACGGTTAGAAGAAGATGGCGTCCTGGTGCGAGTTGAAGAATATAAGCACACGGTGCCCTATAGCGATCGCGGCAAAGTTCCGGTAGAACCGCTGTTATCCACTCAATGGTTCGTCAAAATTCGCCCCATGGCAGACCGGGCACTTGAGTTTCTCGACCAAAAAAATGAACCCGTTTTCGTTCCCGATCGGTGGACGAAAGTGTATCGGGATTGGCTGGTAAGCTTGCGAGATTGGTGCATTTCACGTCAGCTGTGGTGGGGGCATCAGATCCCGGCCTGGTATGCCGTTAGCGAAACGGGCGGCGAAATAACGGATCATACTCCCTTCTTTGTTGCACCCAGTCTGGCAGAAGCCCGAGAACAGGCGATCGCCCAATTTGGTGAGAGCGTTCAGCTCGAACAAGATCCCGATGTGCTGGATACCTGGTTTTCTTCTGGTTTATGGCCCTTTTCAACGATGGGTTGGCCCCAAGAAACAGAAGACTTAGCGTTTTACTATCCCACCACCACCCTGGTAACAGGCTTTGACATCATTTTCTTCTGGGTTGCCCGCATGACAATGATGGCAGGGCATTTTATGGGCAATATGCCATTCCAGACGGTTTATATCCACGGTCTGGTGCGGGATGAAAACAATAAGAAGATGTCCAAGTCTTCTAACAATGGTATTGATCCCTTGATTTTGATCGACAAATATGGCACAGATGCCCTGCGCTATACGTTGATCCGGGAAGTTGTCGGAGCCGGACAAGATGTTCGGCTGGAATATAACCGCAAAACTGATGAATCTGTTTCCGTAGAAGCGTCGCGCAACTTTACCAATAAGCTGTGGAATGCTGCCCGGTTTGTAATGATGAACCTGGATGGGCAAACGCCTGGTCAATTGGGTCAGCCCGATGTGGATGCGTTGGAATTGAGCGATCGCTGGATTTTGTCGCGGTATCATCAGGTCGTCCAATCGGTCGAACATCACCTGGATCACTACGGCATGGGCGAATCGGCGAAAGAACTCTATGAGTTCATTTGGGGTGACTTCTGCGACTGGTATATCGAACTGGCAAAATCTAGACTCCAGCAAGACTCCCCGTCTCGCCGCGTAGCGCAGCAAACCCTGGCGCATGTGCTGGAGGGCATTTTGCGCTTGCTCCATCCCTTTACCCCTCACATTACCGAAGAAATTTGGCATACCCTCAACCAAATTGGCGAAGAACAAACGCTGGCATTGCAAGCCTACCCAACTGCCGACTCGTCGTTCATCAATCTGGATTTAGAGCAACGGTTTGAATTAATCATCGGCACTATCCGTACCATTCGCAATCTCCGGGCAGAAGCCGACATTAAACCGGGGATCAAGATTCAGACGTTATTACAAACCGAAAGCGATCGCGAACGTCAGATTCTTACGGCAGGTCAGTTCTATATCAAAGATCTGGCAAAGGTAGAACAGTTGACCATTGTCGAACCGGCTACCGCTGGTACAACCAGTAGCCCATCGTTGAGTGAATTCGGTGAGCAATTTCTCAGAGTGGTGCAGCAGTCTAAATCCTGGTTAAAAGACTACCGCAAGCCAGTTGTCAATCTGGCACTGCTGTTTCTGGTTTTGGTGGGTGCCAAGCTTACGATCGATATTTTATGGGCGATCGATAGCGTGCCAGTGTTACCCATCCTACTCAAACTGATTGGGTTGGTTTATACTCTCTGGTTTGTCTATCGCTATTTACTCAACTCCACCAGTCGTCAGGAGTTTGTTGCCAAGTTCAACACCCTTAAAGAAGAATTGGTGGGTCAGCCAGAAATGCCTTCAGCAGAGGTAATTCACCAGACAATGCCGAAAATGGCTAGTGCTGCCGTGGTTGAATCTGAGGCGATCAACCCCGAACCCCCCGCCACCCGTCAACAAATGGTTGCCGGGGTCGTCGGTACCGTTCAAGTTCTCATCCCTCTGGCAGGGGTCGTTGATGTCGATGCATTGCGGGGTAAGTTGCTTAAAGATTTAGCCAAGGTTGAGGCAGAGATTAAATCTCTAGGCGATCGCCTCAACAATCCCAAATTTGTTGAGAAAGCACCGGCTGATGTCGTTCAATCGGCAAGGGATACGCTTACCGAGGCAGAAAAACAGGCAGAAATTCTGCGGAGCAGACTGCAACAACTTTAGAATGAGGTAAAGTGTTCGTGTAGTCATCAGTCACCCGTTTACAGGAATGTCGAGGTCAAGGTCAATGATTTCGAGATGAGTCTCAAGGTTTGATTAATACCTGTGGATCTATCGAAATGACGAAGCTGAAAGCAAATTGATGACCCGTGTATCTAGCTTTGACTCTCCAGCTTTTCAGATGAAAAGCTCCTGGGTTTATCTACCAACTAACATATCTTTATAGAATCAAGACAGAGATGACCCTGTCTCTTAAAAGATATGCGAATATACTTTTTTTCAAGGATTCGTAATCTTTTGTGGCGATGCTACATCTGGCTCAGGTAGAAAAACGAGATCCTGAGGGCAAGGTTGAGTTTAAACTACTTGCCCAACAAAAGTCTGAGTATACTTGGACAGTCATTACTGATGCAGAATATGTTTTTGCCTCAGAAGGCGGGGACGACTGCAAAGAAGGCAGTTTGGTTCTCTTAGAACTTTCTAACACCCGGCAAGTTAAGCATATTCAAGATGCAACCGCCTGGGTACTTGCCCTGGTGGATCAATTTTTAGTCAGCGGCATTACGCCTGCAACCTTGCAGGAAGAAACAGAACGCGCCGAGCAGTGGCGTCAGGCACTCACCCTGCAAAGTCAAGAATTGGGTCGGCGCGCCTTAGAAATGGAAGCCCGTCGAGACCAAATTCAAGAGCTAGAAGAAAATTTAAAACGAGAGAAAAAACAACTTGAGCTGTTAGCAACCGAACTCAAGACGGACGAACAAGAATTAGATCAGCGGGCACTAGAGTTGGAGGCTCGCCAAGATCAAATTCAGCAGCTAGAAGAAAATTTAAGGCGAGAGAAAAAAAGGCTGGAATTACTGGCAGCCGAGCTGAAAACGAACATTAACATGAACCCGTAAGGATCTGCGGTTCAATAAAATTCCAGTTTGGGTGCGGCATGGCTTCGCCATGCCGCACCCAAACTGGAATTTTATTTGTATTTCTAGTCTCTAAACAGTCCCCAAAGGTTGCAAAACTCAGAGTCCGCATAGAATAGATGTTATTAACCAACATCATGGGGTGCGACTGAGTCGCACCCCATGATGTTGCTCGCTTAGTGCTGTCGGTTGGGTGATGCTACTGTGATTCAGCTATTTCTGTATGCCATCTATCGTCTGATCCACTGGATTCAGCCTGTTATTGTTCCTTTGTGCTTTGTGGTTGCCTGGGGCATGATTTTTATGGCAGTCTGGAGCCTTTGGGTAACGACGCAAGAGAGCGTTGCCAGGGCAAAACAGATGCATCAAGTCCCCTGTGCAAACTGTAAATATTTCACCAGAGACTATCACCTCAAATGTCCAATTCACCCCAGTCATGCTCTTTCGGAGATGGCGATCAATTGTCCTGACTATGAAACTACTCATCCAGCAGGATATTTCTAGAACATTCAGCCATGAAACACCTCTTCATTGGATTCATTCGCCTGTATCGCGTACTGATATCCCCGCTCTACCCGCCCGTCTGTCGTTTTCAGCCTACCTGCTCTCAATATGCCATTGAGGCGATCGCTCGTTTTGGACCGTGGCGCGGAAGCTTCATGGCAATTCGGCGCGTCTCTAAGTGCCATCCGTTTCATCCGGGTGGCTATGATCCTGTGCCCCCTCTGGCCACGGCAGGCGAACAGGGTGGCGATCGCCCAGACTCCGATGGGTCAAGTGAGACATAAATTAATTCAAAATATAGTGGTGGTATTCATCTAATGATTTTTTGTGGCGCGGGCGATGCCCGCGCCACAAAAAATCATTACTTTTTTAGGATTACCCAAACTATTAAGTGAGACCCAGGGCGATCGCCCTGCAAGTCTACACAGTTCCTTCTCCGGATAGCTGAACGAATTGCATTGCTCCCCCGAGGGGATAGATTCGACGCTTAAACTAAATCTGTATCAAACTCTTCATCTGCCTCTGAGTCTTCCATATCCTCATCATCCAGATCGTCTGAATCTTGATCTTCTGGGTCACCCACCATATTGGGGCTGATCAGCGTGATATCAAACTCATCGGGCGGCACTGTGGCAACAGCATCCCGTTTTAGTAAGTAATACAGCGCATGAACTTGAGGTCCAAAGACGATCTTGTCTTCATCTTGAAGGTCGTGAGCCTGTAGCTTGCGCCCATTGATTAGCAGCCCATTGGCGCTGGGCTTTCCTTTTAAATTACCGTCTACGATGCGGTAATAATAGCTGCCATCTTCATTGGGAAGCTGAACCAGGGTGGCGTGGCGACGAGAGACAAATTGAGAAATCAAGCGAATATCACACTTAGGATCTCTGCCAATAGAGTAAACAGGACTGTCTAGGATGAACTCTCGACGTCCCTTATTGTCTTCAATAATGAGCAGATGATTTTGTTGGGGTTCTGAGGTAGCCATCAATAAATCAGCGATACGACTACAACAACAGCCTATGGAAGCTGTCTGTCAAATGGTCGAGGCTATGGGTTAACAATGCAGTTTCCAGCCCAAAGCAAAAGGATCAAGATTCTGCCCAAAGCCGCTCAAACTTATGCTCGCTTAAGTATTAACTCAATTTAAGCGTTTCTCACTCTGAGAGCCTAACTGGGTTCCTAAAGTTCCAGATTTGATTTAAATCTACACCCTTCAATCTTGCTATTTCAAGAGTAGCACTCAACGAATCAAACACCACTGGAAAGGCGGATTGGGGGAAGATACCGATCAAAATTTAGACGGAGGAAATCGTCTGAGTAAGAGGGAGTTGGTGACAACACTGACTGAGCTAAACGCCATCAGTGCGCCTGCGGTTGCAGGGCTAAGAGTAATTCCTAAGGTCGGAACCAGGAACCCGGCTGCCGCAGGAATCCCTACGATATTGTATGCCAGTGCCCAAAAGAGATTTTGTCGAATCTTAGCAAAGGTTGCTTGACTCAGCCTGATTGATTCTACGACACCCAGGAGCCGATCGCGCATCAGAACAATTTCGGCAGTCTCAATCGCAGCGGCTGTGCCAGAGTGGAGAGAAATACTGACGTTCGCCTGAGCCAGTGCCGGAGAGTCGTTAATGCCATCGCCTACCATGGCAACATAGTTGCCTTGCTGCTGGAGTTGGGCGATCGCTTCTACTTTGCCATCGGGCCGTACATCCGATAAGACCTGCTCTGGCGATAACCCTAATGATTGGGCAATATGGTGCGCTGCTGCCGGGTGATCCCCAGTCAACAACATAATGTTCAACCCCATCTGGCGTAGTTGTGCGATCGTTGCTTTGGCATCGCTGCGTAAGGTATCTAAAACCGCGATGAGTCCGATTAGTACCTGATCCGCCGCTACATAAACGACGGTTTTACCGGCGTTTGTCAGGGTTTTAGCCGTTTGTAATGCCGCATCCTCGATGGCAATATGGTTTTGCTGCAACCATGCAGATGTCCCCAGCCATACAGTGTGTCCGGCAACCGATGCCGAAACACCAAACCCGGCTTGGGTCGCGAAACTGTGCGCTGTTAGCAACGGCAACTGTTTTTGCTGTGCCTGACTCAGGATCGCAGCCGAGAGCGGATGGCGAGTTCCACTTTCTACAGTTGCAGCCAGTTGCAACAGGTCTGATGCCGAAATGTGTGGGACTAAGGGAATACAATCTGTCACCGCCGGTTGTCCGGTGGTCAGGGTGCCCGTTTTATCAAACACAACGGTGGTCAGTCGATGCACTTTTTCTAAAACATCCCCCCCCCGAATCAAGATGCCACGTTCGGCTCCCAGGCTAGAGCCAACCAAAATAGCAGTGGGCGTCGCTAAACCCAGGGCACAGGGACAGGCAACGACCAGTACAGCGATCGCCAGTTTGAGGCTGAGCAATAGCCGAGGGTAGCTCGGTGCAATCTGCCCTGCATCCATGCCAGCCATCGCCTGGGTTGCCACGGTCACATCCTGACCCTGCATTCCAGAACCCTGCATTCCAGACATAGCGTGTTCTGCATGGGTTAGCATCTCTGTCCAGAGATTCGCGCCAACAAAATACCAAAAGACAAATGTCAGCAGGGCGATCGCCAATACGATGTAAGTAAAATAGCCTGCCACTGTATCTGCCAGTTTTTGCACAGGGGCTTTGCGGGTTTGCGCTGCTTCAACCAGGGCAATAATTTGCGAGAGGGTAGTATCTTTGCCCGTGCGCGTCGCTTGCATGGCGATCGCCCCCGATTGGTTAAGACTGCCTGCCGATAGCCAGTCCCCCGGTTGCTTTAATACGGGCATCGATTCTCCCGTTAGCATCGACTCATTGACTGTGGTTTCGCCTCGTTTTACCTGACCATCGACCGGAATTTTGTCGCCGGGTAAGACCTGTAACCATTCACCCACCTTCACCCGATCGGCAGGTAATTCAATAACGGTGCCCTGTTCATCCTGGATCAGACGGGCTAAATCTGGTTGTAAGCTGAGGAGTGACTGAAACGCAGCAGCAGCTTGCCCTCGGGCTCGTTGTTCTAGCGCCCGTCCCAGCAAGATAAAGCCCATGAGCATGACAGGCTCATCAAAGAAACAGTCCCAGCCCAACTGCGGTAATGCTAAGGCAACAACGCTCGTCGCATAGGATGCTAACGTGCCTAAGCCAACGAGGGTATTCATATTGGGCATGTTGTGCCGCAAGCCCTGCCACCCGGCTACCAAGATGGGACGACCGGGAACGATGAATGTGAGGGTCGCCAGTGCCCAGTGAAACCAGATGTCGCTGAGAATGGGCACGCCCCAGCCAAAATGTTTGAGATGCCCGATGGTGGAGAGGATCAGGAGAATCGCCGCGATCGCAACCTGACGAAACTGTTTTTGGGTTTCTTGCTGTTGTTTTTCGGCAGGGCTGAGAAGCGAGTGTTGTTCGACGGCGATCGCTTCGTCAGATGCCCACCGGACTTTGCTGGGAAATCCGCCGGTTGTTAGCGACTGAGCCAGAGTTGTAGCGTCGATCAGTTGGGGTTGGTATTCAACCATTGCCACTTCCGTGACCAAATTGACGGTTGCGGAGAGTACCCCAGCCTGCTCGCTCAATCGATTTTCAACCGCCTTAACACACCCTGCACACTTCATGCCACCGACATCTAAAGCAAGCGTTGCTGGAGAAGATGAAGAGGAGACGGGTGCCTTTTCTTCAGAAATGGTTTGCATACACAAGAGATAATGGTGGATTTAATAAACCCGGACGTTTATGTTTGGCAGCGCGGCGACGCCGCGCTGCCAAACATAAACGTCCGGATTTTAATTAATTTGTGATCCTAAGGTGAGGAACTGATTCTCATCACGGTTTGGATAGGCTCTTATTCAATATAAAGGGATTGCTGGGTCTGAGAATGGTTTTGCCTGGGAAACCTTCGGTTTTCTAGACAAAACTATTCCCGTATAGCAATCCTATTTGATTTGCGAAAATGATCAGTTGTGAAAGCGCCCGCCCTTCGGGCGGGCGCTTTCACAACTGACTCAGGATCACGATATCGGGCAATGCGCCATATCCTGTTTCATTGTGCTGTAGATGGAGATTGCCTGCGCTTGATTTTGCGACTGCTGCCAATTTGCTCAATCGTGCTCAATAGATTTGGTTCGAGTCGATAGTATATTGTTGTTTCTAGAAATGCAGCGTTTTGGGCAGATTTTTTTAAGTTTGGATGCGGAATTATGGAAATTATCCCAGCAATTGATTTGCTTGGCGGGCAGTGTGTGCGTCTATATCAGGGCGATTATCAGCGATCGCAGGTATTTGACGAAAATCCGGTCGCTGTTGCCCAGCAGTGGGTCGAGCAGGGAGCAACACGGCTGCATCTGGTCGATTTAGACGGTGCTAAAGCTGGACACCCGGTTAACCAATCGGTCATTGCCGCGATTACCCAGGCTGTCAATGTGCCCGTTCAGGTTGGGGGTGGGTTACGCGATCGCCAGAGTGTAGCAGAGTTGATCAGCCTGGGGGTGCAACGAGTGATTTTGGGCACCGTCGCGGTCGAAAAACCTGATCTGGTTGAAACGCTCTGTCAAGAATTTCCGGGACAGATTGTTGTGGGCATTGATGCTCGCAACGGCAAGGTCGCCACACGGGGATGGCTAGAAAATTCTGAAGTAGAGGCGATCGCCCTGGCGCAGCACATGGCAGGGTTGGGGGTGAGCAGCATCATTTACACCGATATCCATCGCGATGGCACCCTCCAGGGTCCCAATCAAGAGGCACTGCGAGAACTGGCTGAAGCGATTTCTATACCCGTGATTGCCTCCGGGGGAGTGAGTTCGGTTCGAGATTTGCTCAATCTATTGGCACTCGAAGCGATCGGTGTGACTGGGGCGATTGTCGGGCGGGCACTTTATACGGGGGAAGTCTCCTTAAAAGAAGCTAACAGAGCCGTAGGGCAGGGACGCTGGCAAGATGTTCCTACTGATCTGGGCTCCTCTAGTTTTGCCTGAGGATCAGGGATTCAAGAAAACCCAATTCTGTTGGAGAGAGGGACAGCGAAGCCGTCACTCTTGCTATAAATACGACTGTTCGCATTGGGTTTGAATCTCAAATAGGGCAGATACGTTTTGAGAGCCGCGCGTTCCGCGCGGCTCTCAAAACACATCTGCTTTATAGCCAGCTTTTACGCACTAATGGTGGATTTATACATAACATCCCGTGCGGTGACCAAGCCCTCGACCAGATGATCGATCTCTTCGCGAGTATGAATGGCATTAGCCGTGATCCGAATTCGAGGCTTGGCGATAAACCAAATGGGAGAAACCCAGATGCCATGGTCTTTCATCAAGATTCTGGCAAACACCTTCGGATTAATTTCGGGGGGCAAAATCACGGGGATGACGTTGGTTTCACCGATCGCTTCAAAATCATGATCGGCTAACCGCGATCGCAAATAGCGCGTATTTTCATGCAAGCGCCGCACTAACTCTGGGTGTTGACGCACTTGACGAATACTCTCTAGCGCTGCTGCCGTGGTTGGAGGAGGTAGAGAAATCGTCCCAATCGACGATGGCGACACATTGAGCAGAGGTTTGAGTTCGGCAACGTGGGTACTAATCGCAGCCCCAGCAGATGCCGCAAACTTAGAGAAGGTGGTCATGATCAACGGCACCACTCCTCGTTCGATGGCATGTTGAGGCAAGATGCCAAAGTGCTCATAGATGCCGCGTCCGGTTGCACCCAGCGCACCGCTGGCATGGGCTTCATCCATCACCAAGACACTGCCTTCATAGTTTTGCAGGATGTCGATCATCGCTGGCAACGGCGCAATATCACCATCCATGGAAAACACCGCATCAGAGACCACCATAATCCGGTCGTCTGGTCGGGCATAGCGCTGAAGTTTGCGGGTCAAATCTTCCATGTCACAGTGGCGATAGGCGCGCACCCGTACCCGTGGGCTATGACCGAATAATTTACCAGAGCGAGTTCCGGCATTGGCGATCGCCGAGACAATGCAACCGTGATTCAAAACATCCGTCAAGATCAAGGTTTCTCGGGTATGTTGGAACCCTGGAACCGGGATGGCTAGATGACAGAAAGCATCCATCAACGCCTGCATCGCCATCCAAGCATTCAAAAACAACTGGGTATGAGACAGATGTTTGAATTGCGAAATTTCATCTTCTAACTGTCGATGCAGGTCGATCCGACCACTGAGCACCGAGCAAGAACTGTTAGACGTGCCATATTGCAGAATTGAATCAATTGCAGCTTGCTGTACTGCCTTATTTTGCACTAATCCCAAAACGTCATTTGTGCAAAATGTCAGCGCAGTACGCCTGTCACCAGTTGCAGCATCTTCAATATCAACTAAATTGCCTTGCTTGCCATGGCAAATATATTCGTCTGGGTCAAGCCCACTTTCATACCAGCGCTGAACGTACTCTTTAACAACTTGCACAGTAAACTCCCCTCACCTTAACTTAGACCGCTTAATGTCTCCAAACATATTATGCTCGTGTGACTTGACCGCAGATTGGCTCTGATGTTCTCCAGCAGGGGCTAAAATCAGCTGTCCAGCATTGGCGCTGTGCTATCGAACGAAGTTGCCATTAACATTCAACTAAAAAATCAGAGATCTGCTCAGACCATTGACATCGGAGGATGCAACTCAATCTGAAAGCCATTGTCAACAAAATTTATGCAACTGAGCTTTCTGACCTCTGTTCAACCTGAGCCGAAGTCATAGCGTCAGGTGCTGTCACAGATCCTTTAATATTTCCATTCTGAGAATTTCCATTTTTATGACTCTGTGAATGACTAGATTGTTGCACAAATTGCTCGTACTGCCGGACGATTAACCGCTGGAGTGCAATGATAGCAGGGTTAACTTCAACATACCGACGTTGTGGATTCGCTTTATAGGTTCTTTGTTCACTTTCCATCATGTCAACATCTTGTTCTAAGAACGGCATGAACAGAAAACGAAGAATAAGTGGCACTATCAATGGCTTCAATAGCGACAAGATTCGTTTCGGCAAACGCACCTGATTAAGGAACAACAACGAGAACGAACGGGTTTCATGAGGTCCTACCGGAAGGCGCATGAGATATAGCGACGAGACTCCTTCCAGCGTGCTGTGGTAATGAGGATATTGGTAATGCACTGAAACCGTTCGCGTGGTTATACCATTGTCTTGGGAGCTGAGCCCCAAAACCTTTGTCAGCCATCCTTGATAGTGAACCCGGTAATCTGCCTTGACGGAAGACTCTGATTCTCGAAGTTTGAGCAGCAATGGGTCGAACCAACCTTGCAGGTTTTTGTGGAGAAAGCCGTGAAACACGTCCATCGTGTTCTCGTTGCAGATGGAGAAATGGGCGTTAAACAGACCTGTAATCGGAATCATCAAACAATTTGGGTTGGAATACTCAGGCACTTCGGGCAGTGGGCACGTCTCCGCCAGCGCTGGATCTCCTGGAAAAATCCAAACAATCCCATACTGTTCTTGAGCGGGGTAGCTGCGTGCCTGGGCACAAGGTAGTTTTTGATCGGGTGGGAAATAAGGGATATTAACACATTGGCCGGTGCTATCAAACTCCCAACCATGATAGGGGCAAACTAGCCTGTCACCCTCTACCTGACCTTTATGCAATTCAATGCCTTTGTGGGGGCAGGCATTTTCCATTGCATAGACAAGCCCGTCTGCACTGCGATAGAGTGCGATCGCCTGCTGCCAAACTGTAACTTGGATAACAGTTCCAGGTTTCAATGTGTTGGCCCAGGCGGCAGGATACCAGTAATTGGGATTAATTCCTACTTCACGAACTTTATTTTGAATCGTCTGCCCTGTCAGGGTGATCGCCAATTCCATGTGCTTTGCTCTTACCTCTTAACTAGCGAGTTAACTTAATTGACCTTACGCATGAGAGCTACAGAACAGAAAACCTGACCAGCAAATCTCACGGGGGGCAGGAAGACGCGTTAGTACTTTCTACCTAATGCATCTATGCACTCAACGTCTTGATCACAATGTTACTTTCTTTACAAAATTGTGAGATTGTAATTGAGTGATTACAACTTAATACTATTTAACGGGAACATAAATTATTAAGCCTTTGATACCCCCATAAGTCAATCCATCTTTCGCCCGAGAGTCCGTCATCCAAAACTACTGACGTCACCAGAACTAGTGTTGCAGAGTCTAAATTTTGCAATGTAGGGGGTGGAGGCGTTGCCTCCACGCAGGGGGTCTACCCCTGCACCCCGGTGCAAAATTTTGGGTTGAGTCTACTAGTGTTCCAAACCTAAATTTTGCAATGTGGGTTTGGGGGCGTAGCCTCCTCAAGGGGGCTACGCCCCCAAACCCACCTTCAAAACGTTTAATTTGGCGTACTAGATTATCGATCGATTCTGAGTTTTTAATCTACCAACTCATGGGTGTAGACATGGGGTGACTAGGGACACAGTTTGTAACTGTCCTATTTGGGCTGACTCTGGGAAAATCGATCCCTTATCCTAAAAAATATTCATCCATTTTTTTTTATGTTGCCTGCTGGCGAGACTTGTTCGGAATCTACTCATTCATTACAGACTCATTTACTGTCGTCTCAAAAACGAACCCGCATCTTTTTTATTCTGCTAGCGGCTGGTTGCTTAACCACGATGACGGGGGGAATTGTTTCTCCAGTTTTGCCAGAGATGGTGCAAGAACTTGACTTTGATCCGCGCTGGGCGGGGATGTTGGTGAGTGCCCATGCTCTGGCGATCGCCGTCTTTACACCCATTATGGGTATTGTGGCAGATCGAGTCGGCAAGTTGAAGGTAATGATTCCCTGTCTCTTCCTGTATGCCTTTTTTGGGATTTTGGGTGCCTTTATTCCGCAACTGGGGCTGCTCATCGTTGTCCGGGCATTGTTGGGAGTGACCAGCGGCGGCATTGCGGCTGCCAGTATTGGGTTGCTGAGTAATGTTTATGATGGAGACGAGCGATCGCGAATTTTGGGCTATGCCACTAGCGCCATGACTACTGCCAGCATTTTAATTCCCCTGGTAGGTGGCTGGGTTGGGCAAACCCATTGGCAACATTCATTTTACTTGTATGGGTTAGGCGTTCCGTTAGCCATCATTGCGACGCTGGGGTTGGACGAATCGCAGAATCGTCAGTCATCCATGGTAGCGGGCGAGCAGAAAGATCAACTGCTGAAAGCGATTCGCCATCCCAAAATTGCCGGTCTTTATTTTTTACTAGCTGCTGCCGCCTTAATTGTCTATGCCGTCGTCATCTATACGCCAATGTACCTGAAAGCGGTCATTGCTGCGGGACCTGAACTGAATGGCTTAGTCTTAGCCACTCGCGGCATGGGAGCGGTGATTGTCTCTGCGTTACTGGCAACGCGGGTTGCTAAGCTATTGGGACCTCGACAGGCGATCGCCCTTGGCTTTGTCTTGATGTCGCTCACGGTTGGCACCATTCCCTTTTTGACCCAGTTGCGATTGATCATTCCAACGGCTGTTCTATTCGGTGCTGGGTTTGGATTGATCACCCCCAATGCTTACAACACGTTGGCAACCTTATCGCCTCCCGATATTCGCGCCAGTGTCCTGGCGATCGGAACAGGGTTCAATTCCTTGGGGCAATTTATCTCGCCTCTGATTTTGGGGCATTTTCTTGATAAACACGCCGTGTATGGCGGTCTACCCATTGTCCTCTGGGTCACAGCGGCGATCGCACTAACTACAGCCGGTCTGAGTTTGACCCTGGCAAGAAATTCATCATGATGAAAAGAGTTGAGGTTGCGTGCCCGAAGGACACGCAACCTCAACTCTTTAATGAACTCTTTCTGGAACACGGGATAGTAGAGCCACAATAGACCAATATCCAGGATTCATGTAATGATTTTTTGTGGCGCGGGCGACGCCCGCGCCACAAAAAATCATTATTGTTTTAGGACTACCCCAGGCAGATTATTTCAGGTAGGCTTCAAATTGTTTTTCCCAGTTTTCGTGATTCGTCCGAGCCACCTGGACAATGGGTGATGCTGCAATCAGATTACTCACCAGCCAGTTGACCAGCGAGAGCGGAAACCGTAGCGGTCTGGCAATGTCGAGAAATAACACCACCCGATAGCCATCGGTGTCGTTCCAGACTTCGTGGAGAAAGGTGTCGTCAAAAATTAAACTTTTACCTTCTTCCCAATAGCGGATCTGATCGTCCACTCGAATTCGACATTTTTCTCTGGGTTCAGGGACTTTGAGCCCCAAGTGATAGCGAATGATGCCCTTATGCTTGCCGTAGTGTTCAGGGATGTGTTTACCTGGAGCCAAGATGGAGAAGAAGGCAACCTTTAATCCTGGAATTTTTTTCAGCAATTTGACGGTTTCAGGACAACGCTCACAATTTTTCTTAGCCTGAAACCCAAACGCATAGAAAAAGTACGTTTTCCACAAATTATCGCCAGCAATTTTTTTCTGACGCGGGGAAATTTCATCGAAATTGGGCAAACTGTCCGCATATTCCATCACCTGATCTAACTCCTGCCGGATCAGGTGCCAATTTGCCTCAAGTTCGTAAGACCAAGGAAATTGATCATTCGTGAAAAATACGGAATTGCCGACTTTAGAGTACTTGGCAACCAGTGCATCAATGCGTTGCATGGTTTCCTGACTCGGTGCAAATTTTTCCAGTTTTTTGAAAACCGGATTCATTAAAGCGTTCATTTCACTCCTTTTGCTCAGTCCAGATGCAGAAAAATATTGTAAAGGACTGCCCACACAAACGTGTTGTATACGTGGCAGACAGCCATCTGTCACAGGCTAGAAAGCCCAACAGGAGTGAAGGTCAGTACCTTCTCGACACCGCTGGCGATGGTCTAGATCTGTAGTTTAGCCTGTCCAATGGCTAGCCCAGTAAGCTCCCAGTCCTGACCCAATCCATCCCATTCCAACCATGAGAAGTAATGCCGCGATCGCCCGACCTAATCCGGCTCCGATCGCGCCTGCGGGAGGTGGCTCTGTTTGGCGATCGTCCAGCCAAACTATGAATTCGTACCCATAAGCACCGGCGATCGCCATTGCCACTGCCCCAACGATTGCGCCGATTGGAATCAAAAGTAGAAGCTCATTTGTCTAGATGTTTTGATATTAACTTTGTTGCTTTTGCTGGTCTTCTGCTTTTGCGATTTGAGTCACGTAAACTTCCACGTCACGGGCAATGATTTCTTCTATCTGATCCGCAAAAATGGTAAATGCTTCATTGTGGCTCTTGTAGGAGCGATAGGAACCGCATAGTTGAGAAAACTGCCAGCCTTGCGCTTTGAGTGATTCGACAGTGCGACGATAGTGATACCAGCGATCGCCATAATGAAAAAACTCTTCCACTGCTGTGCTGACAGCTACCACACTGCTCAATGCGATGGTCATTCCTTTGAATATGCGACGGCTCATAAGATTCCATCCTGGATCTATCCCAACCAGAACGGGTACCAGTACGCCCAAAATAATAGCAGTCAACCGCAATTGATAATGGCGATCGCGACAATGGGCTGCCTGTTTTTCCATCCATAGCACCTGGTCTAACCACCGCGATCGCATGAATTGGGTTTGGCGAGCATCTAGCCCCATCGTGTCAAACAATTGATTGAAATCTTTCTTTAAAAACTCAGGGTAAGTATCGGGCTGTTGCTGAGAATCTACCGTGAGTTGGGGATCTGAATTTGTCTGAGCCATAGAGATGATGGGGGATAGCTGCCGACCGTTTGATAGAAGGGAATGATTTAGATGCAGTAGACACCATTAAAAGTGTTACAACGGGGTACAGGGATGGAATCCCTATGTGGGGGCGTAGCCCCACCCCCGTGTTGCAAAATTTGGTGTTTGCAACAGTAGTGTTTCAAATCTAGTGTCAATGTTTTGGAAGGCTCGCTCTGCGAGCCTTCCAAAACATTGACACTAGATCTAGAGCATCACCGATTCAGGTTAGGAATCGTGGTTAGAAGTAGTTGCTAACATCGGTAGCTGGTCTGCTCCAGACGTAGCGATCGCGTCTTGATCATCATGATTCATTACGAGTCGAGCTGCAACACAGGATAACAAATCTTGCCATTTCGAACGTTCCAGCCATCCGACCAGCGAAATTTCAGGGCCTTCCCCGTCTAACTCAATTTCTTCTTCAGTCAGCAGATGCATTAATGCACCCGAGATCAGGAGATCGGCTTCAGCATCATTCATGCGATTGATATTAATCAGCAAGGTGATTTGATCACTATGGGGTGAGGTTAAAACAGCCCGTAGCAGGGTTAATAAATCCTGGAACAAGTCTGCTTCTGCTTGTTGCCAATCGGGGAACGCAATCCAGTTGATTTGGCGCAGTTTAAACTGCTTGCGCATGGCGGTTTGAGGATAATTTTGGAAGATTTGTTCAAACACAGCCCCCATCTTGGCGGAGTAACTGGCACTGTCTAGAAATGAAGGATTTGCCATCATTCCTTGCCGAATGCGATCGCGCATATGGTGTCTGAGGTTCGAATCCGTCCCAAGGGCGATCGCCTGGTTAATATAGTCAGCTTCATTTTCTGTAACCAGTTCAGGAATCTGAAGTTCTCGCAGAAATGCAGCTCCCATTCCCCCTCGGAATGAATGTCCGTCTAATGTCAAACTGGGTAATCCAATAGCAAGCGGATCAACCAACGATGTCACACCTGCAAAGGGAAACGAATCCAAATAGATGTCTGCCAATGCCAGCCGAGCTTTAACATCTGCCAGGTTAGGCACTGGATCCAGAATTAATACCCGATCGTCTTTAATGCCGTGTTGTGCCAGAGTATTCATCATCCGCTCTCGGAAAAGCCTTGCGGAGTAAGACATTGCCCAGTTTTGATTGAACGGATAAAGCATTAATTTGGCATGGGGTACAGCCTCTAAAATCTTTACCCAGGCTTGCTCTAATTCAGGAATAACTTTGTAGAAGTTGGCACCTGATGCATACACAATCTCGTGGTCTTTAATGCCTAAACTATGGCGACTGGGAGCTATTGTTGCCACTGGGTTCGCGTCTGAGCCAAAGTCATAACAGTGAGCGGGTCCCTCGATCAACATCAATGTTTCAGTATAGTGTTGGGGTGCATCATCGGGTTCTGTCAGTTGCCCTGAAATGTAATAGTCCATATGGCGCAACCCGGTCGTCACGCACGAACACACGCTGGTCGCTTGAACGCGTGCCAGACGATAGGATGCTAGCAACGTCACATCGCTGCACCCTGTGGTGACGTTAGACGCCACCAGAAGAATGTCTAAATCGGCAGCCCGAACTGTTTTGACCCGATTGACTAACCCTTGAGGTAACGCCACAACAGATGAAGCAAAGCTATAGCAATGCTTTTCCATTGCCGTGTCATGTTGATATAGCATGAACAACGTGACATCAAATTTTTCCGGATCGAGGTGCTTGAAGGTTGGTAAGGTGGCGTAAGTTTCGGTAAGAGAGCTAAAGTGGGTTGCCAGAATGCCTAACCGAATCTTTGAGCGATCGCCTGCTCGTTCAGGCAGCACATAGTCTACTTCAACATCGGTGTGATGGAGGGCAAATTCAATAATTTCACCCCGTTTGATATACAAATCACGCCAATTTTTGGTTGTGAAGTATAACGGCAATAGACACGCTTTAAATGCAGGCTTTGTTACAAATGTCAGAGCCGCATCAATGCACAGGGCTGAGTTCGGCTGACAAAGAATTTGCTGATGCAAGTAGTCGATCCACCGCTCTAAATACTTGCAGTGGCGATCGACCTGCCCTACCGTTTGAAAAATCTGGGGTGCAACGACGCGATACTGCATATAATCCGACAGCAACCATTTGGGTACTGCCATCAAATCAAAGGGCACCGTTAGTTCATAAGGATAGGCATACAACGTCAGAGCTAACCAGTGCTGTATCCCACCGGGAATGGCGACCCCTTCATTCAAAAAGGCAATTGTTTCATCGCGAAATTGGCGTTCTGATTCGGTCAGGGGTTCATCACGTAGCCCACTGCTCAACAATAGTTGGTGTGCCTGTCCCAGTGGACTATCATAAATGGCTTCTAATTCATCTTCCAGCAATTCTAACCAGTGTTCTGCCAAATGCTTGCGCACCCGCCGTAATTGACCGATGGCTAACAAGGCTGTGTTGGGCTGTTGACACTGTTGAATAACGTCTTCTAACTGCTTCAACGATTCTAAGCCAACCGATTCCAGGGCTGCAAATCCCTGAAGTGTTGCCTCGGCATGACGAACTGCATCCGCTCCAAAGTAATCGGGATGAAAGTCTACCAGTTTGGCATAGAGCTTGGCGCGCTTGTCTTCCACCCGATCAAGCATTGAACCTTGTAGTTTGCGGTAATTCACCACAACATCTCTGGTGCCCACAAAAGGAATCTGGTGAATATGGCAGTTAACCCAAAATTCCCAGTCTTCGTAGCCGTCGATGCCCTGCTTGTAGCCTTCCACGGTTTGCCAAACCGATTTGGGATACAACGAACAAGGATGCAACATATTTAGTTCTTTGATTCTTTCTGGAGAATACAAATCAGCGCTGATGATCTGTCGATCATCCTGTCCAAACATTCTGTAAGAACCAAAAGCGACACAGGCTTGCTCTTGTTCTAGACAAATGGCTAATAGTTTGGCGATCGCATCTTCAACCAGTATGTCGTCACCATCTAACGGCAAAATGTAATCTCCCTCAGCCACCTGAATGCCAGCATTGCGGGTGTCTGCGGGTCCACCATTGGCTTTATTGATCAGGCGAATGCGGCGTTCGGGATGGGCTGCAATTATTTCTTCAGCAATCTGTTTGCTGGTATCGGTGCTGCCATCATTAATGATGATGATCTCCCAATTGTCATAGGTTTGAGCAAACACACTGGCAACCGTCTCTTGAAGATAGGCTGATTGGTTGTAGCAGGGTATGACAACTGAAACCAGCGGATTGAGTTTGAGTTTAGATGGGGATTGAGGTTGAGCCGTGGGTTGAGCCGTGGGTGTCTGGACACTTGGACTGTGACCCAGCAGAGTTTCGACTTTTAATAATCCCGGCATCAGTTTTAAGGCTGCCTGTCCTGCTTGTCTGGCTAA
This sequence comes from Calyptranema fuscum S582, assembly GCF_055793305.1. Lineage (NCBI taxonomy): Bacteria > Bacillati > Cyanobacteriota > Cyanophyceae > Oculatellales > Oculatellaceae > Calyptranema > Calyptranema fuscum. The sequence continues at coordinate 262,713 of NZ_JBSLYH010000002.1, forward strand.
GCCGATATCACCGAACCGTTCAGCCGTTTTTGCCAGGTGCCACAGCGTTTGAAAATGATTGCTGTCTTGGTCAAACGAATCAGATTTGCGGAACCAGACACCACTATGATCAATGCCACGTAAATCAAACGAAAGCTGATGCTGTCGCTCAAATTCTTGAATCGCTTGCTTGCAACCATCCCAAAAAAGGTAGTCATCAATCTGGATGGCACCCTGCCCATTCACCTGGTGGTAGAGATTGTTAAAGATATCTAGCGTCGATTGATACCAATCGGCATCGGCATGTAAGAAAGCAATTTCACCGATTTCAGCCCGATAACTGGGCAATGTATCAGCAAATAGTCCAGCACCCGGAATCACCAGATCTCTGACATGAAGGGCTTCACAGATCACCTCCAGGTTTACATCGAGCGGGGCACTCAGACTACCTGCCACCCAGGGTGTTTCTTCCACAGGAATGCCTCGCAGCCGGTCGGCAGCGGTCGGTTCGGGCATGCCAGCGAAGGTATCAAAGGCATAGAGTTTTCGGGGGCGCAAGCTATAGCGCTGAATCAATGTTGCCAATAATGCTGTTGAGCCACCTCGCCAAGTACCGCATTCCACAAAATTGCCGGGAATGTCGTCTAAACAGGTTTGTTTGGCAAGGGCATACAACGATAGCAGACGTGGTTCTTCGAGTAGAGTATAGGGCTGAATCACAGCATACAACTCGTCAAATTCGCGGCGATCGCTGATCAATAATTTTTCAGCAGAACCTGCCCACACCTGATGCTGTACGCTGTTGGCAATGTCTCCTTGCTGCCAATACAGGTGGCTGAGGGTGCGATGGGCGATCGCAGACGCAGGATTCATCGTTAAGATTTGCTGGTAAATGGCGATCGCTGGTTCAACTGCTCCTTGGGCAATGAATGCTCTGCCCTGTTGCAACCATCCGCGTAAAGTCTCTTTATCAAACGGGACAGTAACAGGCAACCCATCGGGCACAACCGTTGCATCGACATAACGACACAGTTGCGTCAGTAAGGTATCTGTTTGAGCGCTAGACTGAGGCTCTGAAGTAGCTTCAACCTCAGAAGGAATGGGTGTCTCCTTCACCTTTTTCAAGTAGCCATTGGTATTCCAGGTATGGTTGTAGCCAAAGAAATCGCAGTAGTTGCTATCAATCTCATAGTCGTCGCTATGAGCGTCCAGGAATTCCTTTAGCCCTTGATGGGGACCACTGTTATAGTCCTCATCCTGAAATAGGTCTGAAATAATGCCATCTTCGATAACGATGTATTCATCTGACTTGAGATAGGGATGGAAAAAATTTAGGATGTGATGGGTGGTTTCATAGGCATGGTCAGCATCATCAATTACCAACCAGGGACGAGGCAACTGATTGAGAAAATCAGCGGTTAATGTTTCTGCTAATGCTCGTCCATTTCCTGCCATAAAGGTGACACGAGGATGCAGCAGCCCTTTGACCTGAACAATATCGATGGAGTAAACATGCCCATCAATGCCAAAGTTGTTTAGCATATCGCCCATCCACAGGGCACTGCCCCCATCTTTAGAACCAATTTCAATGATGGTGCGAGGTTTCAGGTTCCATAGCAGCATGGGATAAATTGCCAGATCAAAGGGATTTTTGATCATCGGCACGCCCCGATAGCTGTAGTTTAGAGAGGCTCGATGCAACGACAACATCGTATCGCGGGGGAGTGCTGTATTCCAGGTGCGGTCTGCGGTTGGAATGGGGCTGACATTCGAGGTAAACAGAGCATTCGTCAGCTTCTCAACTTGCTCTCTGGCTTGGGCATGGTTGGGATTGGCAGCTAATTCTGCTTGAGCTGCCGCCAAGCCTTCGCGATGTCGCCCAACTTCACAGAGCAGTACCGAGTGCAGATAGTGCAGTTCGGGCACGAACACACCCATTTCAAGGGCTTGTTCAGATAGCCGCAATGCCTCGACTGGATCGCTGTTATTGAAGCTGGCAACCGCCTGTCGCATCAAGTCTCGCACGTGATCGGCGATCGCTTCTGGAGGTTGGGAAGAGGAGGGGAGGGGAGAGGGGGGGGATTGGGGAGAGGGGGAAGAAGGGGAAGGGGGGGAAGATGAGGGAGTGCGGGGGGTGGAGAGTCCGCTGACGGTGTAGTACGTCAGATGGGATGGCAGTTGCCAGTTAATGCTGGGGTCGGGTTGGTGCTGAACGGGTTGAACATTGCCACGCCATGCTACGCCCATAATTTGCATGGTTTGGTACACCATGGTATTCCAGCCCCGTTGCCGCAGATAGTCTAATCCCTGGGCTACATCGGGAGATGCCAGGTCATGGAAGAGAATCAACGCATCGGGTTCAGCCAGAGTTTCACAGGCGATCGCATCTTGTAGGGGACCCGGAGCGTCATGATTCCCGTCAATAAAGATCAACGACCACTTGCGCTGATGCTGGGTTGCCAGTTGCTCAACAGCTTGGGGACTATAACCGGGTAACAAATTGACGGAGTCTAAGACACCTGCCGTCTTTAAAGAACTGGTGACACTGTCATAAAATTCCACCCTGCCCAGCATCGGATCGATCACATCCAGTTTCACACCCGCCAGGGCTAGATGGCAGGCAGACCATCCCAACCAGCAGCCAATTTCTAACGCCCGCTGACCCTGAAACTGAAGGGCACTGTTGTAGAGAATGTGGGCTTCGTCACGGCTGAGAAACCCGACCATCTGCCAGCGTTCATCCACATACCAATTGTGCGGAATGTCTCGTCGCAAATATTGCCAGAGGCACGTTGCTGGATCGCCAACTATTTTATGGGGAAAGGCGGCGTCAGGGTTTACCCGTTTCATCCCCGGAGAAACATAATCGCGCTCCGGAAAATTGACCGTTGACGATGAGGTTGCCCCAGCATGGTTAGGGGTGGGGCTGGAAGAAGGAGGCTGGTGAGTAGGTTGCAAAGCGTGTTCCAGTACCTGAAGGGTTTCTTCCACCATACGACTTTGTTGGAACATCGTGTCTGCCCGTTGCTTGGCTGCCTGCCCAATTTTCTGTCTCAGTTCGGCATCGTCAGCCCACGCTTGAATCGTGCTCACCAGTTGGTCGATCGCAGCTTGTGAATCTTTCTTGGGGTTGGGTAAAATCTGACCCGTATCGCCCATCTCTTCTGGAATACCGCTGACTGCCGAGGCGATCACCGGCGTTCCTTTTGCCATTGCCTCCATGATAGACAGTGGCATTCCTTCTAATTCTGACGGCAAAATAAAGATATCAGCAGCATCATGCCAGTCTGCAATATCCCAGCGATGGCCTAAAAGCTTGACATGGTCATCCATGGATTCGGCAGCGATCGCCTCTTGCAACCATTGCTTCAGTTGCCCATCCCCTGCCCAGACAAAATAGAGCTTTGACCAGATAGGCGTCTCCATCAATTGAAGGATCGCATCTAACTGGTACTGAAACCCTTTAATTGCCTCTAACCGAGCCGTTGTCAGGCAAACAATGCCATCTTCGGGAATCCCTTGTTCTTGACGCAAGCGATCGCGCACGTCTGGATTACGGGGTGCAAAAAATCGCTCTGGTCTGCCGTAGTGGATGACGCGTCCTTTGTTTGCGGGAAGGTGAAATAGATCGCGTAGTAATTGCAAGTTGTCTTGCGAAACAGCGATCACCTCGCGCGCATACTCATACTGCCGTCCTAACATTTCTAAATAGACAGACGGATCAACCCCCATGCCAAAATGCTGCGCCAGATACGGTGCTACAAATCCAATCACCGAGACGAAGGGAATGCCCAAATGCAGAGCGACTTGCTTAGCGGCAAAATTGGAAATTGGGCAAGCATCGCTAAACAAAATTAAGTCGGGCTGGAGTCGAGACAAAATGCCCTGAGCATCGGCAGTATTGGTAAACGTGCGACCAAACTCTTTAACAGGATCGAAATCAAGCCATTCGTGCTGAACGCCCCGTTGTTTTTGTTCATCCACCAGCGGATTGGTATTGACACCCTGAACACTCGTTACCCGATATCCGTGCTCTACCAGACCTAAGAGAATGCTGTGATTGTATTGGGCGACGCCTCCAATACCAGGATCATCGGTGTAAAGCAGGATGTGTTGAGTCATAAACGGGGTCGGGAATGGGGGTTAAGAAAAAGGTTTAGGATTTATAGCGCTTCGCGCTGGGTTCGAACTAAGGCGATTTCCAGAAAAGGTATACCAACGAATCGTAAGGGCGAAGTATTCGAACCATGATTTTTCGCCATTTACCAGGGATTATCTAACGAATGCTTTGCCCTCATAGGGATAACATCGTTCTCAGAAATCTCCTCCATGATTTTTTGCAAGCCATGTCGTGTACACACCTCTTGAACGAGAAGTTACCATCCTGCTCGATCTCCCTAAATCCCCGTCATGAGATTTAGGGGGAACTGAAACAGGCTGCTATTCCCTATCTTATTCAGATCGTTCAGACGTGCGATCGCTGACTTGCTGTTTTACAGCACCGAGTTGCACGACATAGTCAGGGCGATCGGGATAAAGTTCAATCAGTTTCTCTAAGGGTGCGATCGCGGCAGCGGGATCATTCATCTGGATACGCGTATTCGCCAACCCTTCTAGAGCCGTTTGGTTATCGGGTTCTCGGTCTAATACAGCTTCATATCCGGTGGCTTGAGCCTCTAACGTATTGTTTTCTTCTGCGGGGGCGGTAGTTACCGTGGGCTGACCCGCATTGGTATAAAGCGCCAGCGTACTGGCACCCAGAGACCCCGTAAACATAAGCCCTGAAAACAAGATAAAAATACGTTGTTTCAACTGGCCTTTTGACGCTTTCTGAACCATGACGATTTTCCCTATGCAACGGTGAACAGCAAGAGATTCAAGATGAATCAGTTGCTAGCGGATGACCTTAGCTTGCCCACTCCGAGGAATGCAGTGATCAGGGGGGCGTCCTATAGCGCTACCGATTTAGAAAAAAGAAGAGGCAGAAACATCCGGAGAAGACAGTGCTAGTTTTGGGCGTGAATTTGAGGGTGAACCCTTCGGGTTCACCCTCAAATTCATCCCCGGATACTGAAATCTCTGCGGAGAAACGGGAGAAGCAATATCCATAGGGGAGGAGATGAATCCCCAGTGTTTTAGTGTAGATTTGCAGACCGCCCTTTTCATCAGTGTTTAGTCCGTTTTTTAGAACAATCAGTGAGAGATTAGGGGATTTATTGGGGTGCCGTAGATTTGGAGCGTGGTTCTAACGGGACGCTACTGAAATCGCTCAAAGCCAATAGAAGCAAGGCTTGCAACCTACAGACTTAGAATCTCCGTTCAGATTTAACAATAACTTTATCAAAATAAAGTACGGTTTATTGGTCAAGTTACTGTACTTTTCCCCTGAAGTGAGTTATCTTAATTCGACAAGGGGATAAATCCGGTTTCCCGACAGACTTACCGTAGATTTGAGAGGAGATATGAATGATTGGTAAATTTAGGCTAGGTTCATTAAAAAAATTCTTATCGCTATTTCTAGCCGGTGTGAGCTTAACGGTTGCGATCGCATCCTGCACGGCACCGTCATCGGATGGGGGTAGCTCGCCTCAGGCTTCAGCCTCCGCTCAACCCAAGTCGGTTGAACTGACGCTCGTCTCCTACGCCGTGACACAAGCCGCTTATGAAAAAATCATTCCTCAATTCATTGAAAAATGGAAAACTGAGCATAACCAGGAGGTTATTTTCAATCAGAGCTACGGCGGTTCTGGTTCCCAAGCGCGCGCCGTGATTGATGGACTGGAAGCCGATGTCCTGGCGCTGGCGCTGGCGCTCGATACCAAAAAAGTTGAAGATGCCGGGTTAATTGAAGCGGGCTGGGAAAGCGAAGCACCCAACGATGCGATCGCCTATAAGTCTGTTGCGGCACTGGTGACACGGGATGGCAACCCCAAAGGCGTCAGTGGTTGGTCAGACCTGTCGAAAGATGGACTGCAAATTATTACGGCTAACCCCAAAACCTCTGGAGGTGCCCGCTGGAACTTTATGGCACTGTGGGGTGCAATTACGCAAAAGGGTGGCGATGAGGCAGCGGCTTTAGACTACACCACCAAGGTGTATCAAGGTGTGCCTGTGTTGCCCAAAGATGCGCGGGAAGCTACCGATGTCTTCTTTAAGCAAGGTCAGGGAGATGTCTTAATTAACTACGAGAACGAAGTTCTTTTGGCGGGGTTGAATGGCGAAAAACTCCCGTATGTGGTTCCCACAGATGTCAATATTTCGATTGATAGCCCGATTGCGGTAGTCGATACCAATGTGGATAAGCACGGGACACGCGACGTCGCAGAAGCATTTGTGCAATTTTTGTTTACGCCCGAAGCACAACGAGAATTTGCCAACGTAGGGTTCCGGTCGATTGATGCTGCGATCGCAGAAGAATTTGCCGCGCAACATCCCAAAGTTGACAAGCTGTTTACCGTTCAAGACATGGGTGGTTGGGATACCGTGCAAACAAAATTCTTTGATGACGGTGCCATCTTTGACCAAATCCAGGCAAAGATTGGCAAGTAAGTTTTGATATTCATTCGCCATTCCAGTGATCCATTGATAGCCACTACACGTACTGGATCTGTAGCGATCGCCAACGGCTTAGCACAGGAGATGGGGCAGCCCCCTGATTGGACGCAACGCTTTATCCCCCTGTCATACGCTGAATGGCTAGCCCAGTCATACGTTGTCCGATTGGGCACGACTGGAGTGAGGCAGACACTATCCCATGCCAAAGGGGCAAAGCCGTTGCATGCACCACTCCAGACCCAGTTGCAAAATTTGTAATCCCAATCGTTCAAAAATTCAATTCTGCAAGGGGATTGAACAATAGGTGCCCTGACCGGGGCACACAGTTACACCCCCCCAGGTTGCAAACTATATGGTTTGCAACACCAGAACCCAACAACGAGGTTGCAAAGTAAGGCTATGGATTTTACACTCACCCTGCCCTTTACCCGCCAGCGCACACACTACCGAGTACATGACTATACTCAATGGATTCAAGGAGAAGAGTATATCTTAGACCCGGCACAGGAAGGCATTGGTTGCGACAAGCTATATATGACTAGCCAACGCAAAGGGATTAAGAACAACGACTATATTCTCCTAAAAACAGGAGAGTTTGTAGGGCGTTATGTGGTCGAACAAATTGACTATTATTGCGATCGCTCAGGCATGTGGATTGCCCTTTTAGCCTCTTGCTAACGGCATGAGCTGACATCGTATTCCCGTCAATCGGATCACCACAGGCATTAGGGCTGATGCAGTGCTACTGGAATGGCTGAAGCGAATCGGCATAGTTTTTGGAGCTTTAAAACACCATGACGACGTCTTCAGTGCAGCCAAAATCCGGCTGGAAGGGCTGGCTGCAAAAAATCACTCAATTATCTTTACCCTGGCGGGTGACGTGGGTTTATCTCGCCGTGATGTTATTTTTGCCCACCCTGGCGATGTTGCTCAAAGCCAGTACGCTGAGTCCCCCAGCCATCTGGAAAATAGCGACGGATCCCGTTGCCATGGCAACCTATAATGTCACCTTTTTTACGGCATTATTTGCCTCTCTGGTGAATGGATTGGCTGGAATTGCGATCGCCTGGGTTTTGGTTCGTTATCAGTTTTTTGGCAAGAAGATTTTAGATGCGGCAATCGATTTGCCCTTTGCCTTGCCAACCTCTGTCGCCGGACTGACGCTAGCAACGGTCTATAGCGACAATGGTTGGATCGGTTCTCTATTAGCGCCCTTTGGCATCAAAGTCGCCTTTACCCGATTGGGGGTTGGGGTTGCCATGATTTTTATCTCGCTCCCCTTTGTCGTGAGAACCGTACAGCCCGTTTTACAAGAAATAGAAGTGGAAATTGAAGAAGCTGCCTGGTGCCTTGGCGCATCGCGGTTTCAAACTTTCTGGCAGGTCGTGTTGCCTCCCCTCTTTCCGGCAGTGTTGACAGGGATTGCGCTAGGGTTTTCGCGCGCGGTCGGTGAATATGGCTCGATTGTGATTGTTGCGTCCAATATTCCATTTAAAGATTTGATCGCACCCGTCTTAGTATTTCAACGACTCGAACAGTATGACTATGCCGGAGCAACCGTAATTGGTTCGGTGATGTTGATTGTTTCGTTGGCTATTTTGCTCGCCATCAACCTACTACAAGCCTGGGGACGACGCTATGACTATTAATCGGACTCAGTTCAATTCTTCGGCACCTGATCCCACAACCATTCATCGTCCCTCTGCCAGTTGGACAGAGCATTTAGGAAAATATGCGTTGATTACAGGTGTGATCCTGTATCTGGGGCTGGTGTTATTTATTCCGGCACTCAATGTCTTTGTGCAGGCATTTAAGGGGGGTATCGGTGGATTTTTACACACCCTGACCGAGCGTAGCTTTCTGCATGCGGTGCAACTGACGTTGCTGATGGCGGCGATCGCTGTTCCGTTCAATACAGTGTTTGGTCTCTGTGCAGCCTGGGCGATCGCACGCCACAAATTTCCCGGTCGCACCTTACTGCTCAGCATCATTGATTTACCCTTCTCGATCTCACCCGTTGTCGCCGGACTGATGCTGGTTTTGTTATATGGGCGCAATGGCTGGTTTGGTTCTCTATTGGAACCTGCCAATATCAAAATCATCTTTGCCGTTCCGGGGATGGTGCTGGCAACAACCTTTGTCAGCTTGCCGTTTATTGCCCGTGAAGTGATCCCGGTGTTAGAAGAAGCTGGAGCCGACCAGGAAGAAGCTGCCCGAACCCTGGGCGCAAAAGATTGGCAAATTTTCTGGCGAGTTACCCTCCCAACCATTCGGTGGAGCCTGCTCTATGGATTGATTTTGACCAATGCCAGAGCCATGGGAGAATTTGGTGCTGTCTCCGTAGTGTCGGGTAATATTACGGGCAAAACTCAAACGCTGCCCTTATATGTCGAAGAAGCCTATAAACAATATCAAACCCAATCTTCCTATACAGCGGCTGTATTACTGGCTTGTTTAGCCGTTGTCACGTTGGTGTTGAAAGAGATTTTAGAACGCAAGACTCGCATCAAAGGCTTGCATTAAAGCTTGCACTGAAGGCGCAAGAACCGTCGCAGAGTGAAGTGGCTCCCACTCTGCGATTTTTTTGGATATAGCGCGTCGTGCCTGAATAAATTTCGGATGTTATAGCAATTGAAGGGTTAATTAGGACGGGGTGCAGGGGTGGAACCCCTGTCTGGGGGCGCAGCCCCCACACCCCACTATCCTAACCATCTACTCAATTGCTATAAGAGAGCCTCGCTTCGCGAGGCTCTTTCTTAACGCGTTGTACTTTACGCCATAGAGAATTGTGATAGGTGCTTACTATACAAATCCCTTATTTATGAGCGCCCTTGCCCAAAATTTGCTCTTTCAGCACATTGAAATCTTCCGCTAGCTCCTTACGGTTAGAGGCTCGTAACAGATAGCGATAAATGAACCAAGCAGAGTAGCCTAACCCAATCAATTCAAACGAAGGAGCCAACAGGGGAATATCGTTGACAGAATCTAGTAGAGCCAGGGTTAATTTGACGGCAATAATCGACCCGACGACCAAACCAATTGTAATGATGGGTCTCTTGTATTCGCCAAAAAAGTCGGACAGATAATCGGGCAGATCAGCCAGAACTTTTGAAGCTTTATCCATCATTTCCCGCCACTGCTCATTAGAGCCGGAGTCTGATGAAAATCGGGTCAGGGTTCCCGAATCTTCTGTACTGATATCAACTTTAATTTCATCAGCTGCAAAGTCTGATGCATTGGTCTCTTGTTTTACTTCAGGATCCATAGCTATACCTTGGAACGCTTTCAATTTAGAGTTTGTCTAGAGGTCGGTCTTGCTAACGACTATCCAAACACTCGCACAGAGTTTTGGATTTCAAATCACCCTCTGGTGTATTTGAATATAACGATCATTCTTTAGATGACGAATGGGGTGTAGGGTGGAAATCCCTACCTGGGGGTTCTATCCCCGACCCGTTTCACAAATGATTTGCGATCGCTATAGGTTCTCAAAGCAAGATATTAACAAGTTATGAAACTTGTGAATCTATAACAGTGCTTGCTTGGACATACATGACACTATTGCAGAGTGTCATGAATTGCAATACGTAAATTTGAAATGATTTTCTGAATCAGTCTAATGCTAAATTGGCGAAATGGCTCACCTGACACCCGATGAAATTGATCAGTATCGGTCTGAATTGGCAGATCATCCTGAAGCGCTAAGAGCGCTCGACATGATTGAGGACTGTGAAGGCGATTTGGAAGATGCGGCGATCGCCCTGGCATTGCATGTCGGGCAAGAACCCGATCGCTCCGATGATTGGCTGGATGGTTTGGCAAAACGGTGGCGTGTGTCGCTCTGCCAGTCAGAGTTGAAGCACCTGATCACCGAAAAGGCGATCGCCACTGCTATTCAACAGCTAAAGGAACAGACCGATTTACCCGCAACTCTGGCAACCGCCGTCATTTTCCATGTCCTAAAAACGGGGATCGACGATTTTTGTAAGCCCTTAGGAGAATTGCTTTGACGGCATTGGGACGAGTCTGCTGGAAAGCCGGATGGCTCATTGCCGGACTTTGCCTCGGCTTTGTGCCGACTCAGCCCAGTGTTGCCCAGTCGGCAGCAGCTGCCAATACCCTATGTCCCGCAGCGTTACCTGAGGCGATCGCCCAGATTACCGACCGCCCAGAATTTGATCGGATGCGCTGGGGCATTTTGGTGCAGCCGTTAGGGAGCGCCGAAACGCTCTATGCAGAAGATGCCACACAGTTTTTTGTACCTGCCTCAAATGCCAAATTATTCACCACTGCTGCTGTCTTAACGGCTTTGGGTGCCGATTTTCGCATTCGTACCTCGGTTTACCGTGCTACGGATGCCGCAACCGGGCGCGATCGCCTGATTCTGGTAGGACGGGGTGATCCCTCCCTCAGCGATGACCAACTGCGCGATCTGGCAGCTCAAGTCCGCCGTCAGGGCATTGACTCCATTGATCAACTGATTGCTGACGATCTCTACTTTACAGGCGATGCCGTCAATCCTAACTGGGAATGGGAAGATATTCAGGCGGGCTATGGTGCGCCTGTGAATAGTTTGATGTTAAATCGCAATGCGATCGCTCTGAGTCTCGTTCCACAAGCCGTGGGCGACCCATTACAAGTCGTTTGGGCAGATGCCTCAGAGGCACGACAATGGCGTATCGACAATCGATCCCGTACCGTCGCCGCCGGGGAGCCAGAGTTTGTCTCCGTTGGGCGCGACCTGAGTCAGCCGATTCTGATCGTCCAGGGGCAGTTGCAGGTCGGTGCCGAACCAGAAGATGCCGCGATCGCCATTCCTGACCCTACAACTTATGCCCTGCGGCGCTTTCGGCAAATCTTGGCAGATACCGGCATCTCGGTGCGACAAACAGCGGTGGCGTCCACGCCAATCCCCAACGACGCCGCAGAAATTGCGTTCGTGCTGTCGCCCCCTCTATCAGAATTGCTGATTGAAGCCAATCAAGACAGCGATAATCTTTATGCTGAAGCATTGCTGAGAATTTTGGGCGTCAACCACGCTGCTGCCAACTCATCCAGCACCAGTTTAGATAACGGGATCGCGGCGATCGCGACCACCCTTTCTCCGTTGGGAGTCGATCCCGAAAGCTATGCCCTGGCAGATGGATCGGGCTTATCGCGGCACAATCTCGCCAGTCCAGCCGCACTCGTCCAAACCTTACAAGCCATGGCGCGATCGCCTCAGGCGACACTTTACCGCAACTCTCTAGCGGTTGCCGGGGTAAGTGGCACGTTGCAATATCGCTTTCGTAATACCTCAGTTGCAGGGCATTTGCAGGGCAAAACGGGAGCATTAGGGGGCGTAGCTGCTCTATCGGGGTATCTCGACCCGCCCAACTATCCCCCCGTAGTCTTCAGCATTCTGGTGAACCAATTTGCCCAGCCCGTACGCACGATCCGTCCGACGATGGATGACATAGTGTTGCAGATTAACCGGCTCCAGACCTGTGCGAACGAGTAGACCCAATCAAAAACTTTGCAACACCAGAGATATAGCAATTGAATAGTTAATCAGGACGGGGTGCAGGGGTGGAACCCCTGTCCGGGGGCACCGCCCCCGCGCCCCTGTCCTAACCAGCCCTCTGGCTGCTATACCAGCGAAATTAAGCAAACTCGTCTCAAAAACAGGCTAAGACCTCGGAGGTTTTGAAAACCTCCAAGATCTTATGTCTTGTTGCCATCCTACTTCTGAGGGTTGATTCAATGCTAGGAGAATTCAGGGATCATTCAGAGATCTGGGCTGTCGGGGATGGATCATTAAAGATATTCACCTCTGTAGGTTTTCGGAGAGAAGCAGAGAATGGTTTATTAAAATTCTTTAAAAATCGATGAATTTTCCCAAAATCTTGCCTGTTCGTGCGCCATAACCTGTGTATGAGATTCAATACCTCGATAGCAATTGATGAGTAAACGTTACATAGTCTACTGAATTTTAATCAAATCTTTAAATTTCAGAAGGACTACGTAAAAGTTTCTTAGAATTTAAGTAAGATCAAGATAGGGTGCGTGAATTTACCAGGCGAACTTTATGAGTAGTTTCCCAAGAATTACTATTGCTATTATTGCGATCGCTGGAATTCAATGGGCGACCCTGGACAAGGCTGTTGCAATTCCAACGACTCAACCTGTCAATAGTCTGCGTCTTGCACCGCTCTCTGCATCGGACTCACTCCATCCGTCAACAGATGCTGATGACCCGATTTCCGTAATACTACGGGATTATCAACCTCCCGACGATACAGATGCTCCCGATAGTAGCCAGGGTTCTGGCACTCGCTGAAACATTTGTGAACCCACGACCTCTGCTTTCTGTTAAGAAAGTTTGCAGCTTACCTAAGGCGATCGCTAATAAAGCAGTACTCTACTGATCCACTCATTACCAATAAGCCTCAAAGTTGAGTTGGTCGTAAGGCAAAAATAAGGCTCTCAGTAAAATTGCTGGAATGCCAACGAGAGTATGAGTAAAAATTCAGCGCCACCCCAGATTATTGCTGGGGATCTCATGCTGATGTGAAGCGCAAACACTATCGCTTCTGTAGCTAATGCTTACAACTTCAATAAAACCTGAACGATTGAATGGTTGGAAGAGGCGTGGGGGTTATGTATTCGCATCCATTGCTAATCCTCTATTCCTTAGGATCGTGGATTTAATAAAGCCCGATTCTTTTTGAGAGAGCGGCGGCTCCGCCGCCGCTCTCTCAAAAAGAATTAGCAGATGTTTGCGGGGCAGCGTTGCTGCCCCGCAAACATCTTTTTAGTCGCGACGATTTTGCTTAAAGCTTCAGCACGATGCCGCTTCGTCCCGCCAGGGTTAGGCTAATCTGGGTTTCTTGCTCCGTCACCACAGCGGTGCCGTAGACCAGGTGTCCGGGTTGGCAATGGCTGGGGAGGCGATCGCGATCGAGTTGCACCATAACATCATCAATACCTGCGTTGACGACCACAAGCAACGTTTCTTCTAAATGCGATCGCACAAACGCATACGCCATGCCTTGAGCATATACACTCTGGTACGATCCGATTCGCAGGGCTGGGTACGTATGACGTAACCGAATCAGCTGGCGATGGTACTCAAATACATCTGACTTCCAGAAAGATTGGGTTGGAAATCCGCGCCGACAGTCTGGATCTAGCGTGCCTTCTAAACCGACTTCATCTCCGTAATAAATGCTGGGGGCACCCGGAAACGTAAACAACAATAGCGTGGCTAACTCAACGGTAGCGCGATCGCCCTGAGCAATGGAAATCAGTCGAGCGGTATCGTGGCTATCCAGTAAATTTAATTGCGTCAGTTGAATATCCCAGGGATAAAGTGCTAATAACGCTTGTATCTTGTCAGCATAGGCGCTGGCATCGAGTGGTGGATACGGATCATAGGAACGATCTTCAACTTGCGACAGGTCAACGCGATCGCCTGCTGTAAATGCGATCGTTGGTGCGGTAAATAAATAGTTCATTACCCCGTCAAATTGAGTTCCATCCAGCCATTGCCGTGCATCTCTCCAGACTTCTCCGACAATGTAGGCATCGGGATTCATCGCTTTGACGCGATCGCGAAACTCTTGCCAAAATCCGGGCGTTGTAATTTCAAATGGTACATCTAACCGCCAGCCATCAATGCCAAACTGTACCCAGTATTCAGCAATTTCCATAATGTATTCTCGCACTGCCGGATTGTCATGATTAAACTGCGGCAATGCCCGATTTCCTGCCCAACCCACGTAATTAGCGGGCAAACTCCCATCATAGGCAGAGAGTGGCCAACCTTCGACCTTAAACCAGTCGAGCCATGGAGAATAGGGTCCATTTTCTAAGATGTCATGAAAGAAGAAAAAACCTCGGCTGGCATGGTTAAATACCCCATCCAATACCACTTTAATATGGCGCTGATGGGCAGCTATGAGTAAGCGCTCAAATGCTACATTTCCACCCAATAACGGATCAATTTGGTAATAGTCATGGGTGTGGTAGCGGTGATTGCAAGCAGACTGAAAGATCGGCGTAAAGTAAATGGCATTGATCCCCAGATCGTGTAGATAATCCAGTTGCTCGATTACACCCCAGAGATCTCCTCCCTTATATCCCTGTAGCGTGGGTGGCGTTTCCCAGGATTCTAAAGGAATAGACCCAAACTTTTGTAGAGCCGCTTGACTGCCTTTGGCAAAGCGATCGGGAAAAATTTGATAGAAAACGGCATGTTTTACCCAATCGGGTGTTTGAATGTGCATTGAGTCTTCATCCTAATAAACAGGGCAACAGTAAACACCAATCTCTCATCCTGTGTGCTGAATGTGTGCTGGGGATAGGTGCTGTAGATGGGCACATCCCTTCTACCCCACACCATCCCAAAACTACTTCAGGCATAACTGAATCTTGATGCGAATTAGACTGTAAACCCAAAAAGTTCGCAGTCCAATTTAGACTCAAGCCCAGCAATGCCTCGCCATTCAAACGGCACGAGTGAGGCTGGTCGAACAGGGGACCCCCCTGAACTGAGAGTCAAATGCTCCCTTCACCCCTTGTAGCTCAAATTTTAGGATGGGTCTTCGTCCATAAGTTAGTCTCTATAGAAACTCTAGAGTGCTCATAATAGTGCGAATTAAAGTCGTTAACCGCTGACAACAAAATAGAAGTTGAACGTTCAATCATGTGAGACGATTGGGAATAGTCAACGTCTATCAAACAAACATTTTTAAGAAGAATGGGAGACAATCAGAAATTAACGGTTGTGGTCACAGGAGCTTCATCGGGAGTCGGTTTATATGCCGCAAAAGCGCTCGCCCGTAGAGGTTGCCATGTTGTGATGGCTTGCCGAGATTTGGATAAAGCCGAAAAAGCTGCTCAAACGGTCGGCATACCGAAAGACAGCTACACGGTCATGCATATTGATCTCGGTTCGCTAGCAAGCGTTCGCAAATTTGTGAATGATTTTAGAGCGAGTGGAAAATCGTTGGATGCGTTGGTCTGTAATGCAGCAATTTATTTACCCTTGCAGAAAGAACCCCTGCGTAGCCCCGACGGTTATGAACTGACCGTCGCAACCAATCATTTAGGGCATTTTCTGTTGTGCAATCTGATGTTGGAGGATTTGAAACGGTCATCGGCTCCCCAGCGAAGATTAGTGATTTTGGGAACCGTCACTGCCAATCCGAAAGAACTGGGGGGTAAAATTCCCATTCCAGCTCCTCCTGACCTCGGAGATCTTCAGGGTTTTGAAGCAGGGTTCAAAGCCCCAATTACGATGATCAATGGTAAGAAATTTAAGTCGGGTAAAGCGTATAAAGACAGCAAACTTTGTAATGTACTAACGATGCGAGAACTTCATCGCCGTTATTACACGTCCACTGGAATTGTGTTTAATTCGCTGTATCCAGGCTGTGTTGCCGAAACGCCGCTGTTTCGTAACCACTATCCGCTATTTCAGAAGATTTTTCCCTGGTTCCAAAAGAACATTACGGGTGGCTATGTCTCTCAAGACTTAGCGGGCGATCGCGTTGCAGCGGTAGCCGTTGATCCGGAATACAACCAGTCGGGGGTGTATTGGAGCTGGGGCAATCGCCAGAAAGAAGGTCGCAAGTCTTTCTCTCAGGAAGTCTCAGATGAAGCCAGCGATGACAACAAGGCAAAACGCCTGTGGGAACTGAGTGCCAAGCTAGTTGGGCTTGCCTAAGATTGCCAAACACAAAGATTCCCGGCATGTTTAAAATACAGGGAATCAGATCACTGAGTCTTTAGCTAAGGATCCTCCTTTTCGGGAGAGTGCGGCTCCGCCGCACTCTCCCGAAAAGATTTGGGGGTTAATTTTGTCAGACTCCCAAAGCAATGAAATGGGCGATCGCCTTTCTGCTTACGGCTCGCTATCGATGGATGGCATTGATGCTTGGCTTAGCCACCTCGTTCCATACCCTGGTCGGTGGGTGGGCATTTTTGACCGCTGTAGGGTGGATGCTGGTTCACCGCAAGCTATCCCTCAAACCGTGGCACCATAACGGCATTTTGCTGGGGATCTATGGCTGCGCCAGTGTTTTCTCAATTCAACCAGTGTTAGAGCATGTGTGGACGGCACCGCCACCGAGTCGGTTTACTCCGTCGTTTATCGGGGCAAATTTAAGCCGCACAACCGATCAACGCCCTCTAGTTGAAGATCGGCTCCTGGCAGGATATAGCGATCTGACAACCAACCAGGCAAAGCAATTAATGCAGAAATATCAAGCCCATTATTTGGCAACTCACCGAGAACATCGACTCAATTTGCCCAAACTCTACCAAAATTCTCGCTATATCGTTTATGGCGATCGCCCTGCCCAAACGAAACCCTTGGTGTGAGCTTAAAGATCATCCACGAATGAACCCGTCATGCTGGAGAACTGTCCATTTGCCATAGTTGACAATGCATAAAAAAGCCGCGCGACGCGCGGCTTTTTTATGCATCACCTATCACTACAAAGAGTCTGTAATAGGATGCAATTACAACCATTCCTGTTGGGTAAAACGCACAATCATTGTCAAAGCTGAAAAGAGTAGCCGACGCAGAAACAGAAAGAGTAAGAAATAATTCAGCCAGAAACCTCACGCACTCTCCTGCGTGCTAATAGCAAAATTGATCGGCTATAAAAGACTAGAAGTGAGGCAGAAGATTCTCACTTAGTCCGCTTTAATACCGGGTTAGCTGAAATGCCATCCAAGTATCTACTACTCAATTCACCTTTGCACTTCACCAAAAGTCGTTTGCTAAAAATCGCTAGTACCATACTCAGAATCAATTAAATCTTGATTTCTAGACATAAGTCCCCATATCTCAATGTTCCGACTATCTTCGAATCTAATAGCGCCTACTCGAATTAAAATACGGCGAAGCTCATTATCCTCAAAACCTGCAACATGATATTTAATCGCATCAAAGGTTCTTAGCTTCCATTTCGGATGCTCTAAGAGTTGACGAATTAAGCGTTCTGCTTGGTACTCAAGTAAAAATTGCCTTTCTATTTGCTTTACTTGCGATCGGGTTGTTACATAGACACTAAAAACTGCTACTCCTGATGAAACGATGGAAGAAATGATGGTGGTAGTAATCTCTGAACTCATTTTTTTGTTTAGCAAAAGATTTCATTAGGTACCATCACTCTAACTTAGGACCCAAGGACTTTACGTGGAGCCAGCTAACGATCGCATTTAGACGAATAAATTTCACATGCTCCCCAATTTGGTAGCTTAGGTAGAAATTTGCGTCGATTTCTACAACGATCGCACGTTGTTTTGTAGAACTACTTGATCCAGCTAATGCTTCTGGTTTGGTTAAGGATGGCGATCGCATGGACAACGCATAAAAAAGCTGCTCAATTTTGCGTCCTTTTCTGAAGTCTACCGTCTATCTGGATGAACCTGAACTTAGGAGAATTGAGATGACGTCTCAGAAATTAGACCAACTCCCTCGAACACTCACGGTTGAATTGCTGGCACTTGATTTGTCCACTTGCTCTCGCTGTGCGGGCTCGCTCTCTAATGTGGAACAAGCGATCGCCACGCTTCAGTCAGTTCTTGCCAGCACGGGCACAGCTATCCAGTTCCACAAAATTGTGGTGGAGTCAGAAGCGCAAGCCCAACAATTGCAATTTGTCAGTTCCCCCACCATTCGAGTCAATGGTCACGATATTATTCTAGAAACAACGGAGAGCCGTTGTGGTGACTGTTCAGACATTTCTGGCTCCCCAAACGGAACCGTGTGCCGCACCTGGTCTTATCAAGGGGAGACTTATACGGAAGCTCCTGTCGGTATGATTGTAGATGCAATTCTGCGGGCAATTTACCAGGCTGAAATTCCTCTCTCTAGCGTTTCCCCGGCATTCGAGGTACCGCAAAATCTGCAACAGTTCTTTCAAGCAAAAGCGGAAAAGATGACTGCTTGCTGTGGCGCAAAATCAACCATTTCCAGTGGCTGTGGTTGTGCATAAACAGAGGTAACAGCAGCGGAGAAATCAAGATGGCAGCAACAACACGTGATGTGAAAGTAGTTTGGCAGGCGTTTCACCAACGGTTACGAAGTTTCATCTTGCAACGGGTGAATAATCCTGCGGATGCGGATGACATTTTGCAAGAGGTGTTTGTTCGCATTTACCAGCGATTAACGACCGTTCGAGAGCGTGATCGTCTGCAAAGCTGGATTTTTCAGATTGCTCGCAATGCCATCATTGACTATTACCGTAAGGTCGATCGACAGCCTGAATTTACGTCTGAAGCTGCCCTGGCAACGTTAGCAATGGCTGAAGATCCAGAAGTCTTTAATCAGCAGATGGCGGATTGCCTGCGTCCTTTGCTGGAATATTTACCCGAGTCTTATCGAGATGCAATACAGCTTGCAGAATTTGAAGGCATGACTCAAGCTGCGATCGCCCAGGAATTAGGCATTTCTGTATCTGGTATGAAATCACGGGTGCAGCGTGGGCGACAAAAGCTCAAAGATTTGCTGCAAACCTGTTGCCAAATCGAGATGGATGCGACGGGAAACGTCATCGAATATGAAATGAAAGATCTGCCGATGTGTCGTTCCTGTGGTTTAGCAAAGTAATCTGCCCCAGAACCAAGGGGTAGAAGCACTCATTCTTCATTTTGACGATCTTCAATCATCGTCACCCATTTCCTGACAGATGTCAGGGAACGGGATCTGCTTGCCTATCAATCTAAATTCAACGGAGAAACCCTATGACTACTAAAGTACAGCACTCAAAACCCAAAATCCTTGCACCTGGCGAAGGTGACGCTCATCCTATGTTGACCCATCAGGTGGTGTGGAAGGTGATTGGAGACGATACCAATGGACAGTATGCGATGTTTGAAATGATCGATACTGCCGGGGGAGAAGCACCGTTGCATCGCCATCCTTGGGAGGAAACTTTCTACATTTTGGAGGGAGAAATCGAAATCCAGGTGGGCGATTGTCAACAAATTGTAAGGGCTGGTGCCATGAGTCACATCCCTGCCAATACGCTACATCGATTTAAGGTGCGTTCTCCCATGGCTCGCGCTTTGCATATTGTCTCACCCGCTTCCGCAGCAGCGTTCTATCAAGACGTTGGTACAGAAATCACCAGTTTTCCACCCGATTTGATTGCCTTCCAGGAAATTTGTGCGAAACATGGCTTGCAGCTTTCGGGAGGGGAATCATGACTGTAACGGAGATCGCTCCTGACCTGTATCGCATCTCTACCTATGTCCCAGAGCTAAATATCCAGTTCAATCAATTCCTGATTCGAGACGATGAGCCACTCCTGTTTCATACCGGACACAGGGCAATGTTTCCGCTGATTCGGGATGCGGTAGCCAGTATCCTCGATCCATCGAGCATCCGGTGGCTGGGGTTCAGCCATTTTGAAGCAGACGAGTGCGGATCGCTCAATGAATGGCTTCAGGAAGCCCCTGCTGCTGAACCCGTTTGTAGCAGGGTCGGGGCACTGGTCAGCATCAACGACTTTGCTACCCGTCCAGCGAAAGGCATGGCTGATGGTGAGGTTTTGCATACGGGCAAGTATCGTTTTCGCCTACTCCATACGCCGCATGTGCCGCACTGTTGGGAAGCAGGGCTATTCTTTGAAGAAGAGCACAAGACGCTGTTCTGTTCGGATCTGTTTCATCAGAACGGAGATGTGGAACCGTTGACGGAATCGGACATCCTGGAGCGGGTGCGTCAGACGTTAGTTGATTATCAGGCGAGTCCTTTTGCCAACTACATCCCTTACACACCGCACACTGAGCCAACGTTACACCGACTAGCCGATCTTCAGCCCAATACGATTGCTATTATGCACGGCTCAACTTTCAGCGGCAATGGGGAATGTGCCTTGCGGGATTTAGCGACGGTGATGCGCGAGGTTCTGAATGTCGTGCCCTAGTCAACTAACGCGCATTTAGACAGACGAATTCCACATCCCTTTACTTTGGTGACTCAGGTAGAACTTGGCGTCGATTCCTACAGCGATCGCACTTTGTTTTACATATAGCAGTCGAGGGGTTGGTGAGGACAACGGTTGTGTGAGAACCCGCGCGGAGCACGGGTTCTCACACTTAACTAAAAAAGCCGCGCGTCGCGCGGCTTTTTTGCATCACATCGATTAAATTAGCTGCGTTGAATTTCGGCAAGGATGGCATCCAGGATGTCTTGTGCGCCTTCCTGACGTAGGCGTTTTGCCAGTTCAATGCCCAACGTTTCTGCGGTGTCAGCAGGGCCAGAAATTTCTCCTTGCACCAACTGTTTGCCATCCAAGCTGGCAACGATGCCGGTGAGGGTGAGGGTGTCTCCGGTAAACGCGGTATTGACGCCAATGGGCACCTGGCATCCACCTTCCAGTTCGCGCAAAAATGACCGTTCGGCATAGCATCGCTGAGCGGTGGGTTTGTGTTCTAGCGCTTTCAGGAGTGAAAGAATTTCGGCATCGTCTGCACGGCACTCAATGCCAAGTGCGCCTTGACCAACCGCATGCAGCGAAATGTCAGAGGGGATGACTTGATGAATGCGATCGCTCATACCCAACCGTTGCAAGCCTGCTGCTGCCAAAATCAGGGCGTCATATTCTCCCGCATCCAGTTTTGCCAGACGGGTGTTGAGGTTTCCCCGTACATCTTTAAAACTTAGATGAGGATAATGGTGCCGCAGTTGCGCCAACCGTCGCAGTGAGGAGGTTCCAATTACAGCACCGGCGGGCAGGGTAGCCAGTTGCTTATCGCTGTGCTGTTCATGCACAACCAGCGCATCTGCCGGATCTTCGCGTTCGGTCACACAACCCAGCACCAAGCCATCTGGCAAATGGGTGGGCAAATCTTTGAGAGAATGCACTGCGAAATCAATCTCGCCCTGAAGCATTCCTACTTCCAACTCTTTTGTAAACAGCCCTTTGTCGCCAATTTTTGCCAGCGCTACGTCCAGGATTTTGTCTCCCTGCGTACTCATGGTGTGAACTTCAAAGGTGCGATCTGGAAAAGCTTTTTGGAGTTGCTCTTGAACCCAATAGGTTTGCACTAAAGCCAACTGGCTTTTGCGGGAACCGATGCGGATAGTACGAGGAGGACTAGCAATCATTATGTAAAGCGTCGTTAAGAAAAACAGCGAAATGTTAAGCGGGAACTAGACTTCACCACTCAATCAGCTTACCGCAGGACGGACCTCTGCAATCGTCTGATTTCGCCAATCGCTCATCCGTGTTAACGGTAGTGTTAGCGGTTAGATATTCGTGCCCAGGCTGTTCAAAAATCAGATGGAACGTGCGATGATCTCATCCTTATGCAAACGCTCAGTCTATGCGATTAGGTGGGTGTGGCGTAACGTCAACCGTGCTGATGTTGAGGATACTTTTGCCGGCGAAACCAAACGATTTCGCCGGCAAAAGTATCCTCAATCCTACCGATTCTCTAAAATCTCACTACAGCCATGGCAGAAAGGTGATGAAGCCATTATTCAACATTCAGAGTTTTTTGATCGGGCGATCGCCGCTGATTGTCCTGCGGTTTATGGCGATCGCTTTGGTGCTGTTGGGAATTGGGTTTCGCTTTGTCAATTTAGGGCACAAGGTCTATTGGGCAGATGAGGTTAATACCTCGTTACGCATGTCGGGCTACACCGAAACGGAAGTGGTGCAACATCTTTATACAGGGGAGGTTAAGGGTGTAGAAGACTTGCTGCACTATCAGCATCCCAACCCCGAAAAAAGCTTAGGAGATGCCCTGGTCGTTTTGCAAAGCAAGGCAGAACACGCACCGTTGTACTTTTTGTTGGCGCGATTTTGGACTCAGGCGTTGCCGTATTCTGCGGCGACGATTCGAGCGTTGTCGGCGGTGATCAGCCTGCTAGTTTTTCCCTGTCTTTACTGGCTGTGTTTAGAATTATGGCGATCGCCTCGGGTTGGCTGGATGGCGATGGCACTGGTTGCGGTTTCACCGTTGCATGTGTTGTATGCCCAGGAAGCTCGTCAGTACAGTTTGTGGACGGTGACTATTTTGCTGTCGAGTGCAACCTTGTTATGGGCAAAACGTAGCAAAACTCGTTGGGCTTGGGTGACGTATGCGCTGACGATTGCTCTGGGGTTGTATACACATTTATTATTTGCTCTGGTGGCGATCGCCCATGCATTTTATATGGCTGTGATCACGGAGGGACGCAATTACCGCTTGATTCGGGCTTACCTGCTGGCAACAGCGGCAGGGGCAGCAACCTTTATTCCCTGGCTAATGGTTATGTTGAGCCGGATGGGTGAGATTCAAGCCAGTACTGAATCACTGGATGATTCATCCTCTATCTCTCGGTTGATTGATCTGTGGTTTCTCAACCTCAACCGTGCCTTGATTGATTCAGAGCTGGGAGCAGCCAATGTGTTGCTGGTTTTGTGGATTGCCTATGTGCTGTATTTTCTTTGCCGCCATGCGCCTGGGCGCATTAGCTGGTTTGTTGTCTTACTCATCGGCATCCCCTTTCTGGCGCTGGCATTACCCGATTTAATTATTGGTGGACAGCGATCGCTGCGGGTTCGTTACCTGTTTCCATCCTTCCTCGGCATTCAAATGGCGATCGCCTACTTGTTTACCACCCAACTTTTTTCGACCCGAAACCGCCCAACGATGCCGACCATCGCTTCATCGCTGCACCCTTTTAATATCGTTCGTCGCTACCGCTGGCATCTACTTCTCACGCTCTTCCTATTGACTAATATCTGGGCGTGTGGTCTGAGCGCTCAGGCAGAAGTCTGGTGGAATAAAAGTTCCACCAAATCTGATTTTCTGCCGCCCGTTGCCCATTTGATTAACCAGAGCGATCGCCCATTGGTGGTCAGTGATGCCGACCCGATCACATTTTTATCGCTCAGCTATTTATTTGATGCTGATGTGCAGGTGATATTGGTTAGTCATCCACGTCAATTGCCATTTCTCCGGTTATCGCATCCGACCTTTTTGCTATCGCCGTCTAGAGGATTGCGGGCTAAGGTAACGCAAGAGCAAAAAGCCGAGTTGCAATCGCTGTATGAGGAAAATGGTAAACCATTGCTCTGGCACGTTCACTAAGGATCGTGGATTAAATAAGATCGAATATTGGATCGTTTGTAGGGGCGAACGGCCGTTCGCCCCTACAACCAATCATCGGAGTTATTTAATTCCCATTCCTAAGGATCACAGATTAACCTGTCAATTTTTTATGAAGACGTGCCAAACCTATGACCCCCTGTAGTCTCCCTTGGCAAGGGGGACAGCGACAACTGGGGGTAAATCAGGCACAGCCTCATATCAAAACGCTATGAGAGAGCCGTGCGGAGCACGGCTCTCTCGCAACGTGGGTATGGCTATAACGATTGGGCTGTCGAAGTCAGAATATCCTCAATTTGTTCAGGGGTCAGGGTCGGATTAGCACTCAGCATCAGGGCAGCGATCGCCGCTACGGCTGGTGTGGCATACGAAGTCCCTGAAGCCTTTTTATACATCGTATTGTCTTCTAAATCAGTTGAGTAAACATTTACCCCTGGAGCCACCAGATAATCAATCGGTCTATTTCCGGCTGGGTTAGAGAAGTTGGCAAAGTTCTGATTGCGATTGACTGCACCCACCGCTATTCCGTAATTATTTCTGGCTGCAAACCAGGCAGGATCAAGGGGTTTCTGGGAGCCATACTGCCGATTATTGCCAGCAGCTAGCACCACTAAAACTCCCTGCTGCCGGGCAGATTTAATAGCTTGTTTTAAGACAGGTTGAGTCTCAGCAACGCCTCCAATACTAATGTTGATAATATCTGCTCCATTTTGGACGGCGTAATTGATGCCCTTGGCAATCACCGAATCAAAAGCAGAGGGCAACCCTGTAAAGGAGTCTCCTGAAACTTTAATCGGCATGACCTGAGCATCTGGAGCAATCCCAATATCTCGATCGGTGATAACTCCTGCCACAAAGGTGCCATGACCACTCAGATCAAACGGAGAATTATCATGATTGACAAAATCCCAGCCACACACATCATCGACATACCCATTGCCATCATCATCAATACCATTGCCCGAGATTTCACCGGGATTCGTCCAGATGCTATCGGTCAGAAAAGGATTGAAGTAGTCAACCCCTGAATCCAACACGGCAACCACTACATTTTGCCCTTTAAATCCTTTTGCCCATACTTCAGGTGCCTTTACCGCATCCACACCCCACTGACTTAATGCAGAACTATCAGGAACATTGGCAAAAGAATCTTGCTGAATTGCCGCTGCTACGGCTTTAGCCGCATTAACTAAACCATTGCCAGATAAATATTTCCAGGGTTTCTTAGTAGACGTCAGTTGCAATTTATAAGAAGTTGATTGACGACCTACAATCTTAATTCTGTAGGTGCCTGCCGCCAGAATGGTGTTGATCTGCTCTTTGCGATCGCCCGATAGGCTAGAGCGATTAACAACCTTTTGATTGCGATCTAACACCAACACATCAGCATTTTTTTTCAATTTCGATAGGGAAATTTGAATACTGCTACGTTGGGTTAATTTAAACCGGAAAAAATCAAATTTATCTTTCTTGTGATTGACGCGATCGCGAAATAGAGCATTGGCTTTAATCGGTTTAGCCGTTGCAAACGTATTATTAGGTTCACGCATTGAACTATGGTAATTCCTCTTTTGTAATAGGCTGCTTCATTAATAAAAACTAGTGTTGCAACCACTAAATTTTGCAACACGGGAGTTTGGGGGATGAAACCCCATCTTGGGGGTGCAGCCCCCTCCACCCCCTCTAAAACTTTTAAGTTGGTGTACTAGCCCTCTAAATCTCCCAATTCTGGGAGACTTTGACTTCAGAACCCCCCAAATTTGGGGGGCAGGGGGGCAATTCGGTTCGTTATTTCAGTGCCATGCAACCATCGGTTCACCCGGATGCAAAGGTTCATCGTCTTCAGACTGAAGCTGTGTTTGACGAGGTGTCATTAGAATAAAGAATCTAAAACTATATGTCCAATACTTTGTTCGCTTAGATACTATATTCTAAAAATATAGTTGTCCCAGTTCATGGAACTTCGCCATCTCCGTTACTTCATTGCTGTTGCAGAAGACTTAAACTTTAGTCGCGCAGCAGAGCGACTGCAAATTGCCCAGCCTCCCCTGAGTCAACAAATTCAAGCCTTAGAAGCAGAACTGGGAGTACAATTATTCGATCGCACAAAGCGCCCCCTCCAGTTGACCCTGGCAGGACAATCGTTTTTAGAAGAAGCTCGGCTCATTCTGGCGCAGTTAGAACAGGGCATCCGCAAAACACAGCGCATCCACCAGGGTGAATTGGGCTATTTAACCATCGACTTTACCAGCTCAATTGCCAATAGCGTTTTGCCTGACATTCTACGCACCTTTCGAGAACAGTATCCTGACGTCAAATTGATTTTGCGAGAAGAGAACAGCGCTTCCCAAATTCGCAGGTTGCGCGATCGCCAGACGGATATTATTTTTGTCTACCAATACGAACCGTTGACTGAAGCCAGTGATTTATCCATCATGCCCCTGGTGCAAGAATCGCTGGTTGTGGTCTTACCCAAAAGCCATCCTTTAGCAATACGACCTGCCCTTTCGTTAGCTGATTTGATGGATGAAGAATTTGTCATGCCCCTCCACAACGTAGTATCTGGCTTATCTGGGCAAATTTATCATCTGTGTTCGCACGTCGGATTTGTGCCAAAAATTGCCCAAGAGGCGGTCTTTATGGTCACCATTTTGGGCTTGGTGGCAGGCGGCATAGGCATCAGCATTCTTCCTGCCAGCGTCCAGACTCTACAACGCGATGGTGTGGTCTATCGTCCCATTCAAGAACAAACGTCTTCTGCAAAATTATCAGCCGTCTGGCGATCGCATTCTCCATCAGCGATCTTGCAGCAATTTCTGGCGATTACCCGGCGGTTTTGCCAACCTGAAGCGTGATGAACTGTCTCGACGGTTGCTACATATAGCAATCCTATTTGATTTGTGAAAATGATCGGTTGTGAAAGCGCCCGCCCTTCGGGCGGGCGCTTTCACAACTGACTCAGGATCGCTATATCATCTAGTGTTGCAACCACGAAATTTTGCAACATGGGGGTTTAGGGGCTGCGCCCCCTCTAAAACTTTTAAGTTGGTGTACTGACCTGCGATCGCTCAGACGTAAAGAAATCTGTGAAATTTACGGGCGATCGCAAATTCGACGTTTAAAATCAGAATTCGTTTTCGATTTAGATCCGTGAGATTCAGAAGCGGTTTCGTCCGTTCCTATCCCGCGCCAGCATCCCTTAACCCGTCGCAGCCAAACAACAGCAATGAGTAGACAGTCCGGTTACTATCGATTTCCAACAGTGCATGGCGATCGCGTAGTTTTTGTATGTGAAGATGATCTGTGGAGCGTTCCGATTAGCGGTGGCACAGCCATTCGATTAACTTCCAATTTAGGTGAAGTTTCACATCCCTTTTTATCTCCCGATGGCACTCAGTTAGCTTTTGTCGGACGCGAAGAGGGTCATGCCGAAATTTATGTCATGCCTGCGGAGGGTGGCACATCAAAACGGTTGACCTTTTTGGGGGCAAATTCGATTGTGGTGGGTTGGAGTGTAGACGGACACTCGATTGTGTTTGCCAGTATGGCAGCACAACCCTTTCGCCGGATTTATAACCTGTATACAGTCAGTCCGCTAGGGGGACTGCCAGAACGTCTTCCGGTAGGTTTGGCACATCACATTTCCTACGGTAAGGATGGCGGTGTCGTATTGGGTAGAAATACGAGTGATACTGCTCGTTGGAAACGATATCGCGGAGGAACAGCCGGAGTGCTCTGGATTGATCCAACAGGGTCAGGACAGTTTCACCGATTACTCAATTTACCCGGAAATTTAACGTCACCCATGTGGGTAGGCGATCGCATTTACTTTATTTCTGATCACGAAGGCATTGGTCATCTCTACTCTTGCACCCCGTCTGGTGACGACCTGCAACAACACACTCACAAACGCGACTATTACGTCCGCAATGCGACCACCGATGGGCAACGGATTGTTTATCATGCGGGTGCAGACCTGTTTTATTTCGATCCGGCAACCCAGACGGCACACACGATTGCGGTCGAGTTTCATAGTCCCCAGGTGCAACGACAACGCAAATTTGTTGATGCTGCCCGTTACTTAGAAGACTATGCCTTACATCCCGATGGGCATTCTGCGGTCGTTACCTGTCGGGGCAAAAGTTTTTGGTTTGGCAACTGGGAAGGCGCTGTAACGCAATTGGGTGAAGCTGATGGGGTACGCTATCGGTTGACCCGTTGGCTCAATGACAAAAAGCGATTCGTCACGATTTCTGAAGCCACGGGGGTCGAAACCCTGGAGATTCACAGTCCGGATTTGGATACGGCACCGGAGCGATTAGAGGGACTGGACTTGGGACGGGCGATCGCCCTGCAAGTGTCGCCAACAGATGATCAGGTAATTTTATCGAACCATCGTCATGAGTTGCTTGTCGTTGACCTGGTTAGCAAACAACGTCGAGTCCTCGATCGCAGCCAACATGGACGGATTGGCGGGTTTTCCTGGTCGCCCGATGGCAAATGGGTTGCCTATGGATTTCCTGAAACCCAACGGACATCGGTGATTAAATTGTGCCACCTGCCAGAGGGCAGCACCCATCGGCTGACCACCCCCCAGTTTGTTGACTTTTCCCCTGCGTTTGACCCCGATGGCAAATTTATTTACTTCCTGTCCTATCGCGAGTTCAACCCGGTCTACGATAGCCTGTATTTTGACCTGGGCTTTCCGCGTGGCATGCGACCGTTTCTAATCACTCTCAAACAAGAAACGCCGTCACCCTTTGTGCCACAGCCTAAACCGCTGGTTGATAAAAAAGATAGTAAAGATAACGCGGCTAAAAAAGCAGAAGAAAAGCCGGAAGCAACGGCTGAAGAATCCGCCACACCGTCTGAATCGGAGCCGTCTGCCAGTGCCGATAATAAATCCGATAGCAAAGCAGTCGCCGCCCTTGAAATAGACCTGGATGGAATCGAACATCGAGTCGTCGGTTTTCCGGTGCCAGAGGGTCGCTATCGCCAGATTTGGGGACTTTCAGGAAAAGTTTTGTTTAGCTCGGTGCCCATTCAAGGTAGCCTGGATCACGATCGCTTTGCGGAGGAAGCGGAAGCGGAAACTCTGCTGGAAATCTACGACTTTGATAAACAAAAGAAGGAAACCATCACTACCAACATCACCAGCTTTAAGGTGGCAAACGATAAGGAAACGTTGATATATCGATCGGGCAATCATCTGCGCGTTTGCACCGCTACACCCCAGGCTAAAAATGGCAAACCCGACGATGAACCGGGGCGCAAAACAGGTTGGCTCGACCTGCGACGCATCAGAGTTTCGGTTGTGCCTGCGTTAGAGTGGCAGCAAATGTTTCGAGAAGCATGGCGATTGCAGAAGGAACATTTTTGGGTCGAAGATATGTCAGGGGTTGACTGGGATCATGTTTTCCAACGCTATCGACCGCTGCTAGATAAGGTATCGACTCGCTCTGAATTTTCGGATCTGATTTGGGAATTACAGGGAGAATTAGGCACCTCCCATGCGTATGAAATGGGGGGCGATTATCGTCGCTCTCCACGATATGTATTGGGATTTTTGGGCGCAGATCTCAGTTACGATGAAGCGTCAAATGCGTATCGAATTGAGCATATTGTTCGGGGCGATTCGTGGAATGAACGCGCCGATTCGCCGCTCAATCGTCCAGGAACAAATGTTAAGGTTGGCGACCTAATTTTAGCCGTAGGCGGACGCCGGGTAAGCCGCGATCGCTCTCCCCATGAACTGTTGGTACACCAGGCAGATACTGACGTTACTCTGACCATTCGCAGTGCTGAGACCGACGAAACGCGCACCGTTACCATTAAAACACTGGGGCATGATATGCGCGCCCGTTACCGCGAATGGGTCGAACGCAATCGCCAAATCGTCCATGCTCGCACGAATGGACAGGTCGGCTATGTCCATGTGCCCAATATGGGACCCGATGGCTATGCCGAATTTCATCGTTCCTATGCCGTTGAAGCCGAACGGGGCGGTTTGATTGTCGATGTTCGTTACAACGGTGGCGGTCATGTGTCGCAGTTGATTTTAGAAAAGCTATCGCGTAAACGAATCGGCTATGATGTCTCG
This sequence comes from Calyptranema fuscum S582, assembly GCF_055793305.1. Taxonomy (NCBI): domain Bacteria; kingdom Bacillati; phylum Cyanobacteriota; class Cyanophyceae; order Oculatellales; family Oculatellaceae; genus Calyptranema; species Calyptranema fuscum. The sequence goes on from NZ_JBSLYH010000002.1 coordinate 292,447, forward strand.
CGCTGGGGCAATCCCGAATCGTATCCTGCCGACGCCGTTGCCGGACCCCTGGTGGCAATTACCAATGAACACGCCGGATCGGATGGCGATATTTTCAGCCATTGCTTTAAGTTGATGAAACTCGGCACCCTGATTGGCAAACGCACCTGGGGCGGGGTAATTGGTATTTGGCCGCGTCATTCCCTGGTCGATGGCAGCATTTTGACCCAACCGGAGTTTTCTTTCTGGTTTGTTGATGTCGGCTGGAAGGTTGAGAACTACGGTACAGATCCCGATATTGAAGTCGATATTGCGCCGCAAGACTGGGCAAAGGGCGACGATCCGCAACTGGAAAAAGCCCTTCAGGTGATTTTGGCACATCTAAACGAAAATCCCGTTACAATCCCTGATTTTGGCGATCGCCCCCAACTCACCTTACCGGACTAAAAATCACAGCGCTATACAAGTAGGATCATTTTTTCCCGTGCGGTAAGAAATCTGCTGTAAAACTACAATAGCCCCTGAAAAACATCTCAATCGGGGGTCGTCACGTTTGCTTGATCCGGTGGAGTTATGCCAGCATAGCCCCATCGGATCAACCGTTTAGGATAAACCTGCTTGGTTATCGGAGGCTTCCTTGAGTTACACGCCAGAGCCGATCGACACATCCCATATCATCCTGTCATCGGAGTATCAACACCTGGCAGAGCAACTCGCCAGCCATAGCCATGATCGTTGGGCAAAAAACTTGATGGAGCAAGGCTGGCAGTATGGCACATCCTACAACGAGCGATCGCACCGGCATCCTAATCTGGTGCCCTATGCAGATCTCCCCGAACCAGAACAAAAAAATCGTGCATTGCCAATTTGGGAAACCTTGAAAACCCTGCTGGCACTGGGATATCGAGTAGAATCGCAAGAGCGACATGACCTCAATACAGCGTTATTAGAAGAAGAAGACCTGGTCACCCTGTTACAACATTTAAAGTCCGAGTCGCATTTGAATCTGGCAATGCTGCTGAACCTGCGGCGAGAAACCATTCACTTGCAACCACGCACACCCGAAATTTATCGAGTCTTGGGAGATTCTTTTTTGCAATTGGGTGAACCGTTGATGGCATACGACCTGATTGCCGAAGGGTTAACCCATTGGTCTACCGACTTACGCTTGCAGCAGTTGTTGGCATTGGCATTAGCCCGCAGTGGTTCGACAGTGTCAGCCAATACGCTGTTACTCAAATTGGTCGCGACCGGACAACGGGATGAAGAAACGTTGGGGCTGTTAGCTCGTACCCACAAAGACCTCTGGCTTCAAGCCAGTGACCCCAGCAGTCGTCAGCAGCACTTGAGATTGGCTGCCGAACGCTATCAACAAGCCTACCAACTCAGCCATAGCGTATGGACGGGGATTAACGCAGCCACGATGGCAAGGGTGATGGGTGAAACGGAGCAGGCGCAGGCATTAGCCTGTGAAGTACGCGATCGCTGTTTGCAGGTACTATCACATCGCTCCAGCTATACCAGTGAAGAGTATTGGCTATTGGCAACTCTGGGTGAAGCCGCTTTGATTTTGTCAGAATGGTCAGCTGCCGAAGATTTCTATCGTCAAGCTGTAGAGGTTGGCAAAGGACGCTTTGGCGATCTGAGTTCTAGCCGACGCAATGCGATGTTATTGGTGCAGCATTTATCTGGCGATCTAGAGCAGGTCAAACGCTGGTTTCAGATTCCTCGCGTGGTGGTGTTTTGTGGGCATATGATCGATCGCCCTCAGCGTACCCAGCCTCGCTTTCCTGAAGAATTAGAACCCGTCGTTTATGCTGCAATTCGCGATCGCCTGAAACAACTCGATGCCCGTCTGGGCTATGCTTCTGCCGCCTGCGGGTCTGACATCCTGTTTTTAGAAGCCATTCGAGAGTTGCAGGGTGAGTTGCACATCATCCTGCCCTACGATCGCCAACAATTTATTCAAGATTCCGTTAATATTATCCCCGACACAACCTGGGTCAACCGCTTTGAGCAACTAACCCAACACGCAACCGAGGTGATTATTGCCTCCACCCAAAAACTTCAAGAAAACAATGTCGTCTACGAATATTCCAACCGGCTGCTGCATGGGTTAGCCAAAATGCGAGCCGACCAATTGGGAACCGATTTGGTACCCATGGCTGTGTGGAATGGTAGATCGGGAGATGGCATGGGCGGCACCGCCGACACGATTGCCCATTGGCAACAATGGACAGATGCCATAGAAATTATCGATCTGGAAACCCTGTTGCACCAAACACCCCTCCAGTCGCCCAGCCTCAATCTAACGCCGATGGCGATCGCCACTCCTGCTGCGGAGCCAACCCTCTCCAGCACACCCGCCTCACCCATCGACCAACAAATACGAGCCTTGTTGTTTGCCGATGTAACGCAATATAGCCAGTTATTAGAAAACCAATATATTCCCTTTGCTCAACATTTTTTGGGAGCGATCGCCACGCTGACGCAACAAAAGACGTACCGACCGCTGCTGAAAAATACCTGGGGAGATGCCTTATACTTCGTCTTTACGACAGTGCAGCAAGCAGGACAGTTTGCCCTCGATTTGTGCGATTTAGTACAGCAGATTGACTGGTCCAGTAAAGGTTTACCCGCCGATCTCAATTTACGCATTGCTCTCCACGCAGGTCCCGTTGAACGCAACATCGATCCGATTACCGGACAAATCAACTACGTCGGCACTCATGTCAATCACACCGCGCGGATTGAACCGATTACACCACCCGGTAAAGTCTATGCCAGCCAAGCGTTTGCGGCGATCGCTGCTTCCGAAGAATTAAAAGATTTTACCTGCGATTACGTCGGACAAATGCCCTGGGCAAAACGCTATGGCACCTTCCCAACCTATCATGTGCATCGCCGTTAAGAATTATGGCTTTAATCACCTGTAAGGTTGTGTTGTGAGGCACTGCGATTCTAAGAGATTTCTGGTTCTAAGGACTGTGGATTAAATCAGATCGAAATTAACTCGTTTGCAAGAGCGAACGGCGGTTCGCCCATACCACAAAAAATCGTTACATGCATACCACTACCCAGGATGGGATGGCTATATTTAGGGTCACAAATTAAATAAAACCCGGAAGTTTATTGTTGGAAGCGCGGCGACGCCGCGCTTCCAACAATAAATCTTCGGCTTTATTAAATCCACGATCCTTAATTTGTGATCTTAGAAGCGTAAATCTATAGATAGAGAGACGGCGTTTGGCAGAGAAAGACGTTTAATGGGGCATGTTGCTTACTTTTTTGAAGCGTAGAGCCTGAAAATCGATGGGTGTCTTAAGCATCGTTGATTTAATCAAGCTTAATTTTTTCGAGAGAGTAACGGCTCTGCTGTTGCTCCCTCGAAAAAATGGCAGGCTAATGAATCTGTGATTCTACGCCTCGATTTTTGCAAGGTTTGCATCAATCTGTATTATCTGTAACCGAGAGTAACCGAGGATCCTTATGTCTGACCTACTCCAGTCTGTTCTAGAAAGTGATGAAAAGACCGATCTGCGGCAATTCCTGATTGAGTTGCATCGCCAGGAACCCCGCTACTTCTTGCGGAATGACATTGTCATTACTTTTACGAACTACTGCGAATCTCAGAACAAGCCCTCTAGCTTTCAACATACGTCGCACTTGGGCAAGCTGATTGATGTTACTCAAGAAATTATCTTAGAGAATGATAGTTCGTGTTTGATTATTCGCCCTGAAATTGCCAGTCAAGAAATCTACCGAATCACGGAAGATTTGCGAATGGAACGGTTGAGCAGCCAGGAATTATTAGATTTGCGCGATCGCCTGGTCAATCGTTCGCACCCCAATGAAGGCAATATCCTGGAGCTAGATTTCCAATCGTTTTATGACTATTCGCCCCGCCTGCGCGACCCCAAAAATATTGGCAAAGGGTTGCAATTTCTTAACCGTTATCTTTCTAGCAAACTGTTTCAAGATGCACGGCAAGGGTTAGAGCAGTTGTTTCATTTTTTGAGTTTACATGCCTATCATGGGGCTCAACTGCTGATCAATGAACGGATTAAAAACCAGGAACAACTCTCGACTCAGGTGAAACGGGCACTAACCTTTGTCGGCAATCGTCCGGCAGATCAGCCCTACGAAGACTTTCGGTTTGACTTGCAATCATTGGGGTTTGAGCCGGGATGGGGCAATACGGCTGGACGGGTGGGCGAAAGCCTGGAGTTACTCGATTCATTATTGGATTCACCCGATCACCAGACTCTAGAAGCCTTCCTCTATCGCATTCCCATGATCTTTCGGATTGTGTTGGTGTCGGTGCATGGGTGGTTTGGCCAAGAAGGCGTCTTAGGGCGGCCCGATACAGGCGGACAGGTGGTTTATGTGTTGGATCAGGCAAGAAGTCTGGAACACCAATTGCAAGAAGATATTACCCTGGGTGGGCTAGATTCACTCAATGTCAAACCGAAGGTAATTATTCTCAGTCGCCTGATTCCCAACAATGATGGGACTCGCTGTAACCAACCTTTAGAAAAAGTCTACGGTACAGACAATACCTGGATTTTGCGGGTGCCGTTCCGAGATTTTAACCCCAACCTGACGCAAAATTGGATCTCGCGGTTTGAAATCTGGCCCTATCTGGAAACCTATGCGATCGATGCCGAAAAAGCATTGCTGGCAGAGTTTCAGGGCAAGCCTGATTTGATTGTGGGCAACTATAGCGATGGCAACCTGGTAGCATTTTTGCTGGCACGGCGGTTGGGTGTGACGTATAGCATCGTCGCTCATGCCTTAGAAAAGTCGAAGTATCTGTTTAGTAACCTCTACTGGCATGATCTCGAAGATCAATATCATTTTTCCTTGCAATTCACGGCTGACTTGATTGCTATGAATGCTGCCAATTTTATTATTAGCAGCACCTATCAAGAAATCGTCGGAACACCCGATAGTGTGGGACAGTATGAGTCCTATAAGTGTTTCACCATGCCCGAACTCTATCATGTTGTCGATGGCATCGAACTATTCAGCCCCAAATTTAACGTAGTACCACCGGGGGTAAATGAGGCATACTTCTTCCCCTATACCAACACAGTCGATCGCTTGTTGTCAGAGCGCGATCGCCTGGAGCAAATGCTATTTACTGATGACGACCCAGAGCATATCTTTGGCAGCTTAACCGACCCCAGCAAACGACCCTTGTTTTCTATGGCACGGCTGGATCGAATCAAAAATCTCACAGGTTTAGCTGAATGTTTTGGTAAAAGTGCAGCCTTGCAAGATCGTTGTAATTTAATTTTGATTGCTGGGAAACTGCGAACTGAAGATACTACCGACCACGAAGAAGCTACCGAAATCGAAAAGCTATACGGCATTATTGAGCAATACAACTTGCATGGCAAAATTCGTTGGTTGGGGGTGCGGCTGTCTAAATCTGACTCTGGCGAGATTTATCGGGTGATTGGCGATCGCCAGGGTGTCTTTGTTCAACCGGCTTTATTTGAAGCCTTTGGGTTAACCATTTTAGAATCAATGATTACAGGGTTACCCACCTTTGCCACTCGATTTGGGGGTCCCTTAGAAATCATTCAAGATCAGGTCAATGGGTTTTATATCAACCCCACCCAGCACGAAGAAATGGCAGAAATCATTGATACATTTGTCAGCAAATGCGATCATCAACCCAATTATTGGCTGGAAATTTCGCAACGAGCGATGGAACGGGTTTACAGTAGCTATACCTGGAAGATTCATACCACTCGCCTGTTGACCCTGGCACGGATCTATGGCTTCTGGAATTATATTTCTCAAGAAAATCGCGAAGATATGCTGCGCTATGTGGAATCATTATTTCACTTGCTCTACAAACCCAGAGCACAAGCCTTAATGGAACAACATATGCATCGATAAAAGCCCCGGGTAAATTGCGTGACGTCCAAATTGTTGAGAGAGAGCCACGCTTCGCGTGGCTCTCTCTCAGCTACCGTAATCTCGGTAGTACCTTTGGGGGAAGGGTCAACAAAATAAGACGGCTTATGTGAAGAGCAATGCACAGGTGGGTTGCGATCGCTCAGCCATTCATTACTGATATCGGCAGGTTTAGCTTCATAGGCAACGGCTAACCCTTTGAGCAACTGCCTGTTAAATAAAGCATATTGGGACAACCACCTGTAGAGTCAAGTATTATATTGCTCAACCATTGCTAATAGTTCTTGTTTGAAGCGATCGCGCACCTCATCGGGCGACACAATCACACATTCAGAGCCGTAACGTCGCACTTCCCGCATCAGCCAAAAGGGATTTACAACCCGTCGCATAACTTGTCGTACACCATCAATTACTTCATCTTTCAAGTCATCAGCTTTAGGTTCATAGGCATTCACTAACCAGCTTTTGAAGTGTAGCTGTACTGTAATTGCATCAAAGCAATCTCGCCACTCTCCACTGATTGGAAAAATAGCCTGGATGCGATCGAGTCTGAGACAGCGGTTATGCCTAAGTTCAGGTAAATCGTTGCTATCCTCGGTTTCATCACACCAAATTTGAAGGTAATAACGTTTTTCGTAAAAAATAACTTCGGCATAGCGAACCCTGTATTCCAGGGGGCGTCCCTGAGAGTTCTGGTAAACCAAATGAAAGGGCTGCTTTTGAGCAATAAGCTGATCGACCTGAATTCGCCAACCTTCTAACGGTTGGCTAATTTGCTGAATAAGGCTCTGACGTAAAGGAGCCTCCAGTTCTCCACGCTCGATTAAAAGTGTAAGTACACTTCTGGCTTCTTCAACGTGTCCCGCATCGATCAAGTCTCGGACACCCTGGCACAAAGCTTTAACTTGAGCCGCATGGAGTCTAAATGGTTGCCCCACTTCAACCTCCTGTTGGGCAATGGCAGCAATTAGACCAGATGCACTGGGATTGTTGCCCCAACGGATATCCAGACGTTTTGCGATCGCTTCCAACTTTTCCTTCGTTCCGGGTGGAACGGATAGGGTTAAGGTTTCCTTTTTTCTAGGCATTTTCTAGGAAAAATTAGAATACAATTGCACTCATGAGAAAGTTATGTAATACTCTCTTGTTAGAATTACATTCTACCACTTTAACACCGAGTTTAAGTATGCTTTTTGGCGTTTGAGCCAGGGAGATTGCAATGACACAGTTAGAAAAGCTGTCTGCGGTGCTGGCGGATGGTCACTGGCACTCAACGGGAGAACTGGTACAGGAGGTGGGACACCGCTTTTCTGCCACTATGTATACGGCTACCAAGAAACACGGCTACTGCTTTGAGAAGCGAAGTGGGGGCGATCGCCAGTATGAGTACCGAATGATGGTGGGGCGATCGGTTGTTTAGCGATCGTTGGTTCTACTGCTCTATTTGATGATTAAGCAGTTGTAATGATTAGAGCTTCTAATCTGAACTGTGGATAAACTGTGTCCACAGTGGATATTGGAAGCGGAGATTTAAAGAGGGCAGGATTGGTTAGACGAGCTTTCGAGATGTAACTATGTCTATCTATTCAATTACACTTAAGCCTGTTTACTCTGAAACTATTGTGACACCAAACAATGTTCATGTTCCTGACGGATGGTCACTATCTTGGCATCAAGTAGAAACGTTAAAAGCTTTACGTGACCCGCAGATTGATGTTGTGTTCAATACAGCAATGACAGGTGACGGTAAGAGCTTAGCGGCTTACTTAGATGTGCTTCAAGGTGAATGTTCCGCCATTGGGCTTTATCCAACCAATGAACTTGCTCGTGATCAGGAAACGCAAACAAGAAACTATATTGCACAATTTCAGCCACTGAATGATCCACGGGTCACTCAATTAAGCGGTGCGGAATTAGAGATTTATGCGGAAAATGAAGGGCTACGAAAAGGAGCAGCGATCGCAACTCGCACGAATCAGTCTGAAGTTCTGCTAACCAATCCTGATATCTTTCATTACTTACACCGAGGTGCGTATTTATTGCCAGATGATAGTCCTGACAAACTCTGGGGACGTATTGATAAAGACTTTGATCTCTTTATATTTGATGAATTCCATGTTTTTAATGCTCCGCAGGTTGCCAGCGTTCTCAACACAATGCTGCTGATCCGATCAACCAACCGCCGCAAAAAGTTTCTTTTTCTTTCAGCTACGCCAAGCAAACAACTTCTACAACGTCTTGATGCTGCTGGAATCCGATATAAACAAATTGACCCTAATTTGGAGGGCAAATATCAGTTCCCTGATTCGCTAGAACAAATTCAGCAGTTGCAAGCACATAACTATCGATTAGTTGCACGGAGTATCCAGTTGAAGTTCGTTCCACTGGAGTCTAGCCCAAAAGCATCTGAAGCATGGTTACGAGAGAATAGTGATTTAATTCTGGCTCAGTTTCTACAGCATCCTGGCACGAAAGGCGCGATCATTCTCAATTCGATTGCAGCAGTTAAACGCCTCACACCATTCTTTCGGCAACTTCTAGAACCCTATGGTCTGACTGTTGGAGAGAATACAGGGCTATCTGGGAAAGAGGAAAGAGCGCGATCGCTAGATGCTGATTTAGTTTTGGGTACTAGCACCATTGATGTAGGGGTTGATTTCAAAATTAACTTTTTAATTTTTGAGTCAGCTGATGCCGGAAATTTTATTCAGCGACTAGGGCGGTTAGGGCGGCATGACGGTTATGAACAAAATGGTCAACAGATCCAGTTTGATGGTTTTACTGCCTATGCTTTAGTCCCCAATTTCTTGATAGAACGATTGTTTGAGGACAGTGCTGCACCCTTACAGGACAATGGCACTTACGATCGCCCGTTTTTCCACAATGCAATTAACGAAAAGTACAGACAGATCAATGATTTTCGAGGGTATTACCGTCGCTGGGGTGCAGTGCAGTCTCTATATCTTGGGCGTAAACTAGGCGATCGCACCATTCAGCAGCAGTATGCAGGTAGCTTGGAACTATTCAAGCAAACGTGTGAGCAAGTGTTTGAAACATCGTTGAATCGAGTAGCAGGTCAGGTGAGCGGTTGGGCAAAAGATTGGCAGCAGCTTTCGGGAAAAAATGGCAACCCAATTTATGAGGATGCGTTGAGTTTTCGGGGTTCTAGCCCATTGCAGTGCGGTCTTTATGATTTGACGGAAGCGAATGAAGCGGAGCGCTTCAAGACGTATGACTTACCAGGAATTTTAGGCAACCTGGAGATCGAAATGATGACAGAAGCAGCGTTTATGCGATCGCTCCAGGAAACGAAAGAACGTACCGGACAGCCCATTCCTAAAGGGCGGTTTGCTCACTGCCTTGCGTTCATGAAGCTGCGATCGTACCGAGAGGAGCGGTTGAACTGGAAGTTTACCTATGCTGGGGATTTACAGCCTATTGCTGATGCTTGGAAAGTACAGGTTTTAACAGGCATCCAGGTTTGGCAACCCGATAACCGTTGGGCTGGTGAAATCAACAAACGGTTATATAAGGAGGGTTTGGTCAGCTACGTTGTTCGTCGCCCTGTGAGTGAGGTACGACAACGGTTGCGCTTGCCAATGCACTTTCAGATTTACCCTATTAGCGATCAGTACAGCGTCCATGATGCGACTGCACCTCATGCGATCGCCTTTGGGCAGAGTGCATTGCTACTCGATACGTTGGCTTTTCAGTTTAAGAATGAGGGAGGCGAATTATGGATCGCCTAGTTTCAATCCCTGAAAGGGTTTTAGTGCGCTTATATGCGAGAAGAGGGCGTAAGCCTCCAAGTTCAGCATCGGAAGTTTCAATCCCTGAAAGGGTTTTGAGAATACTAACAGCATTCTTGCCCTCTTTGTTTCATGATACAACTTAAAGGGGTCTTCCGTAGCTGAACTTCATGAAGCTGTGCTATGGTCTACTTGGTGGCGTAAGCCTTCAAGTACAGGGACGGAGATTCGTAGCTCGAGACGGGTATGTATTACTTTACTTACTTTGTCGATTGCAACGCTAATACGGCTCTAGAAGTCAAAGCCGCCATCTGGAAAACCTTCACTATGAGGTAAAGCCAATGGCTAATTACGAACAGCTTGAACTCTTTGATCTGAAAGCTCATATATCTGGAAATCATCCTCCAGATATTTATGTCGTGGTACAGACAAAGCAGTTTCAAGGAGTTGAGAGTGAGCAACTTGAACTCAACCTCTTCCCAGATGAGCCTGATGAAAGTTACTTCGACTTGAAGCAGGCAGCGTAACTTTTGGATGGGGACAAAGAACTTGACCTGTTCAATGTTCCCTTCTTCAAGACCGTCAGGAAATGAATTTTCTGGCTTATAGCAGAAGTCTTCTAAAGAAGACTGAGATTAAGTTCCAGTCCATTTTAATGGACTTTAGCTCTTAGCCCGGAATTTATTCCAGGGCTGAGGTCGAAGCATTAGACCGCCAGGAAATGAATTTCCTGGCTCATAGCAGAAGTCTTCTAAAGAAGACTGAGATTAAGTTCCAGTCCATTTTAATGAACTTTAGCTCTTAGCTCGGAATTTATTCCAGGGCATTCTGAGGATAGAGAACAATGACAGTCCAAATCTTGCGAAAAAAATTTACGGTGGGGCAGTATCACCAGATGATTGAGTCGGGGATATTGACCGATTGCGATCGCGTTGAACTGATTAAAGGAGAAATTATTGAGATGTCCCCTGTAGGTCGGCGGCACGCGGCTTGTGTTGACCGTTTGACGGAATTGTTTGTTTTGCGTTTGGCATCTAGGGCAATCGTCCGCACTCAAAACCCAATTCGGCTCAGCGATGATTCTGAACCTCAACCTGATTTGGCTCTTTTGAGGAGACGAGATGACTTCTACGAAACGGGGCATCCTAAGCCGGAAGACATTTTTTTAGTAATTGAGGTATCTGACACAACCGTAGACTTTGACAGAGAGATTAAGATTCCAACTTATGCTGAGGAAGGTATTGCTGAAGCGTGGCTCATCGATTTAAATGCTCAAATCATTGAAGTTTATCAGCAACCTGTCCCGTCAGGTTATCAAAGCAAGCAGCAGTTTGATCGGGGGCAATCTATAACACTGCCTGGTTTCTCTGATATTCAGTTTGATATTGAGCAATTGTTAGGTTGATTGACTTCAGCTCAAAACAGATTAATCACTCCATTCACTTCACTGGAGGCATGAGATGGCTAAACAGCCGCAAGGTTCGCATGAGGAAAAACAGTTATCTTTGCTGAATCAGGATGCTGCGGAACTGGTGGCAGAGGGCGATGATTGGTTAATAGATGACTTAGGAGACGTAGAAGCAACTGATCGCACGATAGAACCTGCCCAACGGGAACTTCTAACGTTAAAGCTATTGCGCGAAGCAATTCGATCGCAGAATTTAGACGATTTGGTAATGCAAGATTTTGCAGAATATGTGTTGCCAAATTTGTTAAGAGTGGCGATCGGTGTAACTGCAAAGGGTGGCAAGTTTTTTGATGAACTGGATCAACGGCGAGAAGCTCAAGGCAAAGAAAAAGTTCGACGAGATAATGCGGCTGACCAGTCTCTCAACACTCACTTGCTCAATGGGCTATTCCCAGCGAATTTGATTGAGAAGCGTTTAGAGAAACTAAATACTACTGTTCGACGAGTTGTGCGAGAACGGGAACGTAGGTTAGTAATTTCTGCTTTCATTCTGCATGACTTTGAAAAATTTCCTGACACTCCAGACAATTGTCGCAAATTGCCACTGGAGCAGCATCGTCAAATTATTGATGAAAAGGTTCGTCAACTGGGTTTAGATCGTTTTATTGACCCTAATGATCCAGAAGCATACCAGATGTACCTGGATGACTTGTTGTGTATGGCATATAATGCCCAACGTCGCTGGGACACGAATTGGAACTTTTCAGAGTTTGGGTTAAATCCATCCCTGAAAGACCGTACCCTTCGTAGTCTTTCTGACCTGACTTGTTTGGCAGATTCATTAGCGTCGATTGTCAAACACCCTCAGGATGCGGAGCATCCACGTTTAAAGGAGTTAATTCACAGCCTCAGTGACGGACAGCTTAAATTCACCTATCACAGTATTGCTGAAAATCGGGGTGTTCTCACCAATGTTGTTAACAATGCTTTGATGGAGGCACACACGGGCTTAAATACCCCTGAGCATACTTACTATGAGGCACTGCTGTACTTGCCAACAGGTGTCATTTACTTAGCCGATCGCAATGCTCCTATTATTGATCCAAGAGACTTGCCCGGTCGTGTTGTGGCTAGCATCAAAAATCTCTGTGCAGGTCAATTGCGTCTTCGGCTAACAGGCTTTGGACGAGATGGCAAGGGGATGAAATATGCAGAGTATTACAACTTGTTTTTTGATGATCCAGGATTGATGCAAGTTGCTTTGGATGCAACCCTGCGGATTCTCAATCCAAATAAGGGTTCTGTTGCCAAGAGTCGTAGCCAAAATCTAACCAAGTTTCAACAACAGAACGTCTTACCAGCCAACTACAGCTTTGAGTTTGAAGACGATATCCGGATTGACCAACTTGCAGAATTTGGTGATTTGGTTAGCCGTAAGATTTGGGGTGAGCGGTTTATACGCCTTGAAGAAGCTCGTAAAAAATATGAAGCCGAACGCAAGAAGAAGAAAGAATTACCCGAACTTAACCCAGTTGATTTATTGCCGGAGCAATTAGTTCATAAAGTTGCTGAGTTTTGGCAGTTAGGCGAGTATTCACCTCAAATTGAGAAGATTCAAAAAATTAATGAGAGCTTGAAAGCTAATAAATTAACAGGCAACACAGGGGGAGTACCTTATGAGTGGTATTATCTGGCAGCAAAATACTTGGAACGTAATCCTGGAATTGAAAATTTACGAGACGTTTGTAGCCAGATCATTACTTATCTCTCTAGCCTGACTCAGCCATTTGTAGAACAGTATCAATTACCGGATGGTTGGAATGATTTGCGCCTGTGGGTTGAACGCATTGTTATGCTTCCTGCTGCAATTCAAAACCAAACGGTTGCTGAGCAGGCATCTCCTTTCTTGAAAGAACTAGCAGGCTACAACGCTGCTAAAAAGCCTGGTCGGGGAAGACAGCTGATCTGTTCTATCTCAAACTCTGCTTATACCGTGACTGAGCAGATGGAATCGGCTGTTCTATTTACTCCACAGGTTTATACCAACAAGCAGCATTTGGGTGGCTCCAATGCTAAACGCAATATCTCCAGCATCGCTGGGATCGAGATGATGTTGCGGCAGATTTTGATGAATCAAACGCAAGCTGTGGGTAAGCGATTTGAGGATGGAAAATATCGTTATCTCTACTTCTATCCAACGTATTACTTCACTCCAGAAACGAATAAGTTTTTGCAAAAGGCATACAGTGGCATTGCCCAGACCCGCTTTGATACAAGCATTCGTAATCACTTTGTATCCAAGGATATGCAGGCTGACTTAGGGCGCGATCGCTACCAAACAGTTGATGCCTTTTTGATTGACGAGGACTTGGAGCGCAAGAAACAACTTCCTGAAAGTGACCCACAGTTTAAGCGCGATCGCACCTTCAAATTGTCTTACCCCGATGATCAGCCTTTGACCTTCTACTTCATGGCACTTCCACCAGGGAAAGACCCCACGGACACCGAATCATGGGTGATGCCAGCTTGGTTAGCTTTTGCATTTCCAATGATTTTAGATGTCAAAACAGTCGTTTCAGAATCTCCAATTCCTCCCTTCAATGATGGGGCTGAATTTGAAGAGAGCGTCTTTCTTGATAGTGCGCCTCAGGCATTTCGAGTACTAACAGGGAAAGATCGATTTCGGCTTGATCATATTTTAGAAGGCTGGAATTCGCCAGATGGAATAAAGCAACCTGCACCACTCAACGTGCTAACAACTACTTACGCAATTCATCTTGATGTGAATGCTAAACAAGGAAAAGGAGGTTATGACGCAAACTGGGGCAGGCTGGCTGAACTTGCTAAAGATTTTGAAACAAGCCCCCTTTACGTTTTTAGTTACTTAAACCGTTGGGTGCGAAATCAGGGAGTCGAAACCGCTCGAATTGAAAAGATTCGACTTTATGCTTACCACTTCTATCCCTGTTTTGACCCTTATGCTCAATTTGATTCCGATTTGGAGGCACTAATTGTGGGAGAAGAATCACCATTGAACCATCCACAAAAATTGACAGAACTCTACCGCCGCTTCTACCGAGCGGGAAAACGGTACAACCCAAAATCTAATGCTGTATTAAAACCAATTGATATTGCGGCTGAAACCATCTTGAAAGCAGATTCAACTGTTTTTCAAGGGGAAACATTAGTCGCTGCTGTCGCTGCTGAAGTCTTTAAGCTAATGGATCGGGTTCATGCTTCAACTGCTGAGGGACGTTGGGTGATCAGCAAGCGCGAAGAGGAACGGCAGGCAGTTTTAGATTTTGCTCAGTATTTTGTGAAGGACGTTTTTGAGCTTGCTTTTGCAGGAGACCGTGCTCGTTTAGCAGGTCGGCAACTCAATCTGATTCGTGATACTTGCGAGTTTCTGTATCGCCTTGAAGATGATAAAGAGAACCAATCAAAAGGCGATCGAGCATCTCAAGAAATAGAGGAATAAGCCAATGGCATTTTGGCGGTTGTACTACCACTTTGTTTGGGCTACGAAAGAACGCAATCCAATCATCACTGCTGATTGTGAAATCAAGCTACACCAGTACATGATTGGTAAAGCTGATGCACTTAAATGTATTGTTTATGCCATTAATGGAACAGAAGATCATGTCCATATCATTGCTTCAATTCCACCAACTCTCTCTATTTCTGATTTTGTCAAAAATATCAAAGGAAGTAGTGCTCATCATATGAATCATGCTCTATCAAATCCACCCAAAAGTTTCGTATGGCAAGCTGGCTATGGGGTTTTCTCATTAGGCTCTAAACAACTTGATCAGGCTATTGCTTATGTGCAGAATCAGAAGACTCATCATGCTAAAGGCAGCATTATTAAGTCATTGGAACAAGAAACAAACGATGATGATATGCCTAAACGATGGCACTGACACATCTGGATGTCCTCTTTTCAGCTGGTGCTTTCCTTAGACCACCAGGAAATGAATTTCCTGGCTCATATCAAAAGTCCTCTGAACAGGACTAGCGCTATTTTCAGTCCATTGAAATGGACTTTGGCTATAAGCCTAGAAATTTATTTCTAGGCGCATTGGAAACCCATAAACCACCAGGAAATAAATTTCCTGGCTCATAGCATAAGTTCCCTAAAGAGGACTAGCGCTGTTTCCAGTCCATTTCAATAGACTTTGGCTATAAGCCTGGAAATTTATTTCTAGGTGCATTGGAAACCCATAAGCCACCAGGAAATAAATTTCCTGGCTCATAGCATAAGTCCACTAAAGAGGACTAACGCTGTTTCCAGTCCATTTCAATGGACTTTGGCTATGAGCCTAGAAATTTATTTCTAGGCAGACCAGCAATAAACCCTTAACCTACATGGAGATGAAATATGGCACTTTTAAAAACCGTAGATTCCAAATTCTTTCATCAGGAAATTCCCTACAAACCGATGGGCAAATACGTTCACTTTTTGACTATTCGCATCACAGAATCCTATCCACTTTTTCAAACAGATAGTGAGTTAAATAAGGCACGAGTGAGGGCAGGAATCGCAGACAAAACAACAATTAGTCGCCTTTCCATGTTCAAGCGAAAACAATCTACTCCAGAGCGTTTAGTGGGTCGAGAACTGCTTCGAACCTATGGTTTGATGACGGCTGAAGAGTGCGAGTACAACGTCAGCTTTGCTATGAATAACCCAGATTGCATCATCTATGGATTTGCGATCGGGGACTCTGGTTCGGAGAAATCCAAAGTTGTTGTAGACACTGCTTTTTCGATCAGTGCATTCGATGAGTCTCATGAAACATTCACTTTGAATGCTCCTTACGAAAATGGAACAATGAGCAAACAGGGGGAAGTGACTAGTCGGATTAATCAGCAAGACCACATCAAGCCTCAAGTATTCTTCCCTAGCATTGTGACTTTAAAAGACCCGACTGAAGCAAACTTCTTGTATGTATTCAACAATATTCTCAGGACGCGCCACTATGGAGCGCAAACAACACGTACTGGGCGCGTTCGTAATGAGTTAGTTGGTGTTGTGTTTGCAGATGGTGAAATTGTGAGTAATTTGCGCTGGACGCAAGCAATTTATGACCAAATGAAAGTAGATAAAACGCTCAAGACCCCTGATCCCTTAGATGAAGACGATGTGATGCAAGCAGCCAGATCAACAATTGAATCACTCATGTCTCAGGAATTTATCGTTCACACAGATTTTATTGGTGAGGCTTTCACTCCTTTACTCAATGAAGTTAAAACCTTGACAGGGAAAGAAGAAGGAATCAAGCAAGTCTTACAGCAAGCGGATCAAGACGCTAAAACCTATTTTGCTAAGCATGTTGAGAAACCCAAGAAGCCTGCTGCAAAAGCGGGGTAATTCCTATGACCCACATCTATCGCTGCACGTTAGAGTTGCATGACTCAACGTACTTTGCCACTCGTGAGATCGGACGACTGTACGAAACAGAGCCAATTTTGCATAACTATGGATTGTGTTATGCATTGGGACTGGTGGATAGCGATCGCCACTCCACCACTGTTCCGGAAGAACACACCTACCGCTACTTCTGTCCTGAACAAGTTCCTAAGTATCAGGAACACCTCACACCGCTCAACCAGCAGGAGATTTATGTCACTCCTGCACGAGCCATCAGTCATGCAACGGTTCTCAATACCTGGAAGTATGCTAACAACAACTACCATGTTGAGATGGAGAAGACTCAGAAAAATATCCCTAGTTTTGGTCGAGCTAAAGAGATTGCTCCAGAGAGCCAGTTTGAGTGTTTTATTCTAACTCAGCAGTCTCTAGCTCTACCTCGATGGGTGCGGCTTGGAAAATGGGCAAGCAAAGCAGCAGTTGAAATGAAGGAACTATCTAATATCAAGCAGTCTGAGGGAGAGTTTACGTTTCCTTACCCGCTTAATCCGCTGGATGTGATGTTTACCCATCAAGTACTTAGCTATGACACGGTGAATATGCCACCTGTTAGCTTAATTCGTAATGTGCGATTGCATGGGCACTATTACGAGGTGGAAGGCTTAAAAATTCCAGCACGGATGTCTTATCGCTTTGGAAATTCATAGACTATGCCACACAGCCTCATTCTTAACCTGCAACCCCGATCGCCCATTCCGCCAAACTACAACACAGGCAAACATCTCCATGCTCTATTTCTAACTCTAGTCAGTTCAGTGGATCAAAGCTTGGGCGATCGCCTCCATGGGCAGAAGACCGACAAAGCTTTTACCCTCAGTCCCTTACAAATCGCCCATCACTCGCAACGAGATCACCTATTGCAATGGAATCACAGCCGACCTATTGCGGTTGAAACTCCGTGCTGGTGGCGCATTTCCTTATTGGATGATGCTTTGTTTGGACATCTCACCTCACTCTGGCTCAACCTCAACCCCAGCCATCCCTGGCATCTTGGTCCTGCTGATTTACAAATCACCAGTATTTTGGGTACGCCCCAATCTACACAGCCCTGGGCAAATTTTGTTAGTTATGCTCAACTCTATGAACAAGCATCTGATTGCGATCGCCAAATTGATTTCATTTTTTGTACACCAACCAGCTTTCGTCAGAGTCAATTTGACTGTGCTCTACCGACACGCGAGCATGTGTTTAACAGCTTGCGCCGCCGATGGAATCAATATAGCGGCATCGAATTCCCCGAGACTTTACTGGAACCCATTTTTCCCAGCTTTTTTGATATCCGAACTGAATTGGCGACCGACTCTCGCAGCAAGTTTATTGGCTGTGTGGGAGCGATGACCTTTCGTATCTTAGGGGATGTAGAGCAACTTACCATTAAGCAAATTAATACGCTGGCTGATTTTGCCCTTTACAGCGGTGTTGGACGTAAAACCCCGATGGGGATGGGAATGACAAGGCGGTATCCACTTAAAAAAGTCTCATGAATGAAGCTGACTATGTGCCGATCGCAGCCCTGAATCAATACAGCTATTGCCCGCACCGTTGCTGGCGAATGTTTTGCATTGGTGACTTTACTGACAACCAATACACCATTGAAGGCACCAGTCTACACGAACGCGTTCATACGGTTGGTGAAGGACATCGGGAAGAGACCTGGCAGATTCGAGCAGTGTGGCTCAAGAGCGATCGCTACGGCTTGATTGGAAAATCGGATTTGATCGAAGCATCCAGCGGACAACTTTATCCCGTTGAATACAAACGAGGTCATCGCGGCGAGTTCGATAACGACGAACTGCAAGTCTGTGCCCAGGCTCTCTGTTTAGAGGATATGACGGGCAAGACGGTGACTCAAGGGTTTATCTACTATGCCCAATCTCATCAACGTCAGCCTGTAGAAATTTCAGAGGCATTGCGAGAGGAGGCGATCGCCACACTTCAATTGGTTCGCACACTACTCCAAACCGAAACAATGCCCCCTGCTATTTACACACCGCGCTGCAAAGGATGTAGCCTCCATTCACAATGTCTGCCTGAGGCTGTTGAAAAAGTCAACAAGTATCGAGAAATGTGATTTGAGTGAGCGGGTAACGGGCGATCGCTCAATCGAGTCAATGCTATAATCTGGCTAAGCCGCGCAATCGAACCTTGAAAACTTTATACAGTAAGGCTTTCAAATGCCAGGGGTTCCAAAACCACCAAATCCCTCACAGGGATTGAAACAGTTTTGACTGATTTAACCTGACATCAATTTCAACGTTCCAAAACCACCAAATCCCTCACAGGGATTGAAACGGGAGGGATAACAACGGTTGGGGTGTGAGCCTCAAATTCCAAAACCACCAAATCCCTCACAGGGATTGAAACTTTAGATATCGCCGCCCAACAGCAAAAGATCGTGTTCCAAAACCACCAAATCCCTCACAGGGATTGAAACAAATTAGTGATTTCATCCGGCTCAATCTCATCGCCGATTCCAAAACCACCAAATCCCTCACAGGGATTGAAACCTTGCTACCCTGGTTCGGCGTTTGGCTGGTTGATTATTCCAAAACCACCAAATCCCTCACAGGGATTGAAACAACTCAAACCACTCTTGAACCATCAACTGATTGAAATTTCAAAACCACCAAATCCCTCACAGGGATTGAAACTGATGCCCGGAGAAACAGCGACGGGCGCGGGTGAAGTTCCAAAACCACCAAATCCCTCACAGGGATTGAAACCGACACCTGATAAGTAATGCTCACGCCATAATGTAGTTCCAAAACCACCAAATCCCTCACAGGGATTGAAACATACCTCAGCAATTGCAAGGCACCGAACGACCGATGTTCCAAAACCACCAAATCCCTCACAGGGATTGAAACGGGTTTTTGTTTGGTGTGGTTGGAGCTGCTGTTAAGGTTCCAAAACCACCAAATCCCTCACAGGGATTGAAACGCGATTTGGGACTGGGGTTTTTGGATTGCAGGATGTTTAAGGGTTCCAAAACCACCAAATCCCTCACAGGGATTGAAACGAGATCGAGGGGGTGACGGACGGCTGCACAATGCTATGGTTCCAAAACCACCAAATCCCTCACAGGGATTGAAACTATGGCGAATATGGGTCAAGCGCTGGAAATCCTATTCGGTTCCAAAACCACCAAATCCCTCACAGGGATTGAAACATCGTAATGCCAGCGGATGCAGAGCAGGGTAAACACCGTAGGTTCCAAAACCACCAAATCCCTCACAGGGATTGAAACCGCATTCTCTCCCACGTACCCAAATAATTTGGCAGGTTCCAAAACCACCAAATCCCTCACAGGGATTGAAACGTATGTACCTGATGCAGTAATAGCGATCGCCCTTGGTTCCAAAACCACCAAATCCCTCACAGGGATTGAAACAAGCCCCTCTGCTCTGAAGTTCCCAAACACCGACCGTTCCAAAACCACCAAATCCCTCACAGGGATTGAAACGTATCGCGATCGCCTGTAGCATCCGCAGATAAGCGTTCCAAAACCACCAAATCCCTCACAGGGATTGAAACAACAGTGACTTCACGCTCACATTGCTTAACAAGCCAGCGGTTCCAAAACCACCAAATCCCTCACAGGGATTGAAACGGCTACTAACTGATAGATATCATTGCAATCAAAAGGTTCCAAAACCACCAAATCCCTCACAGGGATTGAAACACGGGGTTAAAGAATACGATCGCTACCCTACGGGGTTCCAAAACCACCAAATCCCTCACAGGGATTGAAACCGCTTAATTCCGCTTTACCTCTGTGCCCGATTTGAGTTCCAAAACCACCAAATCCCTCACAGGGATTGATCACAATCCATATTGGGATTAATTAGTTTTTTTGGAAGAAATGGCTCTTACTCAAACGGTCTAACGTAAAATCAAGACTAAGCCTATTTGAATTCTTAAATCATAGGAGTCATAGAGATGCCAAAGTACACAGTAGACGAGGTTTTGGCAATTATAGAGACATTGACTCATGAAGAGAAAATTCAGTTAAAACTTCAACTGCCAACGGTTCTAGAAATAGTAGATGAAGTCGATGCAATGGCAACTTCATCAAAAATAACACAACAGCAAAATCGTTCTATGTCTGTGAGCGGTGATTTTAGGGTTAGTGGGAGTGGCATAGCTATTGATCTGAGCCAAGCGCAGCAAGCATTTGGAGGACAGGATATCCCTTCGCGTGCTGCTCCAGTTGCTCAAGAGATTCAAGTACAAGAGCTTCTAAGTGCACTGGAAAATTTAAAGGAAGCGATCGCCACCCATCCGTCTTTGAATGTCATCGAGAAAGACACGGTGGCAATTCCGTTAAAAGCAATGGAACAAGAATTACAAAAACCTAAACCCAATAAAACATTCGTCGAACAAGCGATCGCTACGCTCCAGAAGGGTTTAGAAGGCGTGCAAACCCTGGCTGAACCAACGATGAAAGTTGCTGCATTAGTTGCTAAAGCCTGGACAATTTTATGAGCCAATCATCTGACCTTCCTGACAAACAACGTCAGTCTCAAGATATTACTATTGGTGGCAATCTACAAATCGAAGGGCAGTCGCATCATCTTGATTTTTCGCAAACCAATATTGACCTTTCCCAAGCTCAGATTGTTCAAACACAAATCGTCCAGTTTGCTTCAACTGAAGAAATCAAGAATCACCCACTGATTGAATCCTCACCCTACAAGGGATTGAAGAAATTTGAATCAGAAGATAAAGATTATTTTTTCGGTCGAGATGATCTAGTTCAGGCGATCGTACAAGATCTAGAGCAAAGCAATTTGCTCTTGTTATATGGAGCTTCTGGCAGTGGCAAGTCTTCCGTGGTTCAAGCTGGGTTGATTCCCGAGTTACGCCAACGATGGGGCACCGTATTTGTCGAATTAACAATGAAACCCGATCGCAATCCTTTTGTATCACTGTTTGCAGCCTTGCTGCGACGCGGCTATGGGCAAACTGCGGCAGAAATCGCTTTGACGGCTCAATCAGACACCTTACAGCAGGTGGTCAAAACTTTGAAGAGACCATCAGAACAATGGTTATTCTACTTCGATCAGTTTGAAGAAATCTTTACTCTTAGTGAGCCAGAAAAACGAGACACGTTTGTTCAAAGTATCGTATCTTTGTATCGCGCTCTGGAGAAATCTTTGGATCGTTCCGTCAAGCTAGTCATGACCATGCGGGCTGAATTTTTAGATCGATTTAGCCCTGACCTGGACAATGTGACTCGACGTAATCTGCGATTAGTAGGAGATCTCCAACCCAACGACTTGCGATTAGCAATTACAGAGCCTGCTAAACGGCATGGTGTGGTGTTTGAAGCAGAATTGGTCGATATCATGATTGCTGACCTGAGCCAGCAAACCCATCGAGGTTTTCTACCACTATTGCAATATACTCTCGACCTACTGTGGCAAAAAAGCAAAGATCATCTGGAAAACCGCCTACTTTTGATCCAGACCTACCAATCGTTAGGAGGCGTAAGAGGAGCGCTCCAACAGCATGTTAATAACATCTACGAGAGCTTGACGCCAGCAGAACAAGCCATAACTCGACGGATATTTCTACGATTGGTAGATATTCAAACCATGACTTCTGAACCTGATGAAGCAGGGCAAGTTGTTAGCCATCGGGCAGAGTTAACAGATCTGGGAGATGCTTCGATTAAACCGATTCTGGATAAGCTAATCAATGCCAATTTGCTAGTGAGTGACCGTCCCCAAAGAGTAACGATTGAGATTGCTCACGAAGCCCTGATTGATGCCTGGCCTGCACTTAAACACTGGATTACTGAAAGTAAAGCCGTTATTAAACTCAACAATCAATTAGAGGAAGATGCCCGAAAGTGGAGTCATTTATTGAAGCAAGCACCTGCCCAAGCAGATGATGAACTTTGGCGGGGTTCGCGCTTAGAGAAAGTGTTGGAACTGGAACAGGACGACCTATTTCAGATTCAATTGGGCGGATTAAGCCCCGAAATTAAACAGTTTTTGGCAGCGAGTATCAAGCTACGCGATCGTCAACAGCGATTTTATCGCAATGTCGCAGTTAGTGCAGTAATAGCGATGGTTTGTATTTTAGGTGTGGGAACGTTAGCGATCGCTAAATGGCGTGCTGCCGATCGGGGAGAGATTCGTGCCTTGATCACATCATCGGACGCCAAATTTAACGAAAATCCAGACAGCTTTGATGCTCTCATTGAAGCCTTAAGCGCTAGCAGACATCTACAAGACTCACTCTGGTTTCGACACAACCCCCAATTTCGGGCAGAAGTCATGCAAGTGTTGGGACAGGCAGTATATTGGGTACGAGAACGCGATCGCATTGTTGGACATACCGGCTCCGTTCAACATGTGAGCTTTAGTCCAGATGGACAGACCATTGCCACCAGCAGCTATGACCACACCGTCAAACTATGGAACCTGGATGGCACTGATAAACCCATCGTGATTCAGCATACAGGTGCTGTGGTCGGAGTGAGCTTCAGCCCCGACGGACGGATAATCGCAACTGCCAGTCAAGATGGTACTGCTCAACTCTGGGATGCAGCAACTGGTAACCACCTCCATACTCTCGATAACCACGTTGGTATAGCCGTTCGCAGCATTACTTTCAGCCCGGATAATACTCTGATTGCTACAGGGAGTGACGACGGCAAAATTCGATTGTGGACAAAGGATGGACAACCACTTCCTTTTGTAGATCCTCAATCAAACACCTCTGCAATCCTCAGTCTCAGCTTTAGTCAAGACGGTAGTAACAACATTATCGATGGTCGTGCTAATGGTATCGCTACACTCTGGACAAAACAAGGAACCTTGATCAAGTCTTTGGATAGGCACATTCGTTATGCTTCAAACTATGTGTCAGTCAGTAGTTCAAAAAATTATATTGTGACTGCTGATATCCAGGGAGCTGTGCGACTATGGAGCAAAGATGGGACCTTTTTACAATCTCTGGCAGAACCTAATTCTTTACAGCCAACTAGAGGGTTTACTCAAGTACAATTCAGTCCTGATGGCAATACTATCGCTGCCAGCGTCACCGACGGCAGTGTAAAAATGTGGGATCTGGAGGGCAGAGAAATTGCTACGCTACGGGAACATGATGACCGGGTAAATGGCATCAGCTTTAGTCCGACCGACCATCACTTATTGGCATCGGTTAGTAATGACCAGAGTCTCATTCTCTGGCAACTCGATTACCAACCCCGGTTGCAGGTATTGACTGAGCATCGAAGCGATGTTTCAGCAGTAAGATTCCTCCCCGATGGACAAGCAACCGTTTCCGCAGGTGCAGATCGCAGCATTTTACTTTGGAATACTGAAGGAGCGAGCGAGCGTCAATTAGGGTGGCATGACAATTCAATCTTGAGCCTCAGTATCGATCGCACCCAACCTAGAATTGCCAGTGCCAGCAGAGATCGTACCGTTCGGATCTGGAATTGGCAAAGCAATCAGCTAGTTCATACACTTCCTAAGCAAAACAGCCAGGTCAATAGTGTTAGCTTTAGCCCCGATGGTCAAATCCTCGCATCTGCAAACGCAGAGGGTGAAGTCAAACTCTGGAATCCTCAGAATGGCGAGCCAATCTCAACTCACGTTCCTAAACAAGACAAGTCAATATTAGGCCTTTCGTTCAGCCCCGATGGAGAATTCCTTGCAACTGCCAACGACGATAGCACCGTAAAGCTATGGCGTCTTGATGGAACTTTGAGTAATACGTTAAGCGGACATACGGCTGGAGTTTGGGATGTTAGTTTTAGCCCTGATGGACAACAAATTGCTACCGCTAGCAAAGATGGGACAGCGATCATTTGGAGCCGCAACGGCAACATCCTGCACCATCTTATCGGACATACCGCCGCCATCTCTAGAGTGAGTTTTAGTCCTGATGGTCTTATCCTTGCTACCGGCAGTGATGATAAAACCATCAAATTGTGGGATATCAATGGCAACTTAATCACAACCTTAACAGGTCATCAGAATGCCGTAAATGATTTAGATTTTGATCCTCAAAATGGCGATCGCCTAGTTTCTGGGAGTGCTGATCAAACCGTAATTTTATGGAATCTAGCCGATCTTGACCTGACACGAGCAACCAGGTCTGGAGATTTGCCAGATAATTTGATCAAAATAGGATGCTTATGGTTAAAAAATTACGTGAATCACAATCCAGCGGCACCTCAAGATATCTGTGATTAACATTTGTGTCAAATACAGGCGCTTAAATCTAGATCGGCTAAATCTTATAAAAATCCAGCGTAATGAAGGATGCCAGCATGTTTAGTCAAGAACCAGAAAATACTAGAGAAAAAATTGATTGGAAAAGAAAAGGTTTAGGTTGGATTCCAGATTATCCAGACATTAGAGATTACCAATTAAATAGTACAAATTTACAACAGAGTGGCAGATTAAAAAGAGATGAAATAACGGAATCGATTGAAGCTCTAGCTAAGACTTTAATTGATGCTCTCAGAATTTTTCAGTCTACTCAACAATTGAAAGAGGAAAATTTACAAAAGACAATAGAAACCTTAGAAAATACAGTTCTTGGTGATATTGTTTTTGCCACGATTACATTTCACAAAATTTTGAGAAAAGGAGTTCAAGATCCCATTATTTTAGAAGTCAAGAAGTGTCTAAATATTCTAAGACAATTAGATTTTATTGACTCGAACATATCGGGATTGAATGAATCTAAGAAACTTTTAGAATGGTTAAGTAGTGATTACTTTGATGATGACACTGAACAATTAATTAAAGCTTTTCAGAGCAATATCGGTGTGGACGATCAAGATCAAGACGGAGTCATTGGTCTCGAAGTTTACACAGCATTAAGAGATTGTTTTCTCGAACCTGAAAAACTAAATAAAAACAATGGGGAATCACTTAAAGATTTCCAGTATCAAACGACACTTATTCCAGTACCTTCGTTATTGCCAAAAGAATTTTTTGAGATCATTCTGAGACAACTTGAATTATTTTCAAGCGATCGCTTAAACGATAACTTTCAAGCTGAGTACAAAGCTTTTGTAGAACGATATTATCCAGATGTAAAATATGCCCTCGAAATTCCTCTAGAGTTAGCAAAACAATCTCATTTCAATTCAAATTTGGAAACAGATACATTTACTGAGATATTCCATAATGAATTTTCGATTCTTGATCCCATCATTTCTGCAATCGTTCAAATTGTTGCTCCGTTAGCAGCCTATAAAGATTTAGAAACGGCGATTGAGGAGGGATTTAATACATTAACTAGCTGTCTCAAAGAAAACAATTCAGAAAACTTAGGTGAAAAAGAATTAGTCATAAGTGCCATTAAAACGGCAAGCCAGATGTTTCCTATTTATGTTAAACAAATTATAGAAGAAGGCGAGAAAATTAAAAGTTCACAAAACAAAAAAAAGGACGAACAACAGAAAGATTTTTTTTACACTCTCTATTTCTATTTCCTGCTGGAAAAGCTTCTGATCCAGGGCAATTACCAGGAAATCACCGATCAAGATATGTTCAGGAAGAAAGAATTATTCGAAATTGAACCACCTACTCAATTTGCTTCAAACCAAACCGAACTAAAGCAAGATTGTTGTATCAATTTTCTACCGCCAATCACCTTGCAAATTCCAGTTGCCTACAGTCTCTATAAAACCAAACGTTGGCAAGTTGAGCGGAGCAGAAAATATTTATTTCTACCTGGAGCTGTAGATTTAAGCTTTTGGTGTTCTACAGTAGAAGATCAACAATCCCTCGATGCTTGTACTGCTTTTGCGGGTATTGCCCTGATCGAATATTTCGCAAACCGAAGTTTAGGGGGATATATCGATGCTTCACCCTTGTTTCTTTACAAAGCCACTCGCAATCTTATGAATCTGGTTGGCGATACAGGTGCATCCGTGCGAGAAACAATGAAAGCAATGGCACTATTTGGGATTCCCCCCAACGAATATTGGCCCTATACAGAAGATCGGGTGGATGAGGAACCTCCTGCGTTCTGTTATTCGTTTGCTCAAAATTATCAAGCACTCAAATACTTCCGTCTCGACTATTCTGACATTCCAGAAGAACTCTTACTCTGCCAAGTAAAAGCTGTTTTAGCCGCAGGTTTTCCCTGTATGTTTGGACTCACTCTCTATAGTTCTGCGTATGAAGATTTCAACATTGACAACGGCTTGATTCCAGTTCCCCATAAGAAGGATAGGGTGGTTGGTGGACATGCACTGGTGGCTGTGGGGTACAGTGATTACAAACAAGTAGAACCCAAGAGTAAATCACGGGGAGCTATTTTAGTCCGAAACTCCTGGGGAACTTCATGGGGGCAGCAGGGATATGGCTGGTTGCCCTATGAATATGTTTTGAAGGGACTGACCGCAGATTGGTGGTCTTTGTTCAAATCAGAATGGTTCGATAAAGAACACTTTGGTTTAGGCGCACGAGCCTGGAGTATTGGCAGTGATGGAGAAAATGGTCAGCAAGATGCCGGTGGAGGAGGCAAAATTTCTGGAAAGACCTCGTAGTACATTGTCACCTGACACCAATCATTGTCAAATGGCAAAGGCGGAAAATAGTGACAGCAGGAGAACGCGATCGTTCATACCAGGGCGTGTTTTAAAACTCGCTAAGAGGGTTGTTTTTTCGAGCGCGAAGCGCTCGAAAAAACAACTTCTAAAATAGACCCTGGTAGTTTAATGAAGCTTGGAGATTCTTATCCCGTCTAAGCTATAGCAATTTATCTGTTTCCTTCCCGTGATAAAAAAGTCAAAGCTACTTTTTTCGTTCTGCTCTCTGGCGATAGTTTCACTACTCACCTTATCTGCTTGTAAAACCATCGATCGGGTTTTGCCTGCCAAGTCTCCTGTGCGACCAACCCGTGCTTCAACTCCAACCCAAGTCACGCTGACGGCGATCGCTCATTTCAACGGCAGCAATGGCAGTGATCCAATCGGGGTGGTGCAAGGAAAGGATGGCAATCTGTATGGTGTGACTGCGTCGGGCGGAAATCCTGGAGCCGGAACAGTTTTTCGCCTGACTCCCGACGGACAGCTGGAAACGCTGGTCACCTTCGATGCTCAAATCAATGGCTATAACCCCAATGCTCCTTTAATTGTTGGGCAAGACGGAAATTTCTATGGCTCCACTACGGGCGGTGGAGAAGCGGGCGGTGGTGGATCTGGCAGCATTTTTCGGGTGACGCCAGCGGGACAATTTACTACCCTTGTCGTGTTTGATCACACCCATGGTGCACGACCTGAACGTCCCCTAATTCAAGCAAAAGATGGGAATTTCTATGGCACCACTTATACGGGTGGGACTAACCAGCAGGGAACGCTGTTTCGGCTCACACCCAGCGGTCAACTGACAACCCTGGTTCAATTTAATATCGACTTTGGTGCTGCCTCTCCTGTAAAAGATCGCCCCGGTGGATTAGATGTCTTTGAGGATCAAAACGGCAACTTCTATGTGACGCACGGCAATTTCTATGGCACGGAATACATGGCAGATGGAGCAGCTACTATCTTTCGGATCACTGCCGATCGCACACTGATTCCCCTAACTACATTTCCAGGCTTGAATCAAGGAGTGAATCAAGACGCTTATCCCAACTCACTGATTCAAGGCGATGATGGTAGCTTCTACGGGGTAACTTTGATGGGAACCTTCTTCCGCCTCACCCCGCAAGGGCAACGAACAACAATAACCACTTTCGATCAGGATCTCTTCCCCAACAGTTTGATTCAAGGACGCGATGGTAATTTCTATGGAACAGCAATCGGACGGGAAGAAACGATACCCGGTGCCGTCTTTCGCCTCACCCCTCAAGGAGAAATCACCCTTCTGGTTCGATTCACGGGTATGAACGGTAAATTTCCCCGCAGCCTGATGCAGGCGAGTGACGGCACATTTTATGGCACGACTGGGCAGGGAGGAGAAAGCGATCGCGGTACAGTTTTTCGGCTAACCGTGAATTGAGCAGTGCTTTATATCTATCACTGGCAATGAAGTTTGGAGAGAGTGCCGCACGAAGCGCGGCACTCTCTCCAAACTCCTGGATAGAGGAATGAATTTGAAACCAAAGGTTTCAAATTCATTCCCAAAATCAGCAGCGCTTAATTTCCCATCAATTGCCCCCGAATTGCACCATCTGGAAACTCAGGGTTGTGTACATTAATGTAAAAGTTCTCAGGGTTGGCCAAAATGCGCTGAACAATTCCTGCTTCATTAGTAGGAAACTTGCCTTCTTCCCCCTCGGTCAAACAGTCTCCCGCATTGCTATCTTCTGGACCAGCCAGATTCACTACAACTGGACCGTTTTCACCCGCTGCCCCCTCATGGATATGGGCAGCCATACCTTCAGGAACCGGAACCAACTGAAGTTCTGAGACTTCCAAAACGTAGCACAGAGTTGTTAGATCACCATCGACGCCAAACACATAGGCTAAACCTGTGCCATTTGGGTCACCCACCATGCGGTTATTGCTAGCCTCGCTGGAGACTTCCGCTCTGCCATCTAGCTCTGTTGATAGCACCGCATTGGTATGACCGGCTCGGGCAATCTGAGGCACAGCAGCCCCAACCAGCAATACAGATAAACCCAGAACGCATCTGATGCCAGACAGCTTGATTTTCATATTTTTGATCTCTAACTAATCGCAATTGTTGGTTACATTCAAGATGGTTGTCTGTGCAGACAAACTCATCCAGTCTGCTTCCAGTACGTTTAAGCTGCGAGTTTGGATTCATGAGAGTGGCAAATTCAGCTCGGCACAATCTAACAAGTGAAATGCAGGCTTTGAATTGATTAGACTTAACGAATTCTAAGGTACCCGGCTTTTTCCAAAAGGGACTGTCCTTCGTCAGAAAGCAAGCACCTCGTTGGATGGCAACCGAGAAGCCAGCGAAAAAGCTACTTTGCCCTGAGCGAGTAATTCTAGTCCGGATTGAGTGGAAGGTGCTACTCCCTCTTGCTGAACATAGTTCAAGCGAAACTCAGGTCTTGCCTTCTGAATTTCCAGATCAACAGCACCGTACCAGGAATACAGCCGTCCGGATCAATGGCACAGAGTCTTATGGACGGCATTCTAGCTCCCTGGTGCCCGACCTCAGGACGGATCTAAAATTGCCCCTATTCTGCTCACATGATAGGTGTTGTCATCCTGACATTTGCCTCCTACCAAGCGGCTCTATCCCCTTTATTTCAAGCTCTGCTGGATTTCCGGATAAAACTTAAAATCTTGGTACAGTTAATGAACTCTAACTGTCACATGTTTTATGGATGAAAACGTCTGAAAAGATAGATGCATCCTCACATCTGCTGCCACAGGGATAGAGTCTCCGTACCCTGTGATAAGACGCTTGGCGATCGCCATATCGGCTTGCCCCCGGCAGAATTTTACACAAATTGGTCTTAGGAATTGGAAGATGAAGTTCGCTATCCGCACCCTCACTGCCCTTGCCATTACAACGACTGCTGCCTTTGCTAACCCCTTGATCGCCCCTATCAAACCGGCTGCCGCTGTCCAGTTCCAACAACAAGAAGTCAGCCAAGATCAATTTGTCGTTGTTGCCGCACCCGCCGGTAGTGTTGGGCATCAACTTTTAATTCTCGAACAAGTCAGCAATCAACGCCCCTGCTGGCGGGATAGTGGTAATGGCTTGATTGATCCGCTCCTGGTCGATTTCGACTTTACAGGCATCTGTGGTCGCAGCACCGATAGTAATGGCTACTCGTTGCGGGTGGGGGGAGAAGATTTAGGATGGCGCTATAGCTTACGGGTCGTAGAAGATGGCAGTGATTTAGTTTTGGTTGCTAATTCAACCAGCGATCGCAATGCTCCACCGATTGAAATTGGGCGGACTCAGGGTGCCGTGGGCGATTTTGCGCGGATCAATCTAGAACCCGGTTGGCGTTTGACACGACGCACCTACAACGGTCAATCGGTAGGGCACCTTTACTTAACCAACGATCAAGATTTAGAAACCTTGATTGCATCGGCAACTCCGATTCATCCGCCTGCCACCATCCCACCAATTACCACCCTGCCCCGTCCGCTACCCAATCCGCTACCCAGCCCCACTCGCCCGACCCCATCGACCCCGATTCCACCCTCGACAGGTCGCCCCAGCAATCCCCCAACCGCTTCAGATGATCTGGCGTTGCAATTGGGCTTTAGCTACCGCGTAGTGGTGCGTCCTCGCTCCGATGCCGATCAAACACGGGTAAGAGCGATCGTGCCAGATGCGTTTTGGGTATCGATGGATAATGAAGAGGTCATCCAGGCAGGGCTATTTCGCAATCGCGACGATGCTCGCACGCTTGAACGCAGATTAGAGCGAGAGCATTTGAATGCGCGTGTAATGCGGATTGAAGGCAACCCCTCAGGAAACACCGCCAGCCGCCCAACCCAACCGTCTACCAATCCACCCCAACCCGCTCCTCGTCCAACCCAGCCGTCTACACCCAGCAGACCGACAACTCCCAGCACCGATTTACCCGAAATTCCCAACAGTCGCGTTGTTGTGATGGTTGATCCCGGACATGGGGGTGTAGATGTTGGCGCAGTCGGCATTGGTGGTCTGCAAGAAGCGTCTATTAATCTAGATGTCGCTCGGCAGGTTGCGTCTTTGCTGGAAAGACAGGGGGTAGTGGCGATCTTAACTCGCCAGGATGATCGCGAAGTCGAGTTAGCCCCCAGAGTCTCCCAGGCAGAACGGGCAAATGCGGATATCTTTGTCAGCATCCATTCCAACTCGGCAACCAGCGAAGCCAATGGTGTAGAAACCTACTACTATTCGTCAGGGTCTCGACTGGCACAAAGCATCCAAAACAGTATTACCAGCCAGCTTGATGTGGTTGACCGAGGTGTAAAACAAGCTCGTTTTTATGTCTTGACCCAAACCTCTATGCCTGCGGCATTGGTCGAAGTCGGCTTTGTGACCGGGCGGCAAGACGCGTCCCGCCTGAGTACACCGTCTTTCCGCAGTCAGATGGCAGATGCGATCGCCCGTGGCATCCTGCAATACATCCAGCAAAATGGATACACCGCTAACAACTAAGGATCACAAATTACAGCGCTTCGCGCTTGAATATGGTTAGATTTTTTGTTGTGTGCCTCGCGGAGCGAGGCACACAACAAAAAATCTGCGGCTTAATCAATTGAAAATGGCTGTAATTAAAACCCCCGGTATGGTGTGGCGCGGCGAAGCCGCGCCACACCATACCGGGGCTTGATTAACTATCACATCCCTGAGTAAGACTCCCATCTTCAATAGCGTTCACAGCAGGCGTTGCAAATCTGCTTGGGCAGCTGCATAAATCTGAGCATGACTAAAGTGTCCTGCCGTTGCATCTGCAACATGGGTCAGCGACACAAACCCCAAGGTTTGGGCTCTTTGAGCCAGTCTTTGATCTTCGCCCGACAGCACATCATTTGGACCTGCACTGGTAATAATTAACGGCAATGTATCTCGTAATTGGGCGATCGCTTCTAGCTTATCGTGGATACTAAATCGTCCGGCAATATGTTTGGTGATAAACCCTGCCAATCGTGCCAACCCCGTATATTTCAATCCTGGATTAACACCTTGATGAGCACTAGCCGCCGCTCTGGCACTGGTCATTGCCCGATCTAAAACCAGTCCTTTGACATTGATTCCCCGAGTTTCAGCCCGCAACACTATTTCTGTGGCAATGGGACCACCCAACGAATATCCATGCACCAGAATATTGTGGGCAGCAACACCGTGAGTATTCATTACCCAATCCAACATGGCATCTGCATCGTCGTAGAGGGCATCTTCACTTAAAGTAATGCCAGCATTAGGATTACCCCCCGCCACAAAATTGGCTGCTGTACTGCTGCCAAATCCTCGATAATTAATGGCTACGACTTGAGACCCATCCTGACAATAATGTTCGGCAAGGGGCTGGGTGTATTGTTCACTAGAGCCATGACTACCAGACACGATCAGCACAGTGGTCTGGTTCGTCACACCGCCAACAGGGGTATAAACCCTGCCACGTAACGCCTGAGCATTGGCAGTGATCGTAACGAGTTGCACATTAGCAATGCCGCTAGCGGTTTGCGTACCCGCTCCATTTAGCCCCATATTCGTGCCCCACCATTGCCCCGCACCACTAAATCCCAGCCCGCCCCGTCGGTCGGCTGCATCTCCCACCAGGTTTTCAATAAAATCAGCTTGAAGATAGGCATTGGGCGATCGCAATACGGATGCTGTATTTTGCTGAACAACATGGGTCAATTCATGTGCCAACAATTGCAGCCCCTTAGAGCTTGCGGGTTGATAGGCTCCCCGTTGGAAAAAGATATCGTTCCCAGATGTAAACGCATAAGACTGAAGGGTGCGATTGAATGTATCAGAGCGATCATCTGTATGAATGCGGACACCACTAAAATCTGCTTTAAATGCGTGTTCCATTGGCTGTTGCACCGACTCGGAGAGCGGTTGTCCGCCATTAGTTTGGGCGATCGCCACTGCCAACTCAGGCGAAACAGGCATACCCCCCTCCTGCGATACGGGTTGAGCCGTTACTGGATGGTTGCAAAGCTGATGCTGATGACCCTCTGGCTGATGTCCGTCCGTCCGTTGAGGCTGGATCGACTCACCCGGCGGAATGCTATGGGGAGTTGGAGAATGAATCTGGTTGACCACTTGAGCGGCTACGCGATCGGCTTCTTGCTCATAGGCATCTTGAGCAGGTCGAATCATCAGTTTTGCTTGAATGGGTTGAAAAGTCTGAGCAACAGTCCCCCTAGGGAACCACTCATGGGACAGCCCCCGAAAGTTTGGTTTTACCGGAGTGGAGGGCAAATGGTGATGTGGCTCTGTCCATCGTTGGGTGACGGTGCGATCGCCATCTGTCACCTGCTGTTGGTTCGTAAAGTGTTCTGAAAAACGGGCAAAAGACGATGTCTGTTGCGAGTCGGGCGAGGGATGAGCACGGTTTTGCCGGAGACGATAGATACTCATAAATTCATCTCTCTTGAAACAGTTAACCTGTCACTGATTTACCGGAGGTGTAATGCTGTGAGGTGCGTCGTAGCGTCATTCCACTCTAGAAAAAACAGCACAGTCACATAAAGCCATGAGACATCGCTGATTTCAGGGATGAATCTGAACGTGAACCCAAAGGGTTCACGTTCAGATTCATCCACCATTAAGCAATGCCAAGCAGTGCCAAAAATGGATGCAAAACGCTACAGATCTAACAAATTGTGATTCTAATTCTAGTACACCAACTTAAAAGTTTTAGAGGGGGTGGAGGGGGTTTTACCTCCTCTTGGGGGCGCAGCCCCCAAACCCCCATGTTGCAAAATTTCGTGTTTGCAACACTAGTAGACCCAATTAAAAGTTTTACAACGGGGTGCAGGGGTTTCACCCCTGCGTGGGGGCGCAGCCCCCACATACCATGTTGCAGAATTTAGTGTTCGTAACACTAGACTGTTTGTAATAGATGATCTGAAGAACTGACCCAACCCACAATCCCATTTTCTGACAGCAACACATCAATAGCCGCTTGATGCTCCTCAGGGTTGAACGCCGCACAACAGTCTTCTAACAACAAGCAATAAAACCCTAAATCACTGGCATGACGGTAAGTAGCCAGCACACAACACTCGGTCGTCACCCCTGCAATTAGCAAATGCGTGACATGATATTGATGCAAAATGGACTCGATATCAGAGTGAACTAAAGCCGAATGGGCAGGTTTGTTTACTTCATATTCACCCGCCAACGGTTGCAGTTCGTCAATAATTTGAGACCCCCATTCCCGTTGCACGAGATAGCGTCCTCGTTGATTTATGGCACCCACATCACATCCGGCATTGGCATACCGCAACTTCTTACTGGGTGTGAGATCGGATAGATCGGGGTGATGGCTCTCTTTGGTAAAAATAATGAGGAGTTTTTGTTGGCGTGCCCAGGCTAAAAGTCGTTGCACGTTGGGAATGATGCGACGAATCGTAGTTAGGTCAAAACCGGCATCGGCAGAGAGACTTTCTGGATGGCAGAAATCATTTTGCATATCGATGATCAACAGAGCCGTTTGATCTAAATCGATAGGAAAAGGATGGTTACGGGTTGAAATCAATAGCGATCGCATAGGTTAGAAGCTGAGAGCGATTAGGCTGCAAAAGGTTACCCGTTAGCATAACGCAGAGAAACAGCATCCAAGACCTGAAAAATGGCAGCGATCCCCATGCTGATCAAAATCAACTTTTGAGCACGAGTAGATATACCTCTTGAGAGATTTAGCAACCCATCCTTCTAGTCCATGCTTATCTCTATAAGCTCCCAATCAAGCACTGCTAAATCCCGGCATGAACCAGCATGGAAAACCTCAGATTTTCCCATGCTGATTCATACCTGTGACTCGCAGTACCCCAACAAAATACAAACTATTGGAACTCATTTGGAGGTCATTTTATGGTTCAACGTGGCTCGCAAGTAAAGATTCTCCGGAAAGAATCATACTGGTATTTAGATACAGGAACGGTTGCCTCTATTGACCAAAGTGGCATTCGCTACCCCGCAATTGTGCGGTTTAACAAAATCAACTATGCAGGCGTCAACACCAACAACTTCGCTCTTGACGAACTCGAAGAAGTTAGTGCGCCTAAAGGAAAAGTAGGAACACCTGTTGCAACAGGGGGTGGTAAGCAAACTCCGGTCGAAGCCGCAGCCCGCACAACCAGCCAACGGGAAGACACGGATGTTAGACCCGGTGCCGCCGCTGATGCCCCAGGTGCCGATAATCCCGTTGCTCCAGGTCATCCCAATCAAGGTACAGAATCTCGGTAGTTTTGGCACTCATCTCCCATCGAGACGGATATATTTCTGTGGTGTGTGGTGGGCTTCACACGGCACACACCACAAAACTAATCCAGTACTACGATCTTCGAATGCCTTAGAAACTTATCGTGCTCTTAATTCAAATTGGTATCATGTGGTTCTTAATGCCATCAGTCATATCCTAGTACACCAACTTAAAAGTTTTAGAGGGGGTGGAGGGGGTAAAACCCCCTCTTGGAGGCGCAGCCCCCAAACCCCATAGTGTAAAATTTAGTGTTTGCAACACTAGTACACCAACTTAAAAGTTTTAGAGGGGGTGGAGGGGGTAAAACCCCCTCTTGGGGGCGCAGCCCCCAAACCCCCATGTTGTAAAATTTAGTGTTCGCAACACTAGAAAATACGATCTGCCCAAAAAATGGATTGGTTTACCGATTGAATAATATCGGGCAAATAGATAGCTAAATCGCTGCTATAGTAGCCCGAAACCTTATATCTCTTGGTAAACCATGCTGGAACTGACGAACTGCATTATTTTGCATGGCTCTGATTTACAGCCCCACCATTGCAACCGTTTTGTAGTTGAACAAGACACGATTCGGCAGATCGACCTGGGCGATCGCTGCTGTGCCATGGATCAGGGTGCCTTGGTTATCATGCCAGGAATGTACAACTGCCACACTCACATGGGTGATTCGTGCTTGCCCGACGGGGCAACGGGGATGACTCTGGAGGAAGGATTCTTTCGCCCTCATGGGTATAAGTATCGGGAACTGGCGCGGCAGTCGGAAGCAGAGCACTTTACCCATATCTGCAATCACCTGCGGTATATGGCAAGGACGGGCACAGTCGGGCATATTGATTTTCGAGAACAGGGGGTCTATGGCAGTCAGTTGCTCAAACGGGCAGCCGAAGAAACGGGAGTGCGATCGCTCGTTTTAGGGCAGTTTAATCAATTGCCGTTTACGACAGAGCAACTCCAGCAAAACCAGGTCAGCCTGGATGCAACGGCGTTAGATGAACTGGCTAAAATCTTAGCCGTTGCCGATGGGTTTTCGGAAAGCACCATGAATGACCTGACCGATGCGGCTTGGCTACAAATTTATCAACTGACGCAGCAACTCGGTAAACTACGGGCTATTCATTGTTTAGAAAATCACGGTTACCGCGATGTCAGTCTGGCAATAACGGGACGGGGAGATCTAGACCGAGCGATCGCTCTCTATCATCCCGATCTGGTGATCCATGCCACCGTTGCCAATGCCGAAGAAATCGCCATGCTCTCGGCACATCAGACCAATGTTGTTCTCAACCCCCGTGCCAATGCCAACCTGGGCTTGCCCCTACCCCCGATCGCCCAACTGATGAATAGCCAAGCCAATTTGCTACTGGGAACAGACAACGGCTTACTCAATAGCCCCAATTTGTTAGCCGAGCTGGACTTTACATACAAAGTTGCCAAAAGTCAGTTTGGTGATGCTATCCATCCCCAGCCAGCCAGTGTACTGAAAATGGCAACGAGTAATGTCCGTCCGGTTCTCGGCGGCGATACGTATGGTTATCTGGAAAAGGGACTGCCTGCCGATTTTGTCGTGCTCGATTTCACCCAACCTCACCTATCAGCCAGTCGCCATATTCTGGCATCCATCGTCTCTCGGGTCACCCCGGACGATGTTTTGATGACCGTGCTAGGCGGAAGGATTTTGTACAGAAATTCGTACTATCCTATTCCGAAATAGCTAGGCGATCGCACGTAGTATTAAGGTATGGGGAACTGAAAAGCCTGAGGCTTGACAGTAATTTTGACTAGAATTTCTAAACCTTAATTTTAGCTATTATTAACTAAGGTAACTTTTTGTCAGTATCAATCGTCTGCTTAGCAGCAAATGCAGCTTCGTTCTGGCAAAGCCAAATCTTAAGTTACTACAAGTGCAATTGGGGCATCGTATTGAGTCGGGTTCGAATCTATACATCGGCAAAACATCGGCAAAACCGAGTGCTTCAGAAACCCGCTGAAGGTAACTACCGTCACTAAGTTTGTCTTGGCATTGATCAAGACGTATCGGATTCTGGTTATGAAACTCTTAACTCCAAACCTCTCGTCTGCCTTACTGGTCACCACACTCCTGTTATTGGGAGGCTGCAACAAACCCATTCTAGAAAATTTGGCAGAAGCGTCTGCTTTGTTACCGTCGGCTCAAGCATCTTCATTGCAAATCGATACGCAAATCGATACAGTCCCGACGCCCACGGCTACGCCTCAGGCACCTGATCTGGATATGGTAGTTGTTCCAGGGTCACGCCTGGGCCCCGTGACGGCAACCACAACCCACCGTGATCTGGTGAGTTGGTTTGGGACAGAAAAAATTAAAGACGACAACATCACGCCGTCTGCTGGAGTTTCAATTCCAATTACGACAGTAAATTTGGGTGCCGAAAAGTCGTTTACGGTTGTATGGTCGAACGATAGCCGCTCTCAGGTGACATCGGTTCGCAACATCGGCACGGCATGGAAACTAGCCGAAGGAATTGGCGTTGGCACATCGTTTGCCACCCTTCAATCCAAGCTGGGAGACTTTTGGGTCTATGGACTGGGTTGGGATCATGGCGGAACTATTGCACTGGATGGCAGTCGATTAAGTCAATACAAAGACGTGCTGGTCTTACGAATTCAAGTAGAGGCCGGTGCAGAAGAGCGATCGCCCAGTGATTATGGAGCCGTATCTGGAGCCGGACTTTACCTTTCAAATGATCCTCACTATCAAGCGTTGAATCCAAGTGTCGGAGAAATGATTGT
This sequence comes from Calyptranema fuscum S582, assembly GCF_055793305.1. NCBI lineage: Bacteria > Bacillati > Cyanobacteriota > Cyanophyceae > Oculatellales > Oculatellaceae > Calyptranema > Calyptranema fuscum. The sequence goes on from NZ_JBSLYH010000002.1 coordinate 330,560, forward strand.
TTACTTGACACCGCCAACAGAGTAAATGCCCAGCATTGCCCGCTCCAGATCGGGGTTCGAGTAGAACCCAATGCTTTTTGAGAGAATGATGGTGAAGCCATCACTTTTTCAAAAAGAATCACAGGTTAACTCATTCGAGATCCTTGAGGTTATAGATTCAATAGAACCCGAAGATTTATGTTTGGAATTGCGGCGTCGCCGCAATTCCAAACATAAATCTTCGATTCTAATCAGCCCACCATCCTGAGGCCATCATCCTGAGGATTGTATAGCCGCCAAAGGTCTGGTCAGGACAGGGACGCAGGGGACGTGCCCCCAGATAGGGATTCCACCCGGCACTCCGGCATACTTAATTAGTCAATTGCTATAGATTGGGTAAAACCGGGGATGTATGTTCGTAAGCGTGGTGACACCGCATTTCTGAATCCAAATCTCCGCATTTTATAAAATCTGTGACCTTAGATAGATGACAGATGCATAGTTCTGTCTCAAGTGCCGAGATAGTAGCTCTATGAGAGGCTGAAGCATCGGTTTAAAGATCAGCCTAAAGCTAGATAGGTTTGATTAAAAGGATGTGCATTAAGGGCTTGTGCTTCATCGCAGCGGAGGCAGATAGTACTTGTGTGCAGATTTAAAACCGTCCTAAGGGGGGATTTTGTAAACCGACATGGGCAGTAGATTTTATACAGCAACGGACTTCAAGGTCGCTGAAGACCTCCTGAAGTAATCTGCATCTACTGCTGATGGTCTGTGTAGCTTTGGTATCTGGCACATTGCTTCCTGTTTGAATTTCAACAATGGCGATGATGTAAATGTGTCCGTCCTCTAACACCAATACACCCCAACTCAGCGTACTTGAGAAATCTGAACCAACTCCTAGTCATTGCAGGAAACTAATCAACAATGCAAGCGTCATATAAAGACGGAACCTCTCAAAGCTCAACTCTTCCGATGGGTCATTCTCTGACCTTGGCTTGGAATAGCAATCAACAAGCAGTAGAGCCCCAAGAAGTGGTGCAAGCTGAAAAGCTGTCAAACTACGACCTGATTTTGCAATGTCAGGTTGGAGTTCGTCCCAACAAAATGGTCTTTGCTGAATTGATTCGTCGTTACCAGTCGCATGTAGAGAAAATTCTCTATCACCTCGCTCCTGATTGGTCAGACCGTGCAGATCTATCCCAAGAAGTTTGGATTCGGGTGTATCGGAATGTTCGACGACTCCAGGAACCTGTCAAGTTTCGGGGGTGGCTGAGCCGGATTGTGACCAATCTGTTCTACGACGAACTACGCAAGCGGAAACGGTCGAATAGCCCAATTTCGTTAGATGCGCCCAGAAGTGTAGAAGATGGCGAAATGGAATGGGATCTTCCGTCTGATAATCCCGGCCCTGATGAAGAGTTGGCAACCCGAGAGTTCTATGACCAGTTACGTACAGCGATCGCTGATTTACCCGAAGTCTTTCGTACCACGATTGTGTTAAGAGAAATTGACGGTATGGCATACGAAGAGATTGCGGAATTAACAGGCGTCTCGCTGGGTACTGTAAAGTCACGCATTGCTAGAGCCAGACAACGGTTGCAGCTACAACTTCAGGAATATCTAGAAAGCTAACCTTCAGGAGTATTTGGAAAACTAGGTGGATTCGATAGAATCTTAGGAACTAGCCCCCTGAATCACTGATGGATAGCTTGCTAGAAAAACGGATCTCGCAACTTCATAGCTTCTTCAAAGAGGATTAATTTATTTCGGCTAGAGTTATGATCGGAGTGGAGATTTTTTTTCGGCTCGCTGTACGTTACTGGTTCATTCGCCTTACACTTAGTTCTGATTCTTCTCGTTCTGAACATGGCTTCCAATTTTGACGCTTGTAACGATTTTCATCAGCAGTTTCCAATGGATCTACCAGTCAAGAGTGAGGAGGATTGCTGCCTGCCTCTAGATACCGTCGATAACTTAAAGCGCGATCGCTTCGAGCTACTCAGTGCCTATCTAGATGGTGAGGTGACAGCCGCAGAGCGTCGCCAAATAGAAGACTGGTTAACTAATGATCCCGCCGTTCAATGCCTTTATGATCGATTGCTCAAGCTGCGCTCTGGAATGCGATCGCTCACCGTGCCTACAGCAGATCACGCCGTAGAGCAGGTAGTCAACCGAGTCATCACTCGTGTCGATCGTCGTCCTCGACTAACAGTGATGTGGGGTGGAGCAGCGGCTGCCGCTATTCTTTTAGGGTTCTTGTCAGACATTACACCGCTGTCGCACCAGTCAACGCAGCAAATTGCCAGCCAGGGTTCTTCTGTCACTGCTGAATCCTACCCAGCGGTTAACTCAGATGCATTAATGATTGCGCTCGATCGCCCCATCATCGAAATCCCTAATGCGTCTATGTCACTACCCTCGAATGCCCATTAATCATACACAAAGCTGATATGACGCAGCGCACGGCATATCAGTGGGCAAAACCATTACGTCTAGAACTGGATAATACTGATTATCTGGTCTGGGAGAGCAATGCTCTCCCAGACCAGATAATTGCTTTCTGGGTTTCATAGCACTTCGCACGATGGTGATGTGAGAGCCTCGCGGAGCAATGCTCTCACATCACTACTTGGATTGTGTAGAACCGTGCTTCCCGCAATTGGGACATGCGATTGGGAATTGTTATAGGTAGCGGTGTACAAGTTCGTTCAGTACAGAAACGGTGTTGTGGAGTGCTCCGCGCCCCACAACACCGTACGGAATCAACCTGTCCAGCGCTCTAGTACAGCAAAACGAAAGTTTTGTAAGGGGTGAAGGGGTGGAACCCCTTCTTGAGGGCTTCGCCCCCAACCCCCCATGTTGTAAAATTTGGTGTTTGCAACACTAATTTACCTATTCAATTTACTTATTTGCTCGCTGATTGCGTCGCCGCATCAGGAAACCCGGAATATCCAGACGGCTAGCCAAGCGCACCGCCGGTACTGGTGCTGACTTATTAGCTTCGGGGGGATTGTCTGGCGGAGCCAACATCTCAATGGCGTTTAATAATTCTGATAGTTCCGCAGGCAAGGCGATCGCCTGGGGGTCTGCCGGATGAGATACCGCCGCTTTGACTTGAATGGCTAACTGTTTGAAATACGTCATGTGCTGTTGACTGGCAAGACACCGATCTTTCCAATATTGCACAGCTGCCTCATATTCCTCAGATTGTTTGGCATGCTGGAAAATTTGCTCTTGCAGTTCAGCACCCTGCTGCTCTAAATGCTGAATTCGACTCTGGTTTATCTCCTGGGTGGTTTCTGCTTCCTGATAAGCATGTTGCCATCTGGCTTGCAACGTCATCTGTTTTGCCAGTTGAACCTCTAATTCCTCAACCTTAATCTGGGCGATCGCCAAATCTTTTTGCAACGACGCAAGGGATACATTCCGTGCAGCCGCGACATCTTGAGGACGACGCGATGTTAATGTTGGATTTTCGTGGTCATCCCAGTCTGAATGAAGATGGGCTAATGCCTGCTCCAGTTGGCTCAGCTTCACCTGATAACTCTTCAGGCGATCGCTCATATCTTGAACATCTTGCTTTGCCTGAGCCAGTTGGGTTTCTAATTCTGCCTTGTTCGCTTGTTCGGTTTGCAACCGGGCTTCCAGGTCAGCAACCCACTGTTGACTAGAATCCAACGATTTTTGTAATTCACTGAGCTCCTGAGCACGGGTTTGGATTTCGCTTGCCTGAACGTCCAACGTTTGACTTTGCTGACAAAGCCGCTGCTGTAACCGCGCTACTGCTTTTTGCTGAACATTGGCAAAATTTTCTGTTTTTGCCAATTGCGTTTCCAGCATCGCTTGGTTTTGCAACTGAGATCTCAGCTCACCCAGACACACCAATGCCTGGTCTAAGGCTTGTTCTAAATGATGAATGCGACCAATTCTTTGCTGATTGAGAATGTGCGCCTGTTCTAATTCCCGCAGCAGCGTAGCGTGATCTCGGGGTGTGGTTTGCAGCGAAAACTTTCCTGCCCATAGAGAATTTCCCGGCTTTTGAGAGGCTTTATTTTCCGTTGGTCGGAAGTTATAAGCCACATCAGGTTGCGACATTTAGAACCTCCCAAACGCGACATAGGACAGTGTCAGTTAAGAGCATTTACCCTGCCAATGCTCTTCCAGAGAAATTCCAGACAGTATCACATCTACGATCTCAGTATACTTCGTCACCCATGGGGGTTGGAAATGGAGGCGCAGAAGGCAGTACCCCATCCTCTCTCATTTTTCTAAATTTTGCACGGTATTGCTCAATCCATCCATGAAATTTGGTGTGATTAGCGGATTCACTACGATGTTGTGGGGCGCAGAGCGCCCCACAACATCGTTTCTGTACTTAACGAACCTGCACGCTGTAATGATTTTTTGTGGCGCGGGCGACGCCCGCGCCACAAAAAATCATTACCTGACTACCATTACCCCTTTTTAATTCAGCGTATCTTCATATAAAAACCGTGGGAGTGCCGCGCTCTGCGCGGCACTCCCAGCAAATTTTGCTTCTTAAAGAGTGTAGGTGTGGGAATTGCGATCGCTTTCTATCTTGAGAACCGAACCCCACCTCTATCAAAGGTTCGATAGATTGATATCAAGAGAACGCTCTTGGAGACTATGCATTATGACACTCGTTCGTTGGTCACCGTTTCGTGAAATTGAAACTCTACAACGTGAAATGAACAATTTGTTCGATACACTTTCCACCGACACTGTCAGCAGTGACCCAGGAAAAACGTTTGTACCATCTGCTGAGATACATGAAACGCCTGAAGCGGTTCAACTTAGAGTCGAGCTTCCGGGAATGCGTGCCGAAGATCTAGATGTCCAAGTGACCGCAGAAGCTGTTTCGATTAGTGGCGAGCGCAAGTCGGAAACAAAAACTGAAGAGAATGGCGTATTCCGTTCTGAGTTCCGCTATGGTTCGTTCCGCCGCGTTATTCCATTGCCAACTCGCGTCCAAAACAACAAAGTTGAAGCCGCGTATAAAGATGGCATTTTGAACTTGAAATTGCCCAAAGTCGAAGAGGAGAAAAACAAAGTCGTTAAAGTAAATCTTGGTTAAGCGATCGACGTTACGTGAATTTCGGTTAAGCGATCGAGGTTAAGTAAATCTTAGTTCTGCGATCGCTAGGGAGAGTGGAGGATGTCCCTCCACCGCTCCCAGACCGTAAGTTCGCCCCATCAATTCGCGAGAAAAAGAGCACATCCTCTAAGAGGATGTGCTCTTTTCACTATTTTCTCATTTGCGCTTGCCAGAAGTAATCCTGAGGGCTGATATTACTTCAAGCTTTAATGTGCTTTAATCTTCCCAGTAGTGACTGGAAGAAAGTAATAAAACTTTTGATCCTATTGACTCTGCATGCTCTAGATGGCTGAGTTGCGACCCCGTTGAAAAGAGAGGCGATCGCCTGGTCAGTACCGTATCAGATCGCGGAAAAAAATACCTTAGCGTCCAGCTGCCACGGGTAAATCATCCATTTCATCTTCTGATACACGCAAGCTAGGGAAGAGAAAATGATTCTCTTCAACATACTGAGCACCAAATAGCCCTTTTTCAGCCCAAAAGTAGCGGTCTGTCGTATGCTCGTTCCGCTTAACCAGCAATAATGCCGGTGGCAAAATGCCTTCTGCGTGAATGAACTTACGAGCGGCTGTAACGGGCTTATCCTCACCACATTCAATGCTAAATTGGGGCACCAATTCCAGAATCCTGCGCCCTTCCAAACGACGACGGCTTTTACGCTTGCGTCTCCTTGCCAACCTCCTTACCTCCTCTCTTTAAGTCTATCAGGTGTGTAGTCTTAGTTACAAAATACTAAGAACGTGGCAAGTATACCGACTTGACTTCAAGATTTCAACTTCTTTTAAACTTTTGATACAAACTCTAAAAAAATGATAAAGAAAGTATTAACTGGCAGCAATTTCGGCTTGAGTCACTCGCCTCGAAATGCCCTGTGGTCGAGTTTGTATCGTCACCGTCGGTATGCAAGCCTAACTGGTACAGTCGGGCTTTTTTCTTGCCTCGTCAATGAAACCCTCATTTGCAAAAGTCATGCAAAAATAGCGACCTACCTAACGCTGCGCTCGGTTTGACTCGATGGCGTTAAATAACTGCATCAGTTCTCAGTGACTTATAACATAGTAAAGTAGAGCATCTGGAATAGTAAACTCATTGATGCAATATTTGCATAATTTGGATAACAATTCTGCTTGAAGGATCGTGAAGTTGTCTGGGTGGGGCTTTAAGTTGATGAATTTTGCATTCAAGTCCCCGTCTGCTGCTTGACTGGTCGCTACAATTCCTGCTCGCCCATCTTGTTTGCTCTCATGCTCATGTCCGCTAGCGCAGAATTTGTTTCTCTTTGTCAGTCTCAGGTCATGTTGTTGACACAGGGTCTGGGTGCTTCTTTAACAGTGGTGTATCTGACGGAAGAATTTACCGAGGGACTGGATGCAAAACTGGTGCCCATTGTGGCGTATCCAGAGGCTGCTTCGACCTGGCAAGCAGAACAGGTTTTGTCATTACTTTCCAGACGGCAACAAACCCATGACGGACAGCGCTTATTGCCTGCTGATGCCAGTGCCGGAACCCCGTCGGCACCCGTTTTAGCATTACCGGGTTCCGATCGCTCAAGCTTGAAGGCGGCTGAGCCTCCACCGTTAAACGAAGCTGATTCGACGACGGCTTCTCCGCCCGTATTGCCTGAAGATTTCTTGTTAGAAGAGCAAATTGTTTTGCCCTTGATTTATGAAGGGGTCGTGATGGGGCTTTTGGTTACGGCTCGTTCGGATCGACCCTGGAGTGAGTTGGAACAAAGCCAAATTGATCGGATTGCCCGAACGTTGGCGATCGCCTGTGTGTTAGACCAACGGGGGCAATGGTTGAACCATGACTTGCAACAACAGCGGTTACTGCAAGCACAACAACACGATGTGTTTGATACATTGCTGCATCAGTTTCGCAATCCCCTCACCGCTCTGCGAACCTTTGGCAAGCTGATGGTAAAACGGTTTTTGCCCAGCGATCGCAATCGCGAATTGGCAGAAGGCATTGTGCGAGAAAGCGATCGCTTACAAGATTTATTGCAACAGTTTGAATCTGCGATTGATTTAGGCGATGCCAATTTATTGCAATCTCCTGCCGCCTTGCAACCTTCGCCGATGTGGGATGCCCAGATTGAAACAAAAGCAACGACTGACATGGACGCGAGTTTGGCTACGCCAACCGCACCCAAGCCAATGCTGCCATCAGGGGTCGCCTATTTAACGGGTGCAGAGGTGCAGGTAACTCCCTATCCGGTAAAAGCGGTGCTGGAACCGTTGTTGAGTTCAGCCGGAGCGATCGCACAAGATCGGCAACTTCACCTTAAAGTTAATCTGCCTACGGATTTACCCCCTGTGCAAATGGATATTAAAGCACTGCGGGAAGTGCTGAGTAATTTGATGGATAATGCGTTGAAATATACTCCCCCAGATGGCAAGGTCTATTTGCGAGTCGCACGATTGGCAGCCGAACATCGGCAAGCAATTGTGATTGCCGACACGGGACCCGGCATTCCACCTCAAGACCTGGAGCATTTGTTTGAACCTCATTATCGTGGCGTGCAGGCAAACACAGAGATTCCAGGAACAGGGCTCGGATTGGCGATCGCCCGTAATTTAATCGCGGAAATGCAGGGTGAAATTAATGTGGTGAGTCCGGCGCAGAAAAGTCATCTGTTAGGAAAATTTCGCAATGATTTGATCCAGAACGGTAACCCAGGCACAGCCGTAATTGTTTGGCTTCCCGAAGCCTCTACTGAAGCGGAAAGAGAGGAGTAATTTTTGCGTGGCACGGGCTTTGCCCGTGCCACGCAAAAATTATTTTCTTCGTCCGAAAATACGCTATCAAAACCTAATCTGAAACATCAAAAAACTATCCCTCATCCACTGCAATAGCGCTTAAGAGTACGTAATTATGACGATTGCGATCGCACATGATTGAGTCATCTAAATTACGTCCCGCAAAGACTGTGAGCGACCGAGTTAGACCCCAAAATAATCGATTCGTTGCGATCGCTTTTAGGATAGGTCTAGATCCATAGCCTGACGTAATGATATTAGAACCGATAACGTGTTGGAGAGCGTCGCGAAGCGACACTCTCTAAACATTACTATCCTGTTTTTGAGCGTGTGCTGTGCAGGTTGATTCAGTACGGTGTTGTGGGGCGCGGAGCGCCCCACAACACCGTTTCTGTACTTAAAAAACGTGCAATCCCGCTATAAGCAGATCCCTTCGTGGTTTAAGAGCCACTGTTTGCGTTCTAATCCGCCTGCATATCCCGTCAATTTACCATTCGCCCCGATTACTCGATGGCAAGGAAGGACGATCGCAATGGGGTTAAGGGAATTGGTCATGCCGACTGCCCGTTGAGCTGTGGGTTTGCCAATCTTTTGGGCTAGTTCACCATAGGTCATGACGGTTCCCGGTGGAATAGAACGTAAGGTTAGCCAGACCTGATGTTGAAATGGGGTGCCACCTGGATTGACCGGAATTTCATCCAGGCTATTTAACTCCCCAGCAAGATAGGCGCGTAGGCGATCGCCATAGCCTGATTGTTTCGGTTGGGCAATCAATGACACAGAAGCATAGCGTTTTTCAAGCAGCTTCATTAGTCGTGATTCATAGTCTGCAAAGTCCAATGCTACAAGCGTTTCACCCTCTGAAACCAGCCAAATTTGCCCCAGTTCAGACTCAATTTTGTCGATCAAAAGTTCTGTTTTTGTCATAAGAATCATACCCATTGCTGAAAGCTGAGCTACGTATAGAAATCCAGAAAGTGCAGGGGGTACAGCGTCTTAGAACCCAATTCCATCCCCTACGAGAACGAGGTGTACTAAAGCATTGACCATAGATACATTGCTGCATAGGCTCGCCAGGGTCGCCAGACTTGGGCGTATTCTACAAACTGAGTTTTGCTGAGGGGGTGTCCCAAAGTTTCCATGGCTCGTAACAGTCCCAGGTCGGTGGCAGGAAAAGCATCGGGTTCGCGTAATCCGCGCATGGCAATGTAATGAGCAGTCCATTCGCCAATGCCGGGAAATTGGCAGAGGGTTTGCACTGCATCGTCTAGCGACTGAAACTGGGTGAGCAATTGCGGAGTGTCAGCAACGGCAGTCGCTAATGCTGCGATCGCCCTGGCGCGAGCGTTGGGGATACCTAACCCGGTCAGATCTGCGGTGGCTAAGACATCGGCTTGGGGAAAAAGGAATTGGATATCCAGATCAAAAGGCATCGTTGCTGCGATCGCTAAGGGGGTTCCGTAGGTGGCGACTAAGCGACTTGCTAATGTAGTTGCAGCGGCAACACTGACCTGCTGACCTAAAATGGCTCGGACTGCCAGTTCAAAAGGATCCCAACTGCCGGGGATGCGTAAGCCAGGTCGAGCATTCACCAGAGGTGCCAGGATGGGATCGTGTTGGAGATGGGCGGCAATTTCAGTCACATTGGCATTGAGATCAAACATTCGCCGCAATCGTTCTACGATTTGTGACAGTAGGGCTACTTTGGGAAAGCAAATGTTTGCCAACAGATAGGTTTCTCCAGGAATAGGGGAAATTTCCACGATGCCATGCTGTCCATCTAGAGCGATCGCCCGTCGATAGCGGGCTATGTTCACCGACTCCAACCCTGGTGTAACTCTAGGCGTGAGAAACTGAACCAACGCTGCCCAATCAAAGGGGGGAGTGTAAGCAAGTTTGAGCGTGAGTGTGGCAGGTAAGGGTGCATCTGTAGGATGGCTGGACTGTCGTCGCAGGTCGCTGGGCGATCGGCCATAGGTTTTGTAAATCACATGATTAAATCGACGCAAACTGCTGAACCCTGCTGCCATGGCAATATCAGTCATGGGTAACAGCGTTTCATCAATCAGTTGTTTGGCAAACAATAGCCGTCGGGTCTGGGCAACGGCAATGGGTGACGTTCCTAAATGTTGGTTAAATAATTGTCGTAGGTGGCGATCGCCCATGCCTAAACGAGTTGCCAGGTCTGTAACCGTTCCTTGATCTAATATGCCTTCTGCAATCAGCCGTAAAGCACGGGACACGGTAGACGTTGTGCCCACATAGGCAAACAAATGGGGCGATAGCTCTGGACGACAGCGCAAACAGGGTCGAAAGCCTTCCTGCTGAGCCGCTGCCGCATTGGAGAAAAACGTACAATTTTCTCGTTTGGGGGTGGTTGCCGGACAGATGGGGTGGCAATAAATTCCAGTCGTATACACGGCAACAAAAAATTGACCATCAAACCGGGCATCTTTGGTTTGAATGGCACGATAACACACATCTGGATCAAGGGTTGGCGTCATGGAACACTCTGAATGCCTGTCCTCAGCATAAAACAGGTGCCCAGACGACACTCGCCATTTTCGGATCAGAAGCTTTTGCCGAAAAGTTATGTTTAGCAGCGCGGCGACGCCGCGCTGCTAAACATAAACGTCTGGGTTTATTTAATATGTGATCCTGCGCCACTTGACTTATTCAAGTGGGTTTCGATTCAGCCGAGTTTCTTCTTCCAGCAGTTCTTGACTGAGGAAATAGTTGAGGAACGTACGGATTAATGCGATCGCTCCTAACTTACCCAATTCCGCAAACGAGGGGGCAATGGTGGTGGATAAGATATCTGCCCCAAGCTGAAACTCAAGCGCCAACGCCCACCAGGAACCTAACCGCAACCGCAGATTGAGAAATCGCTCAGACTTTAAGCGTCGGGGCTGCGACAGCATCAATTGCACCACCGACAGCAAACCCAACAAAATACAAAATGCGGCGATCGCTTCCAAGCAAAATTCCAGCAATTCTACGACCGTTTGCAAGCCCAATCTTAGATTTGTCAATAACGTCATGGCGGTTAGAGCAATCCTTGAGGTCACAAGATCTATGAACCTGTGATTGGTCTTGAGTAGCGACGGCAGCTTGTTGCTCTTAAGACCAATCAGGTGTGGTGAAATCCACGAGCCTGAGGCAATGTGTAGTTTTACAACAATGAAAAAGAGTTTTGTCATCCGTGGGAACCCTGACAGCATACCATCAGGGCATTAGGACAGCATCTATGACTACTGCTACCTTTGCAATCTTTCAAGTCAACGATACCCTTTTGAGCGCGCACAACACCCACAAACTACTGACCTGGGTAAATCATGTCTTGGAAACCGGGCAAAAAACATTGCTGATCGATCTTGAACAGACCGCCTTTATGGATAGTAGTGGACTCGGTGCCCTGGTAACGGCAGCAAAAAAAGCAAAAGCAGCCAGTGCAACCTTATCGCTCTGTTCTTTAAATGGGCAAGCAAGGTTGTTGTTGGAAATGACAGAGATGCAGTCTATGTTTGAAATTTTTGCGAACCCTGAAGACTTTTGTAACGTTAGCTGAAAGTTTCTATAGCAATTTTCAATTGAGAGCTGCGCAGAGCGCAGCTCTCACACAGCAATCTGGCGTTGCTGATTTTGGGGATGAATTTGAACGTGAACCCTTTGGGTTCACATTCAAATTCATCCCGCTATTAAGCAATGCCAACAATCTCAATCTATTCAAGCCGCGAAGCGCTATACCGTGCCACTGTTAACTGTTTGGAAAGGCGTGCGCCTTTCCAAACAGTTAATAGATCTAGACCATCACTTATCAAACTGTGACTGGGTAATGAGGATATGACGAGGTTGCGATCGCACTCGGTCTAACCAGGCTTGAATCTGTGGATAAGCATCCAGACTAAAGTTGCCTTCGTGCGCTACATGGGTATAGGCATAGAGGGCAATATCGGCAATAGAGTAGCGATCGCCAACGAGATACGGATGGTCGGCTAACCGTCGTTCCATTACCCCCAACGCAGCATATCCGGGGGCTTGCTTTTCTGCCAGTGCTTGTTGTTTTGCCTCTGCCATGCCATGTTGCAACCAAAAGCGAGAAGTGGCAATAAACGGTTCGTGGCTATATTGTTCAAAAAACATCCATTGCAATACCCGTGCCCGTTCTAGCTTATCTTCTGGTAAAAACGGGGTACCTTCACTCAGGTAAACCAGAATGGCATTGGATTCTGATAAATAGACTCCCGGTTCTATTTCCAAAACAGGAATGCGACCATTGGCATTTTTTTGCAAAAAGTCAGGGGTGCGGGTTTCGTGTTTGAGAATATCCAGCTGGATCAACTCGAACGGGATGCCCAGCTGGGTGAGCAGTAGCCGCACTTTGTAGCCGTTGCCCGAAGGCAGAAAGTCATACAGGCGATACATCAGGGTTTACTTTTTCTTTTTCTTACTGTCGCTCTTGCTGGCTTTGGTTTCGCTTTTCTTTTTATCGCTTTTCTTGTCGTCTAAGGCACCGTTGACCAAACCGTTTAAGCCATAAACTTCACGGCTACCCGCTAACGCAACCAGGGTCACGTCACGTTCGTCACCGGGTTCAAACCGAACGGCAGTTCCGGCAGGAATATCTAAGCGCATTCCTTTTGCTTTTTCGCGATCGCACTGGAGGGCTTTGTTCACTTCGTAAAAGTGAAAGTGAGACCCAACTTGAATCGGGCGATCGCCTGTATTGGCAACCTTCAGGGTGATAGTGGGTCGCCCCTGGTTTAACTCGATCTCACCGGCTTCAACCCATAATTCTCCAGGAATCATACTCCCCCTCTCTTTTGTAGTGATCTGATTGATCTGAATATATAGCGGTACCCGCTTAGGTTAAGTGTGGGGTGTGGGGGTAGAACCCCCACGCAGGTGGCACCGCCCCCTGCACCCCGTGTACTTAATCAACTTACACACTCCCAAACCATGCGGTACGTAGCAATCTAGCTTGAGAATTGGTAACGCCAATGGGAATTGAGATAGATTCTACGTTCCCCAAAAGCCTAATTCTGTTAAAAGCAACAAGGTATCCCAACTGGTCCAGTGCTCCATCATTTTGCCCTGCTCAATCCGAATCATGCTCAGACCAGGAATCGTAATCGGATTTCCGGTGGCTTGAATGTCTTTTAGGCTACCGTGATGCGTACCATTGACCGTCCAACGAACGGCAACGCGATCGCCCTCTGCCACCATATCTTCGATCGTAAATTGCAGGTCAGGAAAAGCCGTGATATACGTTTGGATAAACTGTCGTACCCCTTCTGCACCCAGTAGCTTCGTTGGCAGACCTGAATCATAGCGGATATGGTTGGGATGAATCATGTCCGCTAGCAGGTCAAGCTTTTGTTGGTTCCAAACCTCCTCGTAATAGCGACGTACAAGTGCTTTGTTGGCATCTGACATTATCTCCACCTCTCCTGCTATGGGGTTGAGCGATTAAACTCAAGCGCTAGCGAATGGGATCATGGACGGTTACAAGTTTGGTTCCATCCGGAAACGTTGCCTCTACCTGCACTTCATGGAGCATCTCGGCGATGCCATCCATAACCTCTTCGCGATTGAGCAACGTGGTGCCATAGGTCATCAGGTCAGCTACCGTCCGCCCTTCTCTGGCTCCTTCTAAAATAGCGGCAGAGATATAGGCAACCGATTCTGGGTAATTGAGCTTCAGACCCTTAGCCTTACGACGTTCTGCCAACAGAGCAGCCGTGAAGATCAGCAGTTTATCTTTTTCCTGGGGCGTTAGTTGCATAGTCTCAGTTTTGCAGGTGTACTCAGCCGAATGTAGAAGCGATTACCGTATTTTCCAGGTCAAGCGCTAATTTGTAGTTGCCTTTTTCGTTTTCTTTATACTTCTTCTCAATGGTCTGTTGTGTCAACCCGGTAGCAATTTTGGAATACCCAATTTACTCCCCATAGCCATTGATATCGATTTAAAGCCCAGATAGGGCAGATATTTTTTGAGAGGCGCGCGGAGCGCGCCTCTCAAAAAATATCTGCCACTAGGATGAGTAGGTGGTTAGGACAGTAGGGGTATGGGGGCTGTGCCCCCAGCAGGGGTTCCACCCCTGCACCCCGTTCAACTCGCCTCTCGGCTGCTATCGTATAGCGGTGACAGAAACGGTGTGGTGGCGCGCGGAGCGCGCCACCACACCGTACTGAATCAACCCACACAGCGCTATGGTAGGACTTTTACCCATGCCTAACCTGAATGTGAGTGCTTTATGTCACATAACACGTTAAGGAAGATATAGGAATTTCCTATAGTCGAAAAAAGTCTGGTACGCTGGCAAAGTTTCCTAAAAGTTGTCGTGGTGCGATCGCTATTCTCTTCTCTATCCCCCTGGAGTACAAGATGATGCAGCACTGGTTTCAGCGTTGTGGTTTAAGCGTTGTCGTGTTAACCGGAGCGGTCGGCATTGGGGTTGTGATTCCCCCGATTGCGATCGCCCAAATTCGTCCTGATAGCTCGCTTGGCTCTGAAGGTTCCATTGTGGTGCCCCGTGCATTAACTCGGCAGGGTCGTATTACTCGGATTGATGGCGGTGCGATTCGGGGTAGCAATTTATTTCATAGCTTTTTGGATTTTAATGTCGGGCGGGGGCAGTCGGTTTACTTTGCCAATCCCAACGCCATCCACACCATCATCGGGCGGGTGACGGGCAATAGTCGCTCCGATATCTATGGCAGGCTAGGCGTTTTAGGGAATGCCGACCTGTTTTTGTTGAACCCCAACGGCATTGTGTTCGGGCCCCAGGCTCAGCTTGATATCCAAGGTTCGTTTGCGGCAACGACCGGCGATCGCATCGTATTTCCCAATGGCTATGCCTTTAGTGCCACGGATGCCAATGCTCCCCCCCTGTTGGCGATCGCGTCACCGTTGGGGTTGGGCAGTTGGTTGCCCAATCAGGGTACCCTTCGCAGCAGGGGATCGCTGAGGGTCGGACAGGATCTTACCTTCGCAGCACAAACGTTGGATATCCAGGGACAGATTCGGGCAGGTGGCAATCTCAATCTGTTTGCATCGGATGTTCTGCGGGTGCGAGATAGTGCAACCCAATCATTTACGGCATCGGCTGGCAATCGGCTGTTGCTCCAGGGCAACCAATCGGTTGATATCAATACGCTGAATCATCCAGATAGTGAGCTGGTAGCCGGTGGCAATCTTATTCTTCGCTCTGCCCGGACGATCAGTGCCGATGCCCATTTTGCCAGTGGTGGCAATGTCCAGATCCAGCAATTAGATGGCAGTCTGGGAAATCTCTACAGTCCCTACGATCCAGTCATTCGTGCCAGTGGCAATGTTCGGTTTAACAATTACACCGGGGCATCGCTCCATATTCTGGCAGGGGGTAGTGTGACTGCCAATAGCATTACGATTACTGGGGCAGATACGACAGCGGGGCTAAGCGAGACGGTACCTTTGTCGAATGGGCGATCGCTTGCGATTAATGGTCGCACGGAACCGACGCTGGATATCCGTGCCGGAATCACTGCGGTTACTCCCACCGGAACAACGGGGGATACCAGCGGCTTTGGCACGCTACCCGCCACCAATGGTACTGGCACCAGTGCCAACATCACAATTAACACCATCACCACACCGGGTGGATTGGTCTTTCTCAGCAACGACTATCAACCCAATCTAGAACTATCGGGCGATATTGCGATCGGCGATATCTTTGCCAATGATCCCAATGGTGGTGGGTCAGTGGTGATGGATTCACGCGGTGGCATCACGGTGAATTCGATAGATGTCTCTGGGTATGACAGTAGCTTTATCCCCAGTGCCAATAGTGGGGATGTTACCCTGCTGGCAGACCAGGATATTGTCATTCCGTTTACCCCTAACCCCTTCTCTATTAGTGCCTGGGGCTTTGACGGGGGCAGCATTACCTTCGATAGCAACACTGCCATTATCCAGGGCGATGCGCCTCTGGGCACCGATCCCTTTAGCTTGAGTACGATTCAAAGTGTGACCACATCAGGAACCGGGGGCGATATTCGGCTAACGGCTCCGGTGATTTCTCTGGGCGGCAATGTTGAATCCACCGTGATTGGTGCAGGTCGTACCGGAGATTTATTCATTCGAGCCAATCGTTTAACTGCCAATCAAAGCACGATCGCCACTGATATTTACGTTGGCTCAGGAACGGTGGGGCGGGTGGTCGTCAATGCAGATTCGATCGATTTGCGTTACGCCTTTTTAGGCAACGCTAGCTTAAGTGCCAATAGCCCTGTACGCGCAGATCTGGGCAATGTGTCTGTAACTGCCACGACCCTGAACCTGACACAAGGTGGGCAAATTGGGTCTTCTATCGGTGCGGGCAATATTGGAGATGCAGGCAATGTTCGGGTGACGGCAAGCGATTCGATTTTATTATCGGGACTGCAACCCCAGGCGATCGCAGATACGCTGCAACCCTCGCTGATTTTCAGCCGCATTGATGATGGAGCCAGAGGGAATAGCGGTACCGTGACAGTTTCAACCGGAGATTTGCGGTTAGTAAATGGCGGCAGTATCCTTAGCAGCTCCTTTGGTCAAGGTAATGCCGGACGAGTGACAGTGAATGCTAGCCAATCAATTGTGTTAGATGGCGTTGCCATTCGTGATCTGGATGGCAATGGCATCGATGTGATTGACGACACCCGTCCTAGTGGCATCGGCAGCGAACTAACGAGTAGTGCTGATGGGCAGGGTGGCACCGTCAGTGTCACTACTCCTGTTTTGCAAGTCTTGAATGGCGGTACGATTTCGACCTCTACTGGTGGAGGCAGTGATGCAGGGGATGTCACGATTCGAGCAACTCAATCCGCCCTGTTTGATGGCATAGGTTTTGATGGTCCTGGACTTGACGATCGCCGCAGTAGTGCCAGAGTGCAAACTGATGAAGGTTCGACTGGAAATGGTGGTACTTTGATCATCTTCACACCTAATCTCTCGATTACCAATGGTGCTCAGCTTCTTGCCAGCACTGAAGGAGCGGGAGATGCAGGCGATATGATCTTAAATGTTGATCAGGCGCTCGTGGTAGAAGGTCGCGCCAGTGGAATTTTGGCAGGTACGTTAATTTCGCAGGCAACGGGCGATGGCGGTAGTATTTTCATCCGTACGCCAGAGTCATTTGAAATTCGCGATGGCGCTCGGGTTGGGGTGAATAGCCGAGGGACAGGGACGGCGGGGGATCTGTTTGTTCAGGCAAATGCATTGGTGCTGGCAAATCGGGGCGTGTTAACGGCTGAAACCGTCAGCAATACAGGTGGCAATATCACTCTGCACCTAGATAGCATTCTGGCGATGCAACAAAATAGCCGCATTTCCACCACAGCAGGTACAGCAAATGCGGGTGGGGATGGGGGCAATATTGTGATCAACTCGCCGTTTGTTGCCGCCGTGCCAGATGAAAACAGCGATATTACTGCCAATGCTTTTAGCGGACAGGGGGGACGGGTAGAAATTACCACTCAAGGATTGTTTGGTCTGATCCCTCGTAGTCGGGAGGAGTTAGCCGCCTTACTTGGCACGGACGACCCAACGCAACTGGATCCAGCAAATTTACCCACGAATGATATTACGGCAATTTCGCGAACCAATCCCACGCTGAATGGCGAAGTCGTGATTCGGACACCGGGGCTTGATCCGAGTCAGGGCGCGATTGTATTGCCATCGGGCTTAGTGGATGTGTCGCGGTTATTGGCACAAGGCTGTTCTGCTCAGGGAGCGATCGCCCGTAATCGCGGCAGTTTAGTGGTAACGGGTCGAGGCGGCTTGCCAGCCAGCCCAACCGAAGGTTTACCCGGAGAAGCGGTGGTGGTGGATTGGGATACATTAGCTCCTGAGTCGGCACAGTCGTTCCAGGTTGATACACCGGATGCGATCGCCACTGAAGCTCCACCCCCTGACGTATCCCCGATCCCCAGGCAAATTGTAGAAGTACAAACCCTGGTGAGACAGGCAGATGGGCAGGTGATCTTGGCAGCTCAACCCAATGGCAGCTCATCCCCTCAAAATCTCCATAGTCAACCTGAAACCTGCTCTGCTTTTGGCGCAGATCGGGAGTAGGTTCATTCCTGTTGATAGTCACCTGTGTTAGATCGGAGGCGTAATGATTGATCGCGGAAACCATCGGTATGGATTGCTCAAAGTTGCCAATGGGCTGGTATGCGTCGCAATTCTGACCCACGGTTTCGTTGCCCGATCGGAACATATTGATCCAACCCTAATCGGCAGGACTCGTTCCTCTGGCTTTGCTGGGGAGCAACCCTTGGTAGTGTTGCCGTCACAAAACAGCAGCAGCGGATCGGAAGTCCCCCTTGTTAAGGGGGATTTAGGGAGATCGTCAGATCTATACAGTGGAGTCAGATCCCCCCTACCCCCCCTTGAAAAGGGGGGAACAGGATCGGAAGTCCCCCTTAACAAGGAGGATTTAGGGGGATCGTCAGATCTATCCAGTGGGATCAGATCCCCCCTACCCCCCCTTAAAAAAGGGGGAACAGGATCGGAAGTCCCCCTTGTTAAGGGGGATTTAGGGGGATCGTCACCCTCCCAACTTCATCAAGATTCTGAAAGATCTCCAATACCCCTTCTCCCCAGGGAAAAGGGGTTAGGGGATGAGGGAAACCTTGCCCAACTGCCCGATCGCAACCCTCTTCCAGAGTTGGAACCTTTGCCAGCTTTGCCACCCGCAGAAGAATTATTACCATCACCCCCACCGACTTCACCTGTCCCAGAACTTGCTCCTGGTGATACAGACGTGACGATTTTTGTGAATCGGTTTAACGTGGTTGGCAGCACCGTATTTAGTTCTGATGAATTAACCGCTGCCCTGGCACCGTTTACCAACCGATCGCTTACCCTTGCCGAACTCTATCAAGCCCGCTCAGCGATTACCCAGCTTTATCTGGATGCGGGCTATGTTAACTCGGGTGCCTATGTGCCGCCGCAGGTTCCAGACCATGGCGTGGTGGTGATTCAGGTAATCGAGGGACGGGTGACCGATATTCAAATTACAGGCAATCGGCGTTTGCAAGCAGACTATGTGCGCCGTCGTTTGGCGATCGCCACCACACCACCGCTCAATATTCATCGTCTGGTTGAAGCCTTGCAACTGTTGCAATTAGACCCATTGATTGCCAGTATTTCGGCTGACTTATCATCTGGAGTAGAACCGGGAACCGATATTTTGACCGTCGCGGTGACTGAAGCCGATAGCTTTAGCGTTGATTTAACCCTGGATAATGCGCGATCGCCTGCTGTCGGTACCGATCAACGCACTATCGAACTTAACCAGGCAAATCTGTTGGGCTTAGGAGATGCCCTCAGCGTTGGCTATACCAATACCAACGGCAGCGATGAAATCAACACCAGCTACACGATTCCCATCAATCCCCGCAACGGCACCCTTCGCTTTAGCTATGGCTTTACCGATAGCCATGTGATCGAAGATCCATTTGATGTGTTGGATATCAATTCGCAAAGTTACACCTACGAACTGAGCTATCGTCAACCCATCTTTCAAACCCCAACGGAAGAATTGGCGTTGAGTTTAGTCGCATCGCGGCAAGAAAGCCGCAGCCTATTTTTAGAAGATCTCTTAGGCGAACCCATTCCCCTGCCGACCCTGGGAGCCGATGATGACGGTCGGATTCGCGTATCGGCATTGCGATTTGTCCAGGAATGGACGCAGCGGGGCAGTCGGCAAGTCTTTGCGGTGCGATCGCAATTTAGCCTGGGGCTGGACGCGTTGGATTCCACGATTAACGACAATGCCCCCGATAGCCGCTTTTTCTCCTGGTATGGGCAAGGGCAATGGATACGCTTACTGGCACCCGATACCTTGCTGCTGGTGCAGGCAGAAGCTCAACTGGCAGATAGTGCGCTGGTGCCCTTAGAACAGATTGGCTTTGGCGGCATTGATACGGTTCGGGGCTATCGCCAAAACCTGTTTCTCACCGACAATGGAGTCTTAATTCGGGCAGAGACCCGCATCCCGATTTATCGCAATCGCCAGATTCGAGGATTGTTGCAAATCGCGCCATTTTTTGACCTGGGGTTGGGTTGGAATGTGGGTCGCGATAACCCCGACCCAAATACCTTAGTTGGGTTAGGGTTAGGCTTGCAATGGCAACAGGGCGATCGCTTCAATGCACGGCTTGACTGGGGCATTCCCCTCGTAGACATCGACGATCAGGGAGATACATTACAAGAAAACGGTATTTACTTTTCAGTTCACTATAGTGCGTTCTAAACCGTTCATTTTAAGTATTGAATGTTAGCTGGCTCAACGTCCAGCACTTAACATCAACCAGATATCAATCACGCCTTGAGATGGGGTTAATTAGGAGAAGATCAATGCTACCCGATACGCATTCCACTACGAAATCTCCCATGCGACTCTGGCGTAGAGTCAAATATATGGCATTGGCAATCTTCAGTCTGGGATTGTGTCTGATCTGCACGCCAGGTCTCGCATTCTGGCAACCCTCGCGATCGCCTTCTTCACTGTCAACCACTGCTCCAATCGTCGTGTCACCGTCCGCTGGAGCAATCCGCGATTCAGTCTTACAAGCGTCGATTAGTGAAACACACAATGATCTATCCAATCCCACTCCCCATCATTCCCAGATAGCTGACAGTGCGCTTTTACAAAGAGGACAGCAACTCTACGAAGCGGGACAATTCAATGAAGCCGCATCCGTTTTGCAACAGGTGATTCAAGCTGCACAAGCCGCAGGCAATATCCCCGAACAGGTGATGGCATCTCGCAATCTGGCACTGGTCTATCAACGATTGAATCAATGGAATGCCGCCAACCAGGCGATCGCCACCAGTCTGATGCTGTTAGACCAGCTTGACGCCACCGATCGCTTACCGCTGCAAGCATCTGTTTTAGAAGTACAGGGTAGTTTGCAATTGGCTCAAGGACAGACCGAAGCGGCTTTAAGCACTTGGGAACATGCCAGTTCACTCTATGACCAACTGGGCGATATCAACCGTGCGGTACAAAGTCGAATCAATCAGGCACAAGCCTTACAACGTTTGGGGTTTTATCGACGGGCGATCGCGCTTCTGACGCCCCTGTCAGACACCTTGCAACATCAGCCTGATTCGCTGACCAAAGCTGTTGGTTTGCGAAGTCTGGGGAATGCTTTGCAAGTGGTTGGTGATTTACCCCAATCTCGTGATGTCCTGCAAACCAGCCTGGATGTCGCCCAACGCTTGCAGCTACCCGCAGAAATCAGTGCGGCGCAATTGAGCCTGGGCAACACTGCCCGCGCCCAAAATGATATTGAAGCTGCTTTAGATTTCTATCGCCAAGCCGCCGCCAGTGCGAATTCCGAGATCGATCAAGTGCGATCGCAACTGAATTTGTTCAGTCTGTTGATTCAACAGCGCCGGGTGAATGATGCCGAAGCCTTACTCAACCCCCTGCGCAGTCGAGTTGAAGCTTTGCCTGCCCATGAATCTGCCCTCTATGCCCGAGTTAACTTTGTTCAAAATCTAATGCTCTGGGCAGGGGGAGAGTGGCAAGCGAACCGGGGTAGCAGTGATGTCATGTTTTCTGATGACCCAACCCGAGGTACACGCGGCGCTAGTGATGCAGAAATTCGAGGTCCCGTCGAAAGTCTTTACCTGCCCGACTATGCGATGCCAACTCCGGTTCAGCCCATACAACCCTTGCCACCCCTGCCAACAACGGCTCTCCCACCTCCCCAGGAAATTGCTCCGATTCTAATCACCGCCATTCAGCACGCGCGTGATCTGGGCAATCGTCGGGCTGAATCTTACGCCGTTGGTATGTTGGGCAAATTGTATGAACAGACCCGCCAATGGCAAGATGCTGAAGGATTGACGCAACAAGCCTTATTGCTCGCGGAAGAAACCAATGCTACTGATATTTCCTACCGCTGGCAGTGGCAGATGGGACGGATTTTTAAGGCGCAAGCAGATGCAGAAACTAGCCCCGATCGCTATGACCAGGCGATCGCCGCTTATTCGGAAGCGATCGATATTTTGCAATCATTGCGCAACGATCTGGTTGCCATTAACCCCGAAGTTCAACTATCTTTTCAAGACAGCGTCGAACCGATTCATCGAGAACTTGTTAGCTTGTTGTTGACCCCAGGGGCAGGAGATACCAATCCCGATCATCTAGAAAAAGCCAGAAACGTGATTGAATCGCTGCAACTGGCAGAACTGGATAACTTCTTTCGGCAAGCATGTTTGGATGCTCAACCGATTGACATCGACCAGATTGATCAACAAGCCGCCGTTTTGTATCCCATTATTCTGGCAGACCGCTTAGAAGTCATTATTCGCTTACCCCATCAACCGCTAAGACACTACGCGACTGCCGTTTCTCAGGCTCAGGTGGAAGAGCTGGCACTGAACTTGCGGCAACAGTTAACCAATCGCTCGCGACGACAGTTCTTACCACAAGCACAACAACTGTATAACTGGTTGATTCGTCCGGTTGCTACAGATCTATCCGATAGTGGCGTTGAAACACTGGTGTTTGTCTTAGATGGTGTTTTGCGAAACCTGCCGATGGCAGTGCTGCATGATGGTCAACGCTACTTGATTGAACGATATAGTGTGGCACTCACCCCAGGCTTGCAACTACTTGCCCCCCATCCCCTGACCGAAAAACGGCTGGGCATCATTACTGCCGGACTCAGCGAAGCCCGTCAAGGCTTCACTGCATTACCCAACGTCATTCCAGAACTCGAACAAATTCAAGCAGAATTGCCCAGTCGCATCTTACTCAACGATCAATTCACCGCAGACGCTCTACAAACGGCAATCGATGATGCGCCTGAACCGATTGTTCATCTGGCAACCCATGGCAAATTTAGCTCTGCGTTAGAAGACACCTTCATCCTCACCTGGGATGGACGCATTACTATCAATCAGCTCAACACCCTTCTGCAAACCTCTGAAACCAGCCGTTCGGGTCCGATCGAACTGTTGGTTTTAAGCGCCTGTCAAACGGCAGCGGGAGACAAACTTGCCGCCTTAGGTCTAGCAGGAGTCGCAGTCCGAGCAGGGGCACGCAGCACCCTGGCAACCCTATGGAGTATTAGCGATGAAGCGACTGCCATTCTGATGAGCCAGTTTTATGCCGAACTTGGTCAGAATGTCACCAAAGCAGAAGCCCTACGCCGCGCCCAACTATCAGTGCTGCAATCTCCCCGATTCCGAGGACACCCCTATTACTGGGCACCCTACATTTTGGTCGGAAATTGGCTGTAAGCAGCGGGTATGAGGTAAATGATGTTTGAGAGCCGCACGAAGTACGGCTCTCAAACATCATGAGTCCAGAATTAAGCAACCTGACTGCCCATCTCAA